>JABSPW010000130.1 GCA_013214285.1 Halioglobus sp. | reverse complement strand
CAGCGCGTGATGATTGCCATGGCGCTGGCCAACAAACCTGAGGTGCTGCTGGCGGATGAGCCCACCGGCAACCTCGATCCTGCGTTGTCCGCGGAAATCATGGACCTGTTCGAACAGTTCAATCAGGTGGGTGTGACGGTACTCATCGCCAGCCACGATTTGGCGCTGATATCTCGTTTGCACCATCGCATAATCACGTTGCGCGAAGGCAGTCTAGTCAACGGGAGCGTGTCGGGATGACCCGTCGCGACGCGGTTCGGCGGCTTGAAGGCGCGAGCGTCAGTCGCACCAGTGTGGGTGATCGCTATAGGGGGTGGTTACAGCACCATCGCCTGTCCGCCGCCGACAGCCTGCTGAGGGTTCTGCAAAGCCTCGGCGCCAGTCTGCTGACTTGGTTGGTGATCGGCATTGCATTGGCTCTGCCCACAGGATTGAGTGTGGCGCTGGATAACATCAGCCAGGTCAGCGAGGGCTGGCAGGCACCTGCACAGATATCGCTGTTCCTGCAGGACGATCTGGCCGACGAGCGCGTGCGGCAACTGGCGAGCGAATTGAAAGCGCGGGAAGATATCGCCGACACGCAGCTGATTACCCGGGCGGATGCCCTGGCTGAATTCAGCACACTGTCGGGGTTTGCCGATGTCCTAGCCAGCCTGGAGGAGAATCCCCTGCCGCATCTGATACTGGTCAACCCCCGCCATGATGAGGCGTCTGCGTTGCGGCAAGAGCTGCAGGGGCTGCCAGCGGTGGCAGAAGCGGTCTTGGATATGGAGTGGCTACAGCGCTTGAATAGCATCATGGCGTTGGGGCGGCGATTGGTGATGGCAATCGGGGTGATGCTTGTTGCTGGGGTACTCCTTATTCTCGGTAATACGATCAAGCTCGCTATCGAAAGCCGACGCGACGAGATCGTTATCGTCAAATTGGTAGGAGGGAGTAATGCGTTTGTCAGGCGACCTTTCTTGTATACCGGCTTTTGGTACGGGGTGGGTGGTGGCGCGCTGGCTGGTCTGCTGGTGTCCAGCGCCCTCTGGTTCCTGGAGGAGCCTATTAGCGAACTGGTTCTGCTTTATGAAAGTGCGTTTCGCTTGACGGGCCTGGGCATCATGGGAGCTTTGAATCTGATAATTCTCGGCGGGCTGCTGGGCCTCACTGGGGCCTGGCTCGCGGTGTCCCGCCACTTGGCCCGGATAGAGCCTCGCTGAGGCTCTCCACATAACATATTGATATATAAATGGATTTATTGTCGACATGGGCCGGGGCATAGGGAACTTTATGTTTTTTAGCACTCTAATAGATTGAGTGCTAAAATTGTGTCCCAATACAGAGGGGGGTAAGCCCATGAAAAAGAACCTACAGCCTGTCGACCAGATGGTGCCGGGGGCCAACCTGCCCGCTTATATCCAGGCGGTCAGCAGTATTCCCGTGCTAAGCGTGGCGCGGGAGCGAGAGTTGGCGGAGGATCTTTTTTACAACAATAACTTGCACGCGGCGCGTGAGTTGGTGATGTCACACCTGCGCTTCGTGGCGCACATTGCTCGCAGCTACTCTGGTTACGGGTTGGCAGAGGGAGATCTGATCCAGGAAGGCAACGTCGGACTGATGAAGGCGGTGAAGCGCTACGATCCCGAGAAGGGGGTGCGCCTGGTCTCGTTCGCAGTGCACTGGATCAAGGCGGAGATGCATGAGTTCATTTTGCGCAACTGGCGCATCGTCAAGGTAGCCACCACTAAGGCCCAGAGAAAGCTCTTCTTCAATCTGCGCAGTGCGAAAAAGTCGTTGTCCTGGCTGAGCCCCGAAGAGGCACAGGCGATAGCAGACGACTTGGGCGTCGATGTCAAGGAAGTGCAACGAATGGAGGGCCGCTTGAGCAGTCGTGACATGGGCTATGATCAACCGGTCGATGGGGATGATGACAACGCTTGGCAAGCTCCCCAGTATTATCTTGAAGACCGCAGCTCAGATCCTTCCCTGTTGTTGGAGTCTAGCGATTGGCAGGACAACAACGAGATGCGCCTGCACTCGGCTCTGGGCGAACTGGATGAGCGCAGTCGCGACATAGTGTCTCAGCGCTGGCTGGCGGAAAAGAAGGCGACTTTGCACGAGCTTGCCGACAAATACAGTGTTTCTGCAGAGCGGATCCGTCAACTCGAACAGGCCGCCATGAAAAAACTTCGGGTGACTATTGCTGCCTGATTCTTTGCGCCTGCATCCTTGCTAAGGCGGTTTTCCCGTCTCTCGGGTACACTATGTGCATGGCAAAAATATGCATTACGCTGGCCTCTCTGAGCGGCATGCTGGCGGTTATTTTCGGGGCTTTTGGCGCGCATGCCCTGAGAGACAAGCTGGATGGTTATGCCTTCGGCGTATTTGAAACGGCTGTTCAGTATCACTTCTACCACAGCCTGGCCCTGCTGGCTGTCGGTATCATTGCACTTGGTCAACCACAGACCGCGTTGCTTAAGGGCAGTGGTTGGCTGTTCGGCATCGGCATCATTATTTTCTGCGGCAGCCTCTACCTGCTGAGCTTGACTGGTGTGCGCTGGTTGGGCGCAATCACGCCGCTGGGAGGCTTGGCCTTCATCGCTGGCTGGGCGTGCCTGGCGGCTGCGGGTTGGAAGCTACTGACCTAGATCTTGTCCGGTGGTTAGTCGCCATGAATGATTCACGATCGAGACGGCCGATACGCAGTTTCGTATTGCGCGCCGGGCGTATGACCGAATCTCAAAAGCGTGGTTTTGCTCAACATTGGCGGCGCTTTGGGTTGGAGTACGCTAATGATGTGTTGGATATTGATGCCGCGTTTGGTCGCCGAGGGCCTCGCGTGCTTGAGGTTGGCTTTGGTATGGGGGGCTCACTCTTGGCAATGGCAGAGGCCGCTCCATCGACGAATTATATCGGTGTTGAGGTGCATACGCCTGGCGTGGGGAGCTTGCTCCAGGCCATGAACAAGAATGCGGTGGACAACATCCGAATCTTCCGCCACGACGCGGTAGAAATACTGCGCGATTGTATCCCCAAATATTCTCTCGATGCCGTGCATATCTATTTCCCTGACCCCTGGCACAAGAAACGTCATCACAAGCGGCGTCTGATTCAGCCCGCTTTCGTTGAGTTGGTTAGAGACCGGTTGCGTCCTGGCGGCACCTTGCACCTGGCCACTGACTGGGCGCACTACGCCGAACAGATGATGCAAATACTCAGTGACACAGAGCGCTTATTTAATACCTGTGCCGCGGGTGAATATGCGCCCCGCCCCGCCTATCGGCCCTTAACCAAGTTTGAACAACGTGGCGAACGTTTGGGTCACAGGGTGTGGGACCTGATATTTATCAGAGGCCTCGATTGAGTCTTTCACCTGCTGGAATCTAACGTCGGTCGCCAACTTGTCAGGAAAACTCTGCCAAAACTGTATTCAGAAAGCGCCGCCCCAGGGCAGTTGTGCTGACTACCCCTGTATTGACCGTCAGCAGTTCACGCGTCTGAAGTGAGTCCAGGTGCTTGTCCAGAATACAACTTGCCAGGCCGGTGCGTGAGGTGAAGTCTGCGAGCGTGAACCCCCTGTCGAGACGCAGGGCATTCATCATGAATTCAGCCACGGTATCATCTGCGCTCAGTGTCCGCTTACCTACCATAGTGTAGTTCGACATGTATGCATCTGGCTGCCGCCGTTTACTGTAACGCGCGATCCGTCCGTCGGGGAAAGTAATCTTGCCATGGGCTCCCGCGCCGATGCCTAAATAGTCGCCGAACGTCCAGTAATTAAGATTGTGGCGGCAATCAAAACCGCTGCGGCTGTAAGCGGATATTTCGTATTGTTTATAGCCGTAACGCTTAAGCACGTCCTCGCCGCAGTCCTGGATATCCGCCAGTGCGTTCTCCTTCGGCAGGGCTGGAGGCCGGTTGTGAAATACCGTATTGGGTTCGATGGTGAGCTGGTACCAGGAGAGGTGTTGTGGCGCTGCTGTAATGGCCTGCATGAGATCGCTGCGTGCGTGGCGCGCTGTCTGCCCCGGTAATCCGTGCATTAGGTCAAGGTTGAGGTTATCGAATCCGGCGGCATGAGCGGATTCGATGGCGGCGAGAGCCTCTTCGCTAGTATGTATTCGCCCCAGTGTCTTCAATAACGTGTTGTCAAAGGTCTGTATGCCCAAAGATAACCGATTGACGCCTGCCTCATAAAGCCGACAAAATTTGTCAGCTTCCGCGCTGCCTGGGTTTGACTCCATGGTAACTTCTACATCGGCTGCAAGTGTACTCAGATTAGAGATGTACTCCAGTAAGCGGGCGATAGTGTTGGCGGAGAAAAGGCTGGGTGTACCACCACCGATGAATATAGTTTTAATTTCCCGTTCCTGTATCAGCCCCAACTCAGCAGCAAGGTCCTGCGTTAACGTGTCGGCGTATTTTCGCTCGGGCATGTTATCACGTTCATGGGAATTGAAATCGCAGTAGGGACACTTGCGCTGGCACCAGGGAAGATGGATGTACAATCCCAGCGGCGGTAGCTGCATCAGTGAGAACGTAGTGCGTTGTAGAGCAGCGCACTGGCCTGTGCGCGGTGGCTTATTCTGTTTTTCACATCCTTTGATAGTTGTGCAGAGCTGCATCTGTGTTCGGGAACGTAGAACAGAGGGTCGTAACCGAAGCCATGTTCACCGGCTGGGTCGAGCAATATTCGGCCCTCCCAGGCACCCTGGCAAATCAACGGTGTCGGATCCAGAGCGTGACGCATGTAGACCAGCACGCACTGGAAGCGAGCGCCGCGCCGTGATTCCGGGACACCCTCAAGCGCACGTAACAATTTTTTGTTATTGGCTTCATCGCCGTGCGCCGAATAGCGCGCTGAGTGAATGCCGGGAGCGCCGTTGAGGTAATCAACTTCGATGCCGGAGTCATCGGCGATGCATGGCAAACCGCTGTGGCGTGCCGCCGCTCGTGCCTTGATGATCGCATTCTCGACAAAGCTCAACCCGTCTTCTGCTACCTCGGGAACATCAAAGTTACTTTGCGGCTGCAATCGCAGTCCGAGAGGCGCGAGAAGATCTGTTAACTCACGCAACTTTCCAGCATTGCCGCTGGCGAGTACTACACTGTGCTTGATATCGGGGTTAGACATCAATCGGTATAGAGTTGTCGCTTGAAACTGTGGTTATAACGTTCACTTGCGCCGTCGGGTATGAAGCCGATGTCAAATGTCCGCCACTCTTCGTTGATGAAGGTGAACTCTGCAATATAGTAAATGGAGCTCCCCTCGACAATTTCCCTGAATTCGAGCTTTTGTTGGCGTTGCAGCAGGTCGCGCACGTAGCCTTGCAACGTCATTTTTCGCGCGATGGTTTGACCACTTTCGAGCTGCTCCCGCAATGCGATGTTCACGATGGCGCGTTTTTCCCCTCGGGTTATACCATAAGCTGCCGCAACCTGAGGATCGAGAAACGTTGTATTTACCACGCTGCTATGCAATTCGTAGGGGCCAAATCGTTCAGAGCCCTGTGCCAATGCCAGGCTGGAAAGGAGCAGCAGCATCAGGGCAAGCAGTTGCGGGTGTCCGGCGCGCTTCATGTCAGCGAGTGATGCGGTAGATTGCGGTGGTGGCGAACAGATTAGGCCAGCGCGTTGACAGCATGGGCGGGCGATTGGTGTTGCCTACCACATTGCGCTCGAGGATGCGTATCCCCCTATCAAGACAGAGCTTTTCGAAGTCCTTGACCGTACAAAAATGGATGTTTGGGGTGTTGTACCAAGTGTGGGGCATAAAGCTTGATACAGGCATGGTCCCCTGTATGCCGAGCATCAGGCGGCAACGCCAGTGGCCAAAATTCGGGAAGGTCACGATGCCCTCGCGGCCAATCCGCAACATCTCCTCCAGAACCCGGTCGGGGTAGTTTACAGCTTGCAGAGCAAGTGCTAATACAACGGTGTCAAAGCTTTGGTCGGGGAAATTTGCCAGCCCCTTGTCCATGTCCTGCTCAATCACATCGATGCCGCGCGCGATAGCGGCGCTGATGTAATGTCTGTCGATGTCCAGACCCAGGCCGCGCACCTGCCGCTGATCGCGCAGTATTTGTAAAAATTCGCCGTCACCACATCCAAGGTCCAAAACCCGTGAGTGGGGCTCGATCCAGCGTTGAATATGGCTGAGATCCAGGCGCATCAGCTATCTCTGCCCACCCGTTGCATATAGGCATTAAATACATCGAGGTAGCGTGGGATGGGGAGCAGGAAAGCATCGTGGCCCTCATTTGCCTCGATCTCGGCGTAGCTGACGGGTCTGTCTGCCGCGATCAGGGCATCGACTATCTCCCGTGATCGCTGCGGTGAAAAGCGCCAGTCGGTAGAAAACGATATAACGAGGAAACTGCAGCTGGCATTGCGAAATGCGCTAACGGGGTCGTTATTGTGATCCAGTGTCAGATCGAAATAATCCAGGGCGCGGGTCATCAGTATATAGGTGTTGGCATCGAAGTTCCCAGAGAACTGGCTGCCTTGGTGACGCAAGTAACTCTGTACCTGGAATTCTGCAGGGGCTTCTTCACCGCGCCCGAGGCTGCCGGAACGTAGGTCACGTCCAAATTTATTCGCCATCGCGTTATCGGACAGGTAGGTGATGTGCCCGATCATACGCGCCAGGGCCAGCCCGCGTGCCGGCACGCTTGCATGACTTTGGTAGCTGCCTGAAAAGAAGTCAGGGTCCGACTCAATCGCCTGTCGCGCGACTTCGTTAAATGCGAGGTTTTGGGCGCTGAGCTTCAACGCCGCGGCTATGACGACGCAGTGTTTGATTCTTTCAGGGTACTCGATCGACCAGCGCATGGCCTGCATGCCGCCCAGACTGCCGCCAATCACGGCCGCCCAGCAGTCAATGCCCAGATAATCGGCCAATCTAGCCTGGCTTAGGACCCAGTCCCGCGTGCGCACGGGTGGGAAGTCTGGCCCCCAGGGCTGCCCGGTACCGGGGTTGATGGAGCTGGGCCCGGTAGACCCATGGCAGCCCCCCAGGTTGTTCAGGCTGACCACAAAGAAGCGCTTAGTGTCGATCGGTTTGCCAGGGCCAATACACTCGTCCCACCAGCCGGGTTTTTTGTCGTCAAGGCTGTGATAGCCTGCGGCGTGATGGTGTCCGCTTAAGGCATGGCAGATCAGGATTGCGTTGTTGCGCCTCGCATTGAGCTCACCATAGGTTTCATAAGCGAGCTCGTAAGACGACAACTCGCGGCCGCAGCTGAGTAACAGCGGTTCATCGAAGCGGGCGAGCAGCGGCGTGACGATGCCGACAGAGTCATCTGGCGCAGAGGTATTCATGTGGCTCAGAGCCAGGGCACCAGTCCACCGATCCCAAGAGAAAACGCCAAGTGTCCCAGCGCGATCTGGACAACATTAATTACAATGAATACCAGTATAGGCGACAGATCTAACCCGCCCATGGATGGTATCACCTTGCGAAATGGCGCCATAACGGGTTCTGTCAACTGATAGAGCAGGTAAAGGACGGGACTGTTGCTACTAGGAGCGATCCAGCTGAGGATAATCATCGCAAGAATAGCAAAAAAATAAATTTGTACCAGATAGGCGGCGGTGCCGAGTAAACCGACCATTAGCAAGGGGAAAAAGGACAGCAGGGCGCTTGTCTGCAGGAAAACCAACAGGGCAACCATCACCATCTGCAGCAGTATGGTCAGTAGCAACGACGAAAAGTCAATTCCCGCATATCCGGGAATCACACGGCGTAATGGCACGACCAATGGATTGGTGAGCTTTACCAGCGCCTGGCTGATGGGGTTATAAAAGTCAGCGCGCACCAGTTGCAGCAGGAAGCGCAGCAGCATCGCCAGCAAGTAGAGCCCGAAAAATACGTAGACGAGGTAAATGAAAATATCAGTGAGAGCAGTCATTATTATCCCATATCCCGCGCCATCTCGGCGGCGCGATCAGCGGCGGCGTGCATGGCTCGTGCGACAATACTCGGCAGCTCGTCCCGCTCGAAACTCTTTATAGCTTCTATAGTGGTGCCGCCGCGGCTCGATACCCGTCCTCGCAACTCGGTCAGGCTGTGGTCGCTTTCAATGGCCATGCGTGCGGCGCCCAGTCCGGTTTGCATTGCCAGCGTTGTTGCGACGTTTCTCTCCAGGCCGAGTTGGGTACCGGCATCGACCATAGCTTCCATAAACAGGAAGAAATACGCCGGGCCGCTGCCGGAGAGTGCGGTAACGGCATCCAGCGCTTGCTCTGCGTCCACCCAGCAGGTGATACCCACCGCGGACAGGATCATGTCGGCGTACTCGCGTTGTTTGCGAGAGCAGTTATCATTGGCGAACAGGGCGGAGGCACCGCATTGTAGAAGGGCTGGCGTGTTAGGCATGCACCGCACGATTGCTGTCTCGGGACCGAGCCTCGTGTGCATGCTCTCAATGGTCACGCCTGCGGCAATGGAAATGACGACCGCGTTCCGTTCCCGGACCGTCTTTGCGACGCTCTTTAATGCCTCGGCCATAACCTGAGGCTTCACCGCCATGATAACGACATCCGCGTCCATCGCCGCAGCCGCGTTGTCGTCTTGTATCTTGATGGGACCTAATTTGCGCAGCTGTTCCAGGCGTGTCGGTACCGGGTCAGCGGCACTGATATAAGCGGCGGGGTGGCCGCTCTCCAGCAGCCCGCCGATAATGCTTGTGGCCATGTTGCCAGCGCCCACAAACGCGATGTGGGGTCGGGGTGAGTTGCCGTCTGCCATGTGCTTACCGTAATGAAAACAGTCGTCGAGTATACACGCCGCCGCGGCTGAAAATCATCTGTTCCGAGGGCCGAAAATGGCAGTGCCGACCCTGACCATGGTGGCGCCTTCTGCGATGGCAGACTCCATGTCCGCGGACATGCCCATGGACAGCGTGTCGAGGCTGGGAGCCAGGGTGCGCAGTTGCCCTAGCGCGACGCGCAAGCCAGCAAATTCGTTGCGCAGCTGGTCTGGGTCCATATCGGGGGCCGGTATAGCCATCAGTCCGCGTAACTGCAGGCGCGACAATTTGAGAACAGAGCGGGCGAGCTCTGGCAGCTGTGTCATGGTGACACCGGATTTACTGCTTTCGCCAGAGATATTTACCTGTAGGCAGACCTGCAAACGGCGCATCTCGGCGGGTCGCTGGTAATGCAGTCGCGTCGCGATTTTCTCTCGGTCGATACTGTGAACCCAGTCGAAATGCGTTGCGATTCCCTGGGTTTTGTTGGACTGGATTGGGCCGATAAAATGCCAGATTAGCGGCAGGTCCTCAAGCGCTGTCACCTTATCTACCGCCTCCTGCAGGTAGTTTTCACCAAAATGCGTCAGGCCAAAGCGGTGTGCCGCCCGCACAGCACTGACGGGCCGGGTTTTGCTGACGGCAACGAGAAGAATGTCACTATTCCCGTACTGGCTTTTTGCTGCGCTGAGCCGTAGTCTTTGACCGACATTTGCGATGTTGTCACGTAGCTGCAGTTCGTCCATGCCAGGCATCTTAGCGGATTCGCGTTTCGCGTGACACGAGAATAAAAGAAGGTAGCGATGTCCGTTCGGGGTCACAGGAAGCACCTGGCCAGGGTGCCCTGGGGAGGGGGCGTTGACAGGGGGGTGTAAAAATGGACATAACGGAATTACTGGCCTTTAGCGTCAAGCAGGGGGCTTCCGATTTGCACCTCTCCGGGGGCCTGCCGCCGATGATTCGCGTTGACGGCGATATACGCCGTATCAATCTTCCGCCTATGGAGCATCGGGAAGTCCACGACCTGATTTACGATATTATGAATGATAAGCAGCGCAAGGACTTTGAGGAGTTCCTGGAGACTGATTTTTCATTCGAGGTGCCCGGTGTTGCGCGTTTCCGGGTAAATGCGTTCAACCAGAATCGTGGGTGCGCAGGTGTGTTTCGAACCATTCCATCTAAAGTCAATACGATGGAAGATCTGGGCATGGGCCAGGTGTTTCGTGACATTTGCATGATGCCTCGTGGCCTAGTGCTGGTGACCGGCCCCACAGGTTCAGGAAAGTCCACCACACTGGCCGCGATGGTGGACTTTATCAATGACAACAAATACGAACATATTCTAACCATCG
>JABSPW010000129.1 GCA_013214285.1 Halioglobus sp. | reverse complement strand
GCTATTGCCGCGATTGTTGCTGCCACGCAGATTCCTGTCTACGCCAACGGCGATATCGACAGCCCTCAGAAAGCCGCGCATGTCATCGCGCAAACGGATGCCGCCGGCGTTATGCTCGGCAGGGCCGCCCAAGGCAGGCCTTGGCTCTGCGGCCAAGTGGCGACTTACCTTGAAACAGGCCGCATTCCTCCTGCACCACCGCAAAGAGAGCAATTGACGATCCTGCAACGCCATGTCGCGCGTTTGCACGAATTTTATGGTGCGTTCATGGGCGTGCGTGTGGCGCGCAAACACGTTGCCTGGTTCCTGCAACGGCACCACGATGACAAACAACAACGCACCTTATTTAATCAACTTGCAAACCCCGAAGACCAGCTACACTACATAGACCAGCTCATTGGATTTGAAACTGAAAAGGAACTTGCAGCATGATAAGGGTTGAACCCATCCGTCCCCACGCGACCCCAGTACTCCCCGCGACCAACGACACAACAGACGCGCAGGCAACCCGCCAGCTGCGCGATGCTGTGACCCTATCGGTGCGCGCGTACCTCGATGAGTTGGATGGATATCATGCTACCGATATCTATCAGATGGTGCTGGCGGAAATCGAGGCCCCGTTGCTGGAAGAGATCATGGCATATACCCGAAACAATCAAACCAAGGCGTCACTGATGCTCGGACTCAACCGGGGCACTTTGCGCAAAAAACTTAAGCAGTACAATCTCATCTCCGAACGAGACTAGCTCCCCCCTATGCGTGACGGTGATTTCGTCAAGGTCCAACGGGCACTGATCAGTGTCTCTGACAAGACAGGTATCGGGGAATTCGCGATCAGACTCAATGAGTTAGGCGTCGAACTCCTGTCGACGGGAGGCACTTACACGCTGCTTTGTGAGGAGGGTCTGCCGGTCACCGAGGTCGCCCAATATACGGGCTTCCCCGAAATGATGGATGGCCGGCTCAAAACCCTGCATCCCAAAGTGCACGGCGGCATCCTGGGACGCCGCGGTCAAGATGATGCCATCATGGCTGCACACGGCATCGATGCAATTGATATGGTGGTCGTTAACCTGTACCCCTTTGCCGCCACCGTTGCACGACCTGAGTGCAGTCTGGAGGAGGCCATCGAAAATATCGATATTGGCGGCCCTACCATGGTGCGCGCAGCTGCCAAAAATCACCGCTTTGTCACTATTGTTGTCAGCGCGGCAGATTACGACAGCGTCATCACAGAAATGCAGGCCAATGGCGGCAGTACCGCGTTGGCAACGCGCTTTGACTTGGCGATTAAAGCGTTTGAGCATACCGCCGCTTATGACGGCGCCATCGCCAATCACTTTGGCCGCCTGGTGCCAGGCGGCTCCGCTCAGTTCCCTCGCACCTTCAATACACAATTTTACAAAGCACAGGACATGCGTTACGGCGAGAACCCACACCAACACGCAGCATTCTATGTTGAAACCGACGCCGAAATGGGCGGAGTCGCATCGGCGCGCCAAATTCAGGGCAAGGCCCTCTCATTTAACAATGTTGCTGATACCGATGCCGCATTGGAGTGCGTCAAAAACTTTGACAAGCCCGCCTGCGTCATCGTCAAGCATGCCAATCCCTGCGGCGTCGCCGTGGCAGATTGCATCGGTGAAGCCTATGCGCTGGCGTTTGCCACTGACGCCGAATCCGCATTCGGCGGCATCATTGCCTTCAACCGCGAACTCGACGGTGCCACCGCAGCAGCTATCTGTGATCGGCAGTTCGTTGAGGTCATCGTCGCACCCGCCATCAGCCCTGCAGCAGTGCAAGCCGTGGCGGAGAAAAAAAATGTTCGCCTGCTGGACTGCGGTGACTGGTCAGTAACCAAGTCCACTTTGGATTATAAGCGGGTCAGCGGCGGCCTGCTCATACAAGATCGCGACCTCGGCATGATCAGCGCGGCGGACCTGCAGGTGGTCAGTCAACAGATACCCACCGAACAGCAACTGCAAGACCTCTTGTTTGCCTGGAAAGTGGCAAAATTTGTGAAATCCAACGCCATTGTCTATGCCGCTGACGGCCAGACAATCGGCGTCGGCGCCGGCCAGATGAGCCGCATTAATTCCGCACGGATCGCGGCAATTAAAGCCGAACATGCGGGGCTGACTGTGGCAGGCTCAGTCATGGCATCTGATGCTTTTTTCCCATTCCGTGATGGCATCGACAATGCCGGGGAACGTGGTATTGCAGCGGTGATTCAACCCGGGGGCTCTATCCGCGACGATGAGGTGATTGCCGCAGCAGATGAGCATGGCATGGCCATGGTCTTCACCAACATGCGGCACTTCAGACACTAACATGAATATTCTGGTGATCGGTGGCGGCGGACGCGAGCACGCACTTGCCTGGAAAGCAGCACAGTCACCCGCAGCAGCAACAGTGTACGTTGCCCCCGGCAATGCGGGTACAGCTGGCGAAGCGGGTCTTGAGAATGTGGCCATCGACCCGATGGACTTCTCCGCGCTGGCAGATTTCGCAGAAAATAACGCGGTTGGCCTGACCATCGTCGGCCCAGAGGCACCGCTGGTCGCAGGCATTGTCGATGCCTTCCAGTCCCGCGGCTTGCGCTGTTTCGGGCCCAGACAAGGCGCCGCACAACTGGAGGGCTCCAAAGCCTTCACTAAAGACTTTTTGGCACGTCACAATATTCCGACCGCGGCCTACGCAAACTTCAAAACGCTGACGCCAGCACTGGCGTATCTGCGCGAGCAGGGCGCGCCGATCGTCGTCAAAGCGGACGGACTTGCCGCGGGGAAAGGTGTGGTCGTAGCCGAAACACTGCACCAGGCGGAGACCGCCGTTACCGATATGCTTTCTGGCAATGCCTTCGGCGACGCCGGATGCCGCGTAGTCATCGAGGAGTTTCTCGACGGGGAAGAGGCCAGCTTTATCGTCATGGTCGATGGCACGCATGTCCTGCCCATGGCTACCAGCCAGGACCACAAACGCATTGGCGAGGATGATACCGGCCCAAATACAGGAGGCATGGGCGCCTATTCTCCCGCTCCCGTGGTGGACGACGCAGTGCACCAGCGGATCATGGAGCAGGTCATTCAGCCCACTGTCACCGGGATGGCTGCCGAAGGTAACCCCTATACAGGCTTCCTCTACGCCGGCGTCATGATTGATGCCAAAGGACAACCAAAAGTCATTGAGTACAACTGCCGCTTCGGCGACCCGGAGACGCAGCCAATCATGATGCGCTTGCAGTCTGATCTGGTAGCGCTGTGTGTCGCCGCACTGGATCACAATTTGCACCAGACTGCAGCACAGTGGGATCCGCGCAGCAGTATCGGGGTGGTGCTCGCCGCCGCGGGCTACCCCGGCAGTTATGCTAAAGGTGCCATCATTCATGGCCTGGATACCGCGAGCGGCAGTGACACCAAGGTCTTTCATGCGGGTACCCGGCTGGACGGCGACACCGTCGTCACCAACGGTGGCCGCGTACTCTGCGTGACAGCCCTGGGCAATGACATTGCGGCGGCTCAAAAAGCCTGCTATGCAGCCACAGATCAAATCCACTGGCAGGGCATGACCCTGCGTCGCGATATTGGTTGGCGAGCCATCGCACGCTATAGTTAATACTCTGACAATTTCAGGAAAACACGATGCCCCAGCGCCGTCTCTCCCTACTGGACCAATGCATTAGCACAGCCGATGCCTTACTGAAAACTGTCGCAGGCGGCACCGCGGCTGAACGCCCCTCACCGGCCAGCGGCCACAGCGATGCGGACCTATCTGAAAGCGAGCGCAGGCACGTTGCAGGCCTTATGCGTGTCAATCACAGTGGTGAAGTTTGCGCACAGGCCCTTTATCAGGGTCAGGCCTTGACGGCAAGGCAACCGCGCGTGCGTGAGGATATGCAGCAGGCGGCTCGTGAGGAGATTGACCATTTACGTTGGTGTGAGGAGCGCCTACAGGAACTAGGCAGCCACACCAGCGCACTCAACCCAGCCTGGTACGGAATCTCCTTTGCCCTTGGCGCGCTGGCCGGCGCCATTGGCGACCGCGTGAGCCTCGGCTTCGTTGCGGCAACGGAAGAGCGGGTCAGCAATCACCTGCGTGACCATCTGAAACAACTGCCCGAGGACGACCGCAAATCGCAACTGATCCTGCAGCAAATGCTGGTAGATGAGGAACGCCATGGGGAGCACGCGCTAGCCGCGGGTGGTGCGGAGTTTCCGCGACCGGTGAAGGATGCCATGAGCGCTGTGGCTACACTGATGACCAGCAGTAGTTATCGCCTCTAATTCTGTTTTGCAAGCGGTGGCCCTAATCCGCCACCTTCAACGCAACCCGACCTCGACGATAGCGTAACTGTGAGTAATGTCGACACCTGCGGCGCCTAGCATAATCGACGCCGAACAGTATTTTTCGGCTGACAGCGATACCGCACGCTTTACCTGGTTTTCCTTCAGTTTCACACCAGTCACAACGAAGTGCATGTTAATGCGGGTAAACACCGACGGCACAGCATCAGCGCGCTCCGCCTGCAATTCCACCCGGCAATCGACCACCTGCTGCCGCGCTTTTTTTAGCATACTCAGCACGTCGTAAATGGAGCACCCACCGGTTCCCACGAGCAACATTTCCATAGGTCGCGCAGCAAGATTACGGCCCCCTAAATCCTCCGGACCATCCATCACCACCGTATGCCCGCTGCCGGTCTCACCGACAAACATAGCGCTATCTGTCCACTTGACTGTCGCTTTCATCCAACACCCTGCCCACACCGCGCAGCAGCTTAGCACAACAAGTTACATTTTACTTGGCCCTCGAACGGGTTAGAATCCAAGAAAAGAGCCTATAAATCGGAGGTTTACGCTTTGCTCAAGCCACAGATCGTCCAAAGCCTGCCCAATGTCGAGAACTTTCTGCGACACTGCCAACGCAGAGACTTTAAAGCCAAAAGCACCGTGCTCCGTCAGGGGGAAGCGGGAAACTCTCTACTGTTAATTCTGGATGGCTCAGTATCTGTGATGGTGGAGGATGAATCTGAACCGGGCCACATGCTCGTTGTCGCCTACCTCAACCCCGGTGATTTTGTTGGAGAAATGGGTTTGTTTGACGTCGAAGCTCCCGTGCGCAGTGCCATGGTCGTCGCACGAACACAGTGCGAGGTTGGAGAAATCTCCTATGAGAAGTTCCACCAGATTCGCAACCAATTCCCCGACATTCTCTATGCTGTATCACGGCAATTGGGAGCCCGGTTGCGTCAGACCACGCGTAAGCTGAGTGACCTGGCCTTCGTAGACGTGTCTGGGCGTATTGCGCACACGCTACTGGACTTGTGCAAGCAGCCCGACGCCATGACGCACCCAGACGGTATGCAGATCAAGATTACGCGTCAGGAGCTGGGCAAGATCGTCGGTTGCTCCAGGGAAATGGCGGGTCGCGTGCTGAAGAACCTCGAGCAGGATGGCCTCGTGTCTGTATCGGGCAAAACCATGGTGGTGTTTGGCACCCGCTAATGTGCGCGTCGGCGGTTAACGCCAGCTCGGCATCCGCTGCTTCGGCGCGGCGCTTTCACGGTTAACAAAGACCACTGCGTTCCAGTTAGAAGAACAGTTCTCGCAATTTTGCCCCAGGCTCATGTGCGCGCATAAACGCTTCTCCCACTAGAAACCCATGCACGTCGGCCTCGCGCATGCGCACAACATCTGCCGGGGAATGGATGCCGCTCTCGGTAATCACTAGGCGGTCCTCGGGCATGCAGTGCAGCAACTCCAGCGTGGTCTCCAGCCGGGTCTCGAAGGTATGCAAGTCACGATTATTGACGCCGATCATCGGCGTTTGCAGCGGCAATGCCCGGTCCAGCTCTTCACGATTATGCACCTCCACCAGCACATCCAGACCCATCTCGGCGGCCGCACCCACGAGTTCCCGCATCTGCTCGTCTGCCAGAGCAGCGACAATCAACAACACCGCATCGGCCCCTATCGCGCGGGCCTCTACCACTTGATAGGGATCAATGGTGAAATCTTTACGCAACACCGGTAGGTCACAGGCCGCGCGCGCGGTCTGTAGGCAGGCGTCGCTGCCCTGAAAGAAGTCCTGATCTGTCAGCACCGAGAGACAAGCTGCGCCGCCTCTCTGATAACTGACCGCGATGTTCTCTGGCTGAAAATCCTCACGAATGACGCCCTTGCTGGGTGACGCTTTCTTGATCTCGGCGATGACAGCAGGCTGTCCCGTTTGCAGGCGGCGTGTCAACGCGGCATAGAAACCCCGTGGCGCCGGCTGCTCGGAGACACGCTCACGCAAACCAGCCAGGGAACACGCCGCTCGACGCTCAGCGACCTCTTCAACCTTGCGGGACAAGATCTCACGCAGAATAGTGGGGGCAATCACGTGCCCTGCTCGCGCTGCAGCTGGGTGAAGTCGATGAACTGCCTGAGTTTTTCAGCCGCCAGGCCACTCGCCAAGGCATCCTCTGCCATCGACACACCATCCGCCAGCGTGGCGGCAATCCCGCTGACATAAATAGTGGCACCCGCGTTCAATGCGAGCAGGGCCCCAGCCCTGCGGGACTGATCGTCGTCTGGCCCAGACAGCGCCTTGCGAATCAAGTCGGCGGAAGCCTGGGCGCTCTCGACCGACAACCCCCGTAGGCTTTGCCGCTCCATGGAACAATCTTCAGGTGTCACGTGGTAACTGTCGATATTACCGTCGCGCAGCTCGGTTACGGCAGTGCCGGCCGCAATAGTAATCTCGTCCAAGCCGTCATCAGAGTGCACGATCATGGCGTGCTCGCTACCCAGCGCTTTCAGGACTTCCGCCAGTGGCTGCAGCAGATCAGCGGAAAAAACACCGATAACCTGCCGCTTTACCGCCGCGGGATTAGTCAGCGGCCCCAAAATATTGAAGATCGTGCGCATACCGAGCTCCCGCCGCGGCCCGATGGCGTGACGCATGGCACTATGGTGAACCGGTGCAAACATAAATCCTAGCCCGACTTCCGTAATCGCTCGGCCCACCTGCTCAGGCGACAAATCCAGGGGCATCCCAAGATGCTCCAGAACATCTGAGCTGCCACTGGTACTGGATACCGAGCGGTTGCCATGCTTGGCCACCTTGGCACCCGCCGCCGCAGCTACGAAGCACGACCCCGTGGAAATATTAAATAGGTTGGCACCATCACCACCAGTGCCCACCAGATCAACCAGATGGGGGTCATTGACGTGCACCGGAGTCGCCAGCTCGCGCATAACCTGCGCTGCCCCCGCGATCTCATCGGTCGTCTCACCCTTCATGCGCAGCCCCACGAGCAGCGCACCGATCTGCGCATCGGTCGCATCCCCGGACATCACCTGGTGCATTACCGTCTGCATGGCATCTCGGCTGAGGTTGTCCCCCGCCACTACCCTAGCGAGAGCTTTTTGAATCTCCATAAGTTCACACCCCCCTATTGTTCAAGAAAGTTCCGCAATAAGTCATGCCCGTGTGCCGTTAGGATTGACTCCGGGTGAAACTGGACGCCCTCTACCGGCAGTTCCCGGTGGCGTATACCCATGATCTCGTCCATTTCACCCAACTCATTGCACGTCCAGGCGGTAACCTCAAGGCAGTCGGGCAAATTATTCCGCTCCACTACCAGACTGTGATACCGGGTAGCCTCGAAGGGTCTGCTGAGCCCCGCAAAAACGCCCTCGCCGTAATGGTGTATCGCGGATGTTTTGCCATGCATGACCTTGCGTGCCCGCACTACCTTGCCACCAAAGACCTGCCCAATGCTCTGATGGCCGAGGCAAATGCCTAACAACGGCACCTTGCCGGCAAATTCCCGGATAATAGGCATCGAGATGCCCGCCTCATTGGGCGTACAGGGACCAGGGGAAATAACAATCTTGTCCGGCGCCAGTTCCGCCACCGTCTCCACATCGATCTGGTCATTGCGAACCACTTCGACATGCGCACCCAGTTCGCCGAGGTACTGCACCACGTTGTAGGTAAAGGAATCGTAGTTATCGATCATCAGCAGCATGACTACTCCTCCCCCGCCAAAACCATCGAGGCCGCTCGAAACATGGCCCGCGCCTTGTGGTGGGTCTCCTTCCATTCCAGCTCGGGAACCGAGTCGGCCACGACGCCACCCCCCGCCTGCACATAGAGCTTGCCATCTTTGATAACTGCTGTGCGAATGGCAATCGCCGTATCCATATCACCGGCCCAGGAAATATAGCCCACGGCACCCCCGTAAATTCCCCGCTTCACCGGTTCTAGCTCGTCAATGATTTCCATCGCGCGAATCTTCGGTGCGCCACTCAATGTCCCTGCCGGCAGCGTCGCCCGCAGCGTATCAAAGGCAGATTTGGCCGGCTGCAGGTCACCCGTCACATTCGATACGATATGCATCACATGGGAGTACCTCTCCACGGTCATCTTGTCCGTCAACACCACACTGCCTGTCTTTGCGATGCGGCCCACGTCGTTGCGACCCAGATCAATTAACATCAAATGCTCTGCAATTTCTTTGGGATCTCCCAGCAATTCCGCTTCCATGGCCTGGTCCTCCACCTCCGTATGACCGCGCCGCCGGGTGCCAGCAATCGGCCGCACGGTGACCAGACCGTGCTCAAGACGAGCGAGAATTTCCGGTGACGAGCCCACGATGTGAAATTCATCCAAGTCTAGGACATACATATAAGGCGAGGGATTGAGATTGCGCAGCGCGCGGTAAAGGTTCAGCGGGGGCACCTCGAAGGGAATACTCATCCGCTGAGAGGGCACTACCTGCATGACATCCCCTGCCAGCACGTACTCCTTGATGCGCTGCACAGCCGCCTCATACATGTCCTGCGTAAAGTCAGACTCCGCCGCCTGCTCCAGCGCTGCGCTATCTGCCGCCGCGAGGTTCACTTTCGCCAACTGAGGTGCAGGTTCTCGCAGCCGCTCGATGAGGTCTCCCAACCGCTGGTGCGCCAGCGCCAGCGTGTCATCGCCCCTGGGATCGACGTTGACAACCAAGCGAATCGTGCCAGCCAGGTTGTCGAATACCAGCACCTCCTCGGACACCATCAAGAGAATATCGGGGGTGCCAAGGCGATCTGGCGGCATACCCGCTTGCAACCGCGGCTCCACATAACGCGCAACATCGTAGGCGAAATAACCGACCAGACCACCGTGGAAAACCGGTAAATCATCACGCGGCGCCGTGCGATAGCGCTGCTGGAAAGCCTCGGCAAAAGCCAGTGGATCTTCCACGTCCTCGCGCTCACTCAGTTCCCCATCGACCCACACCTCGGCGCGATGACCAAATATTTTCAGTACGGTGCGGCAGTGCAGGCCAATAATCGAATAACGACCCCACTTTTCCCCGCCCTGCACGGATTCAAAAAGATAGGTGTACGAGTCATGGGCGAGCTTGAGATAGGCACTGAGTGGCGTTTCCAAGTCCGCTAACACTTCCCGACTGACGGGTACACGATTGTAATCTTGTGCCGCTAGCGCGGCAAAGTCCTGCTGTTTCATGGGGTATCCTCGGAGAAGGGGGTTGCGTTTAGAGGTCGCTCGATATCCCTGGCTACCATCGCCAGCGGGTGACCTCGCGCATCGACAACCGGTCGATGTCTGCACGCATTGCTGTTGTCACAGCTCTCTCCAGGGTGGGAACGCCCTTATTGTACCTATAGGACACCGCATGGCAATCCATTCCCAGCGGACAAATCTGTGATCTAGTTAGCGATGTCAAAGACGCGCAAGCGGCTCCAAGGTCCGAATTGCACCTCGCGAATGCGCCGACACCACACCCAGAGGCTGCGTCACTCCACGCTGAGGCACTGCAGATGCCCGCAGTCTATGCAGAGACGTCGCCCAATGCTGAACGCATCGCAGCGATCACGGCGGCGTAGTCCGGCTGGTTAAAAATAGCAGAACCCGCTACAAAAGTGTCGGCACCCGCGGCGGCGATTTCGGCGATGTTATGCGGTGTCACCCCGCCATCCACCTGCAGCCGAATATCCCGGCCGGACCGATCAATAATCTCTCGCGCCTCACGCAACTTATCCAGCGTTGACGGAATGAACGACTGCCCCCCGAAGCCCGGATTGACGGACATCAACAACACCCTCGACCGTCTTGGGGGCGAGGAGGGTGACCTGGAATTTTCCTGTGAACCGAAACTCGACGGTATAGCAGTCAGCCT
>JABSPW010000128.1 GCA_013214285.1 Halioglobus sp. | reverse complement strand
TGATTTTTGTCGAGCGCAAGGGGCAGAAGAAGATATTAATCGGCGAAAAGGGTCTGCGTCTACGTTCGATTGGAAAAGAAGCCAGGCTGGGTATGGAAGAACTGTTTGACAGCAAGGTTATGCTGCGCCTGTGGGTGAAAATCAAATCAGGTTGGTCGGATGACGAGAGGGCGCTGCGTAGCTTGGGTTATAGCGACCAGTAGGGGCATAGTAGGGGAGCCATTGTGCGCGTTCAGTTGCAGCCCGCCTATGTGATACACCGGCGCCCTTATAGGGACAGTAGTGCCTTGCTGGATGTGTTTACGGCGGAGTATGGCCGCGTGGGGTTGATCGCCCGTGGCGTGCGACGTGGGTCCCGCAGTGCAGGCAAAGCTGCGCTTCTGCAGCCATTCAGACCGCTTTTACTGTCTTTTTCCGGTCGCGCCGAGTTAAAGACGCTGATGGCTATCGAGCCGGCAAATGCGCTGTCTCCGTTGCGGGGCAGCAGGTTGTTCAGCGGTCTTTACATGAACGAACTGCTGATTCGACTGTTACATCGTGACGACCCCTATCCGGGGCTTTTCGCAGCGTATGGTATGACGTTGACTGCCCTTGGTGGTTTCGCCCCGGTCGATCCGCTGCTACGCCGTTTTGAATTGGATCTGTTGGAGAATCTCGGCTACCGACTTGTACTAGATACGGATAGCGGCAGTGGTAAGCTCGTGCGCGCAGATGCGCGTTACCGCTATGAGCCCGGTCGGGGGTTGATCGCTTGTGATGGACCCGCTGTTGGTACGGTTTTCGCTGGATCGGATCTGTTGGCTATGGCGCGAGGGGATTTCGCTGGCGCCGTGCGACTGCCGGCTAGACGACTGCTGCGCGCTGCCTTGGCGGTGCATCTTGGAGACATGCCGCTGCGTAGCCGTGAGCTCTTCAGCAGCGCGAGGCGATAAAACGAGTGAACGATAGGGGAGAATGCTAGGTCGTGCTCTAGGCGTGGTCACTTCAGCGACAAGTTCTATATAATTGACGTCTCGTTTTAAGGCGGCCTGCCTATGTCAAAGTACCCCACCATCGAAGCGTGTGTCGGCAATACCCCGTTGGTGCGTTTGCAGCGTTTGCCTGGCCATAGCACCAATACATTGCTGGCGAAGCTGGAGGGCACGAATCCAGCGGGATCCGTGAAAGATCGTCCCGCCCTGAGTATGATAGCTCAGGCAGAGGAGCGCGGCGAGATTAAGCCAGGGGACACCCTGATTGAGGCGACTAGCGGTAATACGGGCATTGCTCTGGCGATGGCCGCGGCCATTCGTGGCTACCGACTGATCTTGATAATGCCCTCGCACATGAGTGAGGAACGGAAGCAGGCTATGTCCGCATACGGTGCTGAGTTACTGGAAGTCAGCCGGGAAGAGGGCATGGAAGGCGCCCGAGATCGTGCTTTGGAAATGCAGGCGGATGGGAAAGGCCGCGTGCTTGATCAGTTTGGAAACCCCGATAACCCTCGCGCGCACTGGGTTGGCACTGGGCCTGAGATCTGGCGGCAGACCGACGGTGAGGTTACGCACCTGATCAGCTCGATGGGCACGACAGGAACGATCATGGGCTGTTCAACTTATCTCAAACAACAGAATCCCGCAATTCAGATTGTCGGTCTACAGCCTCTCGACGGTTCAAGTATTCCGGGTATTCGTCGCTGGCCTGAGGCCTATCTCCCCGATATCTACGAGGCACCTCGCGTTGATCGTGTGCTTGATATTTCCCAAGCTGAGTCTGAGCGAACCATGCGCCGCCTCGCAGCAGAGGAGGGGATATTCTGTGGCGTATCCTCCGGCGGCGCCGTCGCCGCGGCTCTGCGTTTATCTGGCGAACTGGAAAACGCCGTCATTGTGGCGATTATCTGTGACCGTGGGGATCGATATCTCTCCACAGGCGTTTTTGGTCAAGGCTAACAAGCCGTGGTGCAGGTACGTCAACAAGCACTGGTCGATGCACATGGCGCAGTTGACATTGATCAATGGCTGCGGCAGCTGCCTCTGGAACTGGATAGTAGTGATCAAGCGAACCTGATCAGTGCCTGTGAACTTGTGCGGCAAGCGCAAAGGCGACCCGCAGAGGACGCTGGTGACTGGGCGCGAGACAGTAATTGCCTGCTCGCGGGTCTCGATATTGCCTTGGTACTGGCGGACCTGCATGTCGATTGCAACTGCCTGCTTGCTGGTATGATGTATCGTGCCGTCAGGGAAGGGCGGTTACCGCCTCAGGATGTTGCAGATTCCTTTGGTCTGGAGGTGATCGATTTAATCGAGGGGGTGCTGCGGATGGCTGCAGTCAGCGACTTGCCTTCCCCCACGGACCGGCCGGTGCTAGGTCAGGCGGACGGTCAAAGCGACAATATCCGAAAGATGCTAGTAGCTCTGGTCGATGATGTGCGGGTAGCTCTGATTAAATTAGCCGAGCGCACCTGTGCGATCCGCTCTGTGAAAGAGGACGAGCAGCGTCGTCGCCAGATTGGTCGCGAGGTCTTCGATGTTTACGCTCCGCTGGCGCATCGCTTGGGTATTGGACATTTGAAATGGGAATTGGAAGACCTATCCTTTCGCTATATTTATTCTGAATCTTATCGCAAGATCGCGCGATTGCTGGACGGCAAACGCCTTGAGCGGGATGAGTACATTCGTACAGTGACTGAGGAACTGACGGGGCTACTGCGTAATGCGGGTCTGGACTTCAGAATCGAGGGGCGCGCCAAACACATCTATAGCATCTGGCGTAAAATGCAGCGCAAGGGTATCGGTTTTTCGCAGGTCTACGATATCCGTGCGGTGCGCATCCTGGTCCAGGAAACGAGAGACTGTTACACCACCCTAGGTTTGGTCCATGGTCGATGGCGCATTGTTCCCAACGAGTTTGACGACTACATCGCGAATCCTAAAGAAAATGGTTATCGCTCGCTGCATACCGCCGTGATTGGTCCCGGCGGGAAGGCGCTCGAAGTCCAGATCCGCACGGAGAAAATGGATGAAGAGGCAGAACTGGGGGTATGCGCCCATTGGCGTTATAAGGGAGCCGATGCTGCAGGAGGTGTGGCGAGCACCTATGAAGAGAAAATTGCCTGGCTGCGTCAGGTCTTGGACTGGCACGAAGAGACAGGGAATGCCCGCGGCGTGGCCGAGCAAGGCGGTTTCAGCCAGGCACAGGATCGGGTCTATGTTTTTACACCGCAAGGTGATGTGGTCAATCTGGCTGCCGGGGCAACCCCTTTGGATTTTGCTTACCACGTGCATACAGAAATTGGTCATCGTTGCCGCGGCGCAAAGGTTAATGGGTCGCTAGTGCCGCTCACGTATTCCCTACAGACAGGAGAGCGCGTGGAAATTCTGACTAGCGATGAGGCCATGCCCCGTAGGGAATGGCTGCAGCCTGATCTGGGCTACCTGAAGACTTCACGAGCACGGGCCAAAGTGCAATACGGGCTGCGCGGCCAGGACAGGGATGCAAATATTAGTTCTGGTAGGCACTTGCTAGAGAAGGAATTCAGGCGGCTTGCGCTGACCAGCGTGGATTACCAGCGCATCGCGCACAAAGTGCAGTGCAATAGTGTCGAGGATATGTTTGCTGCCGTCGGTGCGGGGGATATCGCTTCGGCCCAAGTCCTCGATGCTGCTAGGGGACTTGTTGAACGCGTGCCGTACACCCAGGTGCGGCTTTCCAGGCCCCCCGATAGTCAGTATGGTGAGCAGCTAGGGGCGCGTAGCAGCGGTAATTTGCATACGCATATGGCGGGTTGTTGTAAGCCGCTGCCAGGTGACGCGATCATGGGCTATATCACTCAGAGCAGGGGTGTCAGTATCCACCGCGCAGATTGCGCGCGTGTGTTAAAACTGCAAGCTGGGGCTGCGGGTCGTATTATGGAAGTAGAGTGGGACCCAGAACCGGGTGAGCACTATGAAGTGGATGTGGCTATCGTGGCCATTGATCGGCAGGGTCTGCTGCGAGATGTTACGGGGCTCCTTGCCAACGCTAGAATCAACGTGCTCTCCATTAATACGCAAACGCATCGAGCGACCAATACGGCCATGATGCGACTGCGACTGGAAGTGCCCGATATCAGCTCCTTGTCGAAATTGCTCGAGCGCATCGATCGTCAGGACAATGTTCTTTCTGTAGAGCGGGTACTGGAATAGGAGGACTTTATGGAGGAGCCGGAGCGTTACTCAGTTGACGACCTGCTGCGCGTGATGCAACGCCTGCGAGATCCCGAGACCGGCTGCCCCTGGGACCTATGCCAAAACTTTCATACCATTGTCCCTTCCACGTTGGAGGAGTGTTACGAACTCGCAGATGCGATTGCGCGCGAAGACTTTGACGCGGTAGTGGACGAATTGGGCGACGTCCTATTCCAGGTTGTCTTTTATGCGCAGTTGGGGAGTGAGCAGCGGCGCTTTGACTTGAATACTGTTGTCACTGCCCTGGTTAGCAAGCTACTTCGCCGGCATCCGCATGTTTTTGCCGGCGGTGACATTGACAGCGCGGTAAAGGGCGCTACTAGCGTGAAGGACGTGACCAAGACCTGGGAGTCGATAAAGCGAGAAGAGCGTCGCTCGCGACAGCAGGATGGGGTTCTGGATGACGTTCCACTGGCATTGCCAGCGTTGCCACGGGCACAGAAACTACAGAAACGTGCCGCCGACGTAAACTTTGACTGGTCTGAAGTGCCGCAGGTACTGTCCAAGCTAAAGGAGGAGCTGGATGAGCTGCAGCAAGCTGTTACAGGGAATAACTCACAAGCCATGCGCGAGGAGATGGGAGACCTAATGTTTACCTGTGTCAACCTGGCGCGACACCTAGAGCTGGATGCGGAAGAATGTTTGCGTGAAGCGAATCGCAAGTTTGAGG
This sequence comes from Halioglobus sp., assembly GCA_013214285.1. Taxonomy (GTDB): domain Bacteria; phylum Pseudomonadota; class Gammaproteobacteria; order Pseudomonadales; family Halieaceae; genus Marimicrobium. Next base: position 5,300 of record JABSPW010000128.1, on the reverse strand, counting down.
GGCGATTTCGTCATATGGAAGCCAGTGTATTGGAGGGTGGCGAGAGGCTGTCTGAACAGACTGAAGCGCAATTTGACCGCTTGTGGCAGATGGCGAAATTCAGTTCGGACCTTGACTGAAGGGGCTTGTAACCTGTTTACACGCTGTGTATTGTGAGCGCCCTCCCGTTGCCGGTTTAGGGCTCCTGGCGCAACAGCCACTGTTTGAAGGAATAACTCCATGCGATTGATACTGTTGGGTGCTCCTGGTGCCGGAAAAGGGACGCAGGCCCAATTTATTTGTGATAAGTACGCTATCCCGCAGATTTCAACTGGCGATATGCTGCGTGCCGCTGTCAAGGCAGGTACTGATCTTGGGTTGGCGGCCAAACAAGTAATGGATGCCGGTGGCCTGGTCTCTGACGAGATTATTATTGGCTTGGTGAAGGATAGGCTAATGCAGCCTGATTGTGCTCATGGGTTCTTGTTTGATGGTTTTCCACGCACGATTCCCCAGGCTCAAGCTATGGTAGACGCTGACATCGCTATCGACCATGTTGTGGAGATCGCTGTGGACGACGAAGAAATTGTGACTCGGTTGAGCGGTCGACGGGTGCATCCAGGATCAGGGCGTGTCTATCACGTCATTTTCAACCCGCCTCAGACGCAGGGTGCGGATGATGAAACAGGAGAAGCCCTAGTGCAACGGGATGATGACACCGAAGAGACGGTTCGTAAGCGACTTGATGTGTACTATCAACAGACCCGGCCATTGATAGATTTCTATCAGAAAATACAGGGTGAAGCCGCTCCACGTTATCACCGGATCACGGGTGTTGGCACGGTCGAAGAAATTCGTGATGCGCTTTTTACTTCACTCGAGACTTAACTCGCACGCAACATAAACTTGCGACACATTTCTTTCGCAAGCTCCTGCGTCGCAAAGTAGGCTTGGCGCGCATTTTGAGGATGCAAATTTTCTACAATTTAGCCTATTGTATCTCTATTGCTTTGTTGCTACTTTTGAACTCGCGGGACCCTCATTAACAGTCTGGAGAGATGTGTGATGGCAGCTAAGAAAAAAGCGAAAGCAAAACCAAAGGCGCGTAAGAAGCCAAAGGCCAAAGCAAAGCCAAAGGCGAAGAAGAAGCCTAAGGCAAAAGCCAAGCCAAAGGCGAAGAAAAAGCCAAAGGCTAAGAAAAAGGCTAAAGCTAAGAAGAAGCCAAAGGCCAAAGCAAAGCCGAAGGCTAAAAAGAAGGCTAAAGCGAAGAAAAAGCCTAAAGCCAAAGCTAAGCGCAAGGCGAAGAAGAAGCCTAAGGCAAAAGCCAAGCGTAAGGCTGCACCCAAGCGTAAAAAGGCTAAAGCCAAGCGCAAGGCGACACCCAAGCGCAAAAAGGCCACGGCTAAGCGCAAGGCTGCACCCAAGCGTAAGAAAGCTAAAGCTAAGCGCAAGGCGGCACCTAAGCGCAAGGCCAAAGCCAAGGCTCGGGGAAGAAGATAGCCCTACGTTGCTGACGAATAGCCCGCTGGGAGCATTTCCAGCGGGTTTTCTCTTATATGGTGTTGCAGTAATCCGGGTATGTCAGCCCCCGGGGGAGGGTATTGCGCCTGCTTATTCGAGGGCGTTGTAATTTCTGAAACAGGGGCCGTGGTCCGAAAAATCGACCGCCATAGAGCGATTCATCGCGTACCAATCCCTTACGGCTCTGTGGCCGGCATCCAGAAACTCGCTGAGTGTCCTCAAACATCGTTTTTTTATCACCGCACACAGGTACTGCGCGCGCACCCCGTCGTGCGCGTAGGCGATATCAAATTCACTTTTTGCGGGTCCGCTTAGGGATATCAGCAGTCGGGCTACCCAGTCCGATGGCAGGTGCGGCATATCGCAGCTGACGATAGCGACATAGTCGGATTGCAGGTAAGGTGTGGTGCTCTCCAGTCCTGATAAAGGTCCTTTGAAGTCAGTCCGTTGGTCCGTCACGACAGTCGACGAATAGGCGGAATAGGCTTGAAGATTGCGATTACAACTGACGATGACATTCTCGACCTGGGGAGTTAGCCCTGCTACAACATGGGCAATGAGGGGTATGCCATCTAAAGTGATGAGCCCCTTGTCTCGATGGCCGACGCGCCGGCCTGCCCCACCCGCAAGTATGACACCGGAAATGCTATATGTGGATTTCATGTTTTTCATTGAATTCGCAAATTCGCTGTCAGGGTAGTGGGTGCCCGACGCTGGCTATGTGATAATTTCAGTTTAACATTCCTATGTCCCCTGGTGGCCAGGAACAGTGTGATGCCTTGCTCGAATGGTTTTTTATGAATGGGATCCTCGCGGTCGAGACTGCAACCGATGCTTGCTCCATCGCTGCCTATGTGCGTGGGAATACCATGCACTGCCATCGGGTCGCGCCGCGACAACATAGCGCGCTACTCTTTGATATGCTGCAGGAAATGCTGCCCGGTGGCGATCTCCCTGGCCAGGGTATCGAGGGCATTGCCTACGGTAGCGGTCCTGGCTCCTTTACGGGTTTGCGGATAGCCGCCAGCGCGGCCCAGGGGCTCGCTTACAGTAGCCAGTTGCCAGCGGTTGCGGTGCCGACACTGGCAACGCTGGCTCAGACGGCATTGCGGAGCGGCATCGTCGGGGTATCAGATGTGGTGTTGGCTGTCCTGGATGCTCGGGTTGGCGAGGTTTACGCCGCCGTTTATCGGTTCGAAGAAGGTCTCGCGATGTTACTTGAGGGACCCTGGGCCAGCCCCCCCGGCCGACTGGTACCAAACTACCCGGGCGCGATCTGCGCGGTAGGCAATGGGTGTGGCGATCTCGAACAGTTCGCGCCTGCGTTGCGTGACGTTATCGTTCAAAGTGCGTCTGAGGTTCTGCCTAACGCCGTGGATATGCTGCCCCTCGCCCAGGCGCTTTTTTCGTTCGGTGAGACCTTATCACCGCAGGAGGTGCAGCCGGTTTATCTGCGCGACGAAACGCGCTGGAAAAAAATCAGTGAACAGGGCAGGCGTTCATGATAGACACGACGCAGGCCATCGTATTGGCAGTCGTACAGGGTCTGACAGAGTTTCTGCCGATTTCCAGCTCTGCCCATCTCATCATTCCTCGGCTATTGCTGGGTTGGCCCGACCAAGGCCTGGCATTCGATGTGGCAGTGCATGTTGGTACCTTGTCTGCAGTATTAATGTATTATCGGGAGGATGTTACGCGTATGGCGCGTCACTGGCTCGCTTCTCTTGCAGGTTCCCCCCAGACCGAGGACAGTCGCACGGTGTGGTATATCGTGGTTGCAACAATGCCTGCTGGGCTTGTGGGACTATTGGGAGGTGCGTTCATCGAAGCGCATCTGCGCAGTCTGCCAGTCGTGGCTGCGACTACACTGGTTTTCGGTATCCTGCTTGGTGTCGCCGATCGCAGGGCCGGGATCAATCCAGGTGGCAGAGAGTTGGGCTGGCGAGTGGCTTGCATTATCGGATGCGCACAGGCGCTGGCGCCGATCCCTGGGGTGTCCCGGTCGGGTATTACTATGACGGCTGCGCTGTTATTAGGCATGAGCCGGCAGGCCAGTGCACGCTTTTCCTTTTTGCTCTCCATTCCAATAATCGCCAGTGCTGGATTGTTGCAAGTCCTAGAGCTTGGAAAGACAACTCATGCGGTAGATTGGTCGCAGTTGGCACTGGGTGTTGCGGTATCCGGAATAATGGCCTACCTGTGCATAGCTGCATTCCTTCGCTTGCTGGAGAAGGTCGGTTTGATGCCATTTGTCTACTATCGTATCGCTCTTGCTGGATTGCTTTACTTCATTTGGCTGGCCTAGGATCTTGTAATGATGGAGCACTAAACTATGTATATTGGTTTTATTGGCCTGGGTGTGATGGGGTACCCGATGGCTGGACACTTGCAGAGCAGTGGGCACCATGTTCGTGTTTACAACCGCACATACGAAAGAGCGCAACGCTGGGTCGCTCAGTACGGGGGGGCATCTGCCGCAACCCCAGCTGAGGCGGCCGCAGGTGCGGAGTTGGTCTTTGTTTGTGTTGGCAACGATAGCGATGTGCGCGAGGTGGTCTGTGGCGCCAATGGTGTGCTTTCGGGGCTGCAGTCCGACAGTGTGGTCGTCGATCATACCACGTCATCTGCCGAGCTGGCGCTGGAACTGGAGCAGAGCGTTGCCTCGTGTCAGGCGAGTTTTCTCGACGCGCCGGTGTCGGGCGGGCAGATAGGGGCTGAAAATGGGGCCTTGACTATTATGGTTGGGGGTTGCGATGAGGTATTTATGCGGGTCGAGCCGGTGTTACACACTTATGCAAAGTGCGCGCGGCGGCTAGGGCCTGTGGGCAGTGGCCAGTTGGCCAAGATGGTAAATCAGATCTGTATCACGGGTGTTCTCCAGGGGCTAGCGGAGGCATTTGCATTTTCTGAGAAAGTTGGCCTCAACACTAACGCCGTGGTGGAAGTGATCCGTCAGGGTGCGGCACAGTCCTGGCAGATGGAAAATCGCTACGAAACGATGTTGGCTGGCAAATATGAGCACGGTTTCGCGGTCGACTGGATGCGCAAGGACTTGGGGATGGTCCTGGAGGAGGCGGAGAGGGTGGGGCTTGCTTTACCGGTGACATCACTCGTAGACCACTTTTATGCGCAAGTGCAAGCGATGGGAGGAGGACGCTGGGACACTTCCAGCCTATATGCAAGGATGCAGCGTGAGCATCGAAAAGCAGAGGTATGAGGTCTATGCTTCCAAATCAGTTGGAATTTAATCAGGGTTTGCTCCAGTTTCTCGCTCAGGCAACGACGCCATTCCATGCAGTGCGGGCTATAGCCACACAGCTAAGCTCTGCCGGTTTTGATCGGTTGGAGGAAGAAGCACAATGGTGTTTCGAACCCGGTAAAGGATATTTCCTTACGCGCAATGACAGTTCTATCCTGGCGTTTCGCGCGAGTGCATCGAGTCGGGGTATTCGCATGGTTGGTGCGCATACGGACAGCCCCTGTCTAATGGTAAAGCCCGTGCCGGAAATCGAATCACAGGGTTGCTTTCAGTTGGGCGTGCAAGTGTATGGAGGAGCCTTGTTAAACCCGTGGTTCGACCGTGATTTATCGCTGGCCGGCAGGGTCAGTTACCTGTGCTCTGAGGGTAGATTGCGGGTTGGATTAGTGGATTTTCGCGAGGCGATAGCCACGATTCCCAGCCTTGCGATACATCTTGATCGAGACGCGAATCGGAAGCGGGAGGTCAATCCACAGACAGCAATCGTACCGTTGCTCGCACTAGCCCCTGAAGGGAAGCCGCAGATAAGGGGGTTGCTTGC
>JABSPW010000127.1 GCA_013214285.1 Halioglobus sp. | reverse complement strand
TTTTACGGTCGCCATGTTCACAGTCCTGGCCGGCTTTGTGGCCCAGCCCGGCAAAGACAATGGCCATATCGGCCACCGCCGGATCAGCCACCAGCGTATAACCGCGCGGCTGGTTTGCCTGCAGGGCTTGCAGCGCGGTTACTTCATAGGGTGGCCACACCCCCGAGCTGCCGCCTTTTAAAATGCCGGTGAATTTGCGCTGCGCATGCTGGCCCAGCACCGCAATGGTGTTTGTCTGAGTGCAGTTAATGGGCAACAGTTGCCGGTCGTTTTTTAATAACACCAGCGACTGGGTTGCCACCCGCAGGGCCAGCGCCGCGTGATCCGGGCGTGGCTCCGGCGCCGCCGCCGGTTGGTCACAGCCGGTAAGCAACATGGCACGCAGCACATGGCGTACGCTACGATCAATGTCCTGCATGCTGATGCGCCCCTGCGCCAGGGCCTTATTGAGATCAGTCGGGCGCAGGCGTTTGGCCGCTAGGCCGGGCATTTCTAAATCCAGCCCCCCCTGCAGACAGCTGGCGGTATCACGGCTGTTGCGTGCGGCAAACCAATCGGACAGTACCAGCCCTTTAAAGCCCCATTCTTCGCGCAGCAGTGTGTTGGTAAGAAAACCGTTCTCGCAGCCCTGATCGCCATTGACCTTGTTGTAGCACACCATGACCGCCTGCACGTCGGCCTCTTTTACGGCGGCTTCAAACACCGGTAAATAAATTTCGCGCAAGGCCCGTTCGCTGACTTGCACGTCTACCTTCATGCGGTTGGTCTCTTGATTATTGGCGGCAAAATGTTTGATGCACGCTGCCACACCCTGCGACTGCACGCCCTGTATCAGCGCCACTGCCAGCTGCCGATTGAGCCAGGGGTCTTCGGTGAAGTATTCGAAGGTGCGGCCGTTGAGCGGCGTGCGGCAAATATTGACGCCCGGCCCCAGCAATACCTGCTTGCCGGCGGCGCGTGTCTCTTTGCCCAGGGCAACGCCGAGCTCGTTGGCCAGGGCGGTGTCCCAGCAGGCCGCCACGGCAATTTCGGCGGGAAATCGTGTCGCCCGCTGCAACGATGAATGCCAGGCAATACCGTGGGGCCCATCGGACATACGCAGTGGGCGCAGCTGCAACCGCGGGACACCGTGGCTGGTCCACAATAGCTTGCCGCACAGCAGCCGTTTTTTTTCTTGGTCGGTCAGGGCGTCCAGCAACTGCTGTACTTTTGCGCGCAGCGCGTCTTCGTTCGGTGCTTGTACAACAGCGTGGTCTGTAGAGGACATGGCAGTCTCGCAGGTCAGGGTAAAAGGCGTCAGCGCCCTGATACAATAGGCCGGCTGTTGCTCGCTGCGCAATCTTACCGCACTGACAGTTGCACTGGCCTTGTTATTTGTTTGTATGGCATTCACGCCGGTGTACCGTGTTGCGCATTGACAAGCATAGCGCAACAACTATGCTGATGGGAAAAATAACAATGTGCAACCAGCAAATTACGATCGCAAAAAAGATGCAGAGAGGGTGATAGCACCCGGCTGAGGGCAAGGATGAAGCCAATGGCGTATGCCGGTAAGGGCATAGAATATCAAAGGCATTTGTTCCTGTAGCCAGCGCGCAAAACGTTTTGAACTGAAGAATCAAGCAGAGCCCTTTATCATTTGATTTCGTTGTGGCGATAACAGCACTCAGCAAGGAAAGGCTAAAAAATATGAGGCATCTAATCTGTGCGGTTTTGTCATTTGCTATTGCGGCTGCAGTATCGGTTGCGGCTTCGGCAGGCACGCCTGCATTGGCACCAATGCCTTTCTCAGTTCCGTTCAAGGTCGGTGAGGATTACAGAGCGAGCGACTTGAATTTGATAGTGAAGGGGGAGGAGTTAAGATTACCGATAGCGGGATACTTAAAATCTTCAACCTCAAGCGAGGACGTCGCATTCAGAGCCTTGCTCTCACTGACAGATAGTGCCGATACGGCGGCATTCGAGTCTTTGCTAAAACCGAAAGATAGGGGTACTAAAGATGCTGAGCTCTACTTCTATCTCTTCACTCGACATCAAACTCCTAACGCCAACTTGGGCAAAGGAATTTTGCTCGTAAAGATATATCAAGAGAGCCAAATCTCGTTTTTGATACGGGCTAGCGTCAATGGAAAAGAGCGTGGATATTTGTTTCGTTTTGTGAAATCGGGTGGCAGGTATTTTTTGGCTGTGGATCAACCTAGGCCGGTCGTAAGTAGTTTGATAAGCAGAGCGATGCGATTTAATGAAGAGCACGTAGGCAAGTTTTTTACAGTGTTAGATGATTTGCCGGGCGATGGTAACTATATGGGCTCTGGTGAATATCCTGTCATTGTGACCTCCAATGGTTTTACTGCCATTGAGAAACCGCTTGGTGAAGTAGGTGACATAATAAAGCCAGATAGCCCCGATTCATTGCGATCGCTAAGTGTATTTAGTGGGATTCAAGACGCATTGGAGAAAAATGACGTTAGGCGCGCGTTTACGTTTATGGGGCCAGATGCGCCTAATAGATTTGAAGATATTAACGCGCAGAATGAGGGCAGCGTGGCCCAAACTTTGTTGAACTTAGCAGTGCCTCAGTTGGTTATTGGAGTGTTAGATGCGAGCCCTTTCTATATTGCCTATGGCACAAACATGATCCAGAAATATGCACAATTTAGGAATGAGAATGATCTCATAAAAAAGTCTGCCCTATTTGAAAAAATGAATGTGACACCCAGGATTGTTTGGAAAGATACAGCTGGAGTGTTTCGGCAGATAGGTATATTACGGTCTAACCCGACATCCACACTGCTGGAGTCTCCTGAGTTTATTCATAGTGTTGTTTTTCCTTCATTGCTCGATAAGTAAAGAAACAAAGGGGTCAATAAAGGGGTCAGAGCCCTTTTTCGCTGGTGTGCATACGCCTGTATGCACTGGCGAGGGGTCACGGGGCGATCTGGGGCGCCGAGGTGGTATCTGCGCGAGGGGTGTCCAATAAGCCAATTGGCGGTCAACTCGTAGGCATCCTATGCAGAATTTTCTGCGCGCGATCATTGTGCTTTGCAAGGCTGCTTTAGGTGCGGCCCGGGGGTTCTGCATGCACGCCAGGCCGCCGGCACAGTCTCTGAATTTTTAGCGCTTTTCCCAGGTAGAGGTGGGGAAGACGGGGCCTTGGATCGATAACACCGAGGCTATACCGCCTGAGCCGATAACCAGCTCGGCGTTTAGGATCCGCGTCGAATAGGACCAGCCGGCAGGCCGTGGATAATCCAGCAGCGCGTTGGCATCCTGAAAATCCGGTGAGGCAAAGTCGAAGGAGTCGACCTCATAGGCGAAGAGTATGTGCACGTTGCCCTGCGGATCAGTGAGCTCGTGAACTCTGGCCCCCGGCGGGTAGCAAAACCGGGTGTCACGCATCACCTGGCCCAGGACCATCAGGCCCGATTTCCACCACACTACCACTGAGGTTTTTTCCAATGAGCTTAAATTCGTTGCCGGCAATGCCCGCGACGAAATCCACGGGTCTGGGTACGCCGTCAAAGCAGGGGGCGCTCTGCAGCTGTCCTGGCGGCAGAATCACCTGGGTTGCACCGTGGTGGCAGGCCCGTCGAAGGTAATGCGCCAATCCTCCGACAGGGTGATCTCCGCCTGGCGCCAGCCTGCGGGTAGCATGCCAGGTAGGGTATCGGGGGATGCGGTTATCAGGACGTAGTGCTCACCGCTCGGGTTCGTCACGTAGGGCACCGTGCGCCCCGCGCGATAGGTGATTTCCTGGAACCGGCGACTCTGGTTCAGGAACATTAGGCCGGAGGCGTGCAGTTCTGGGGCGCAGGCGTGGCTGCTACTGTGGTAAAAATTGCGGCCCGAGTGTGTCGAGGTCTGCCATGCTCAAGTTCGGCGCGACACTCTGTACATAGGATTGCATGACGTAACGTTTACCCAGGGGCGCCAGCAACTCGCAGATGGGCCGGTCCTTAAAAAAAGCAGTTTGGAATCCCGCTTAACGGTGGCATCAAAAAAGAAGATGCCCGGCGGTGGCGGAGGGGAATCCAACTGGATATTGGCGGCAAGGCGGAACTCCAGGTTGCCGAAAAAGCGCCGCGTGGCATCTTCACTGCTCCCCAACTCGGCCACGTCCATGAGCCAGCGGCGGGGTCCATTGGGTAGCGCGACGACGGCACCAAGACCGTCTCCCAGCGCCTTGAAATTCAGTGCAGCCCAGTCAGCCGGGGAGCAATCATTGAGTTCGAAGCTATTGTACGTCGCAGACGTCACACCCTCCGGCGCGACAAAGAAAAAGGCAATCTCGCAGTAGCGCAGGTCGCGCAGGGACTCGCGATTGTCTATGGCGGTATCGGAGTGGTCACTGCAAGCGACCACCAGCGGCAACAACAGACAGGCGGTAGGGAAGAGGTTGCGTTTCATGGCGGTTCAATAATGGCGGATCTGGGTCTCAGTATAGCCCGTTTCTTCGCTAATCGTATTAGGCGAGGCGCTGCTTTGCAGTATAAGGCTGGCCTTGGGTCGATCCGGTCATGTGGGACGTTTGGATACGATGCATTGCGCATCCATCAGCTGCGTTGACGGTTTGAATCTGCTTCAGGTTTGTCGAGCTGGGCCCGCTTCGTGACAGCTCACGCCGGACACGATGCGAGAGCATTTAAGACCGGTTTGGTATATAGACCGTGGCATTCGACCACAAGAACGCCACTGTCGTGTCCCGGTCAAGCCCGTGATTAAACCCTTCTATATTCGCCACACGGCCTACCGTGCCTCTGCCAGGTTGACAGCCTCAGGTAAGTGCCTACAAACTGACTGTGGTGGTGCTTTGAGGCGGCAGCGTGCAAACGTCCACATCAAGCCGATTTGGATATTGTCGATACCTGAGGATAAGCCGTTCAATGCAGTCGTGATTTCTATTGGCCGTAACGCCTGCCGCAGCACTCGCTATCAGTCGAGATTGATAGCTCCAGCGTGTAGTGGGCAGTCTCCCCGCGCCTTGCCGCACTGCGAATGAGATATACTTGAACCGTGTAATCGCCTTCAGTATGCAGCTTTCCTTTAAACCGGTTGCCCTCAGTAGATCCGATAAATATGGCATAGTCTTCACCAGGAAGTTTACCGGGTTCGAAGATATTGAAATAGTTTCCCAAATTGTCTGATTCAAGGACAATAGAAACAGACTGCCTGCCTGTGGTCTCCAAGACATACGCCACGGAATCATATCCCGTGATTGTGCTCGAAACTGATGTGCTCGTTTCTTCTGGGGCGAAGGTTATGCGTTCGATACGCGTGTTCTGTGCTAATAGCGATTTAGGTATTACCACCACTAACACAATTGTCCACAACGTTGCTCTGGTCATAATTCGATTCCATGGTTGATATCCACAATACACTAGCGCGTCCCGGAGCGACGTCTGGCGAACTGACCTTCTCCCCGCCAGTGTCACCACGACAAGTGAAAAATTCCCCGCTATTTTTGACATGGGGCAATCTCAAGAGGCGCCCGTGCTGCCTAGATTTGTTAAGGACTTTCGACTGTAAATACATCAATTTTCACCGGAGTATCCTGAATTAAATGCCCACAGTACCTTATCTCAATTATCAATTCCGTCAATTTTGGAATCGGAGCAGTATCTACCTTTTCTTCCTGTATAATCGCGTGAGTTAAGGGAGAGCCCGTCGCTCTGTTTTCTCCCTTGTAGATACATTCATGCGCCTCAGTCACGGAGTAAGAACCGGCCACACTTTTTTCTTCGACCAAATAATAATCGGGAAGCTGTCTTTCTTTCCCTAAAACTGATCTCTCTATGCCCTTTGACATCACGCGCGATTCGATTGTCCGCATACCATTGACGTGGTATTCTTGGCATGCGTCTGAACACAGATGCAGCCTATGATCCTATAGTAGGTAAAAGATAAGCCTACGTCATATAACGCCTGCTAACACGCAGCGCGGCTGAGCTGAGTCCGATCAACACTAAACCCAAAAACATCAGAACGATTGGCCAGCCGAAAGAGTCAACAAAGTGTTCGCTTGTGAAATAACTGATATATCCAAGCAACGCAACCGTGCTGACAAAAAGTAATATGCGACTACGAATATAGGTACTTAATATAACGCCACCACACGCGGCAGAAATGAAAAGAAGTTCAATAACTGTATGCTGAATCAAAGTGAACAGGCCACCGAAAAAGGCAAAGCCGCCCATAAAATACCAAAATGAAGTTACGCCCCTATACGGTGTACGCTCGATCGCGATACACATTGCCAGAATGCATGACCCTAAGAATAGGGCAATGAAACCTTCGTCGGCACCGAATAAATCCAAAAGGACAGCAGAGAACCATATAAGAAAAAAAATTGAAGTAAATAATAGAACCGAATCTCTCTTTTGCCAGAATGCAGTGGCCTGTTGAAAAGTCATTAGCGCTGCGGTGATCAAGACAGCGTGATGCCAGTCTCCGCCTGATGAAAATTCATCTATAGCAACCAGTATCCCCGTAGGCTGAAGCGCAGAAGCGATCAGGTATAGCGGGACTCGGGCCTTGACATATCGCTCATCTTCAGCGGCAACCAGCGCAATTATAAAAACCGCTAGACCGGAACCCAGCGTACTGATTATCCGCGCAGCCGTATTCATTACATCCCAATTAAGTGCAATAAAAATACTTATGCCAGAAAATACAAAAACACCACCAAGGAGGCCAAGAATACCGCTCAAAAACCTTGAGCGGTGGTCGCTTAACTGTCGTCTAGAGGTATCAACGACTGCTTCTACATCCTCCACTGTCAAATTCTGACTATGCATAATTGCCAGAATTTTTTCCAGTGCTTCATCTTTAGTCGCCATTTCGTGTTCGCTTAATCTATTACCCAGCCAATGAACTTAATGTTATAGCGCCGGTACAAACTGTCGGTTGTGGGCAAGCGGAGTCGCACTATTGCTCCATCCTTAGCAATCGTAACGCTATTCAGATTATTTCCACCACCAAATAGCTCGCTTAAAAAGCCGCTGTCGCTTTCATTGCCACGGAATTCATACCCATCTGGCGCACGAAGATCTGAGGTGACCCGAACAGCTTCGAGCTCAGGTATCGGAATCACCGCGCCAGCGGATAATTGATAGGTACCCTCCGTAAAAGGCACGCTAATCTCGTGAAAAGATTTTGTTTCGTGCGTGTAGCGATATATCCTGGGAATACTTCCGTGACTACTCTCCTTTGCCTTACTCACCCTAGCCACAACACGGTTATCAACTACTGATAATTGAACATTGAAGGGCGCTTCTCTTCTTGTCACCCCTCTTGTATCGTAAGCAAGAATCAGGTCATGCTCGGGTGGAGCCGTATATAACCGCGGTAGGATACTGGCGGCTGCAAACATAATAACCACCAGCAAAGGTAAAGCGACACTTACTACCAGCATCATATTCTGACGAAATAAAGCCTTCATGCTCTAGCTCCCCATAAGTGCAAGCAACTAAATGGAAGTGGCTGTCCTAATTTTAAATTACCGCGGCTATATAGCGCCCACCGACGGAATGTCAAAGCCCCCAGCGGTCTTGCCGTCCTTGCTGAAAAAACGGATTAATTCGATGGTGCAGTTGCGATAACACCGCGACACCCTTAATTGCATGAAGCAATCGTGTTTTGGATTTATACTGGCCATTTCTTCTTCAGTTTCAAATAGCGCTGAGTAATCTTCGCTAACATAACATTCAGGTCGTGTCGCGCCTAACCCTTGGGCAAGATCAGCTGGCACATCACAAGACATTGCGTAAGCTTCCCCAATGGGTGGACAGGACATAAGTAGAATTTTCTGTCATTTTACCGTCAGGAGGTTCAAATAAAAAATTCAAATCACAGCGCGAGTCAGATTGTGGTGATTGTCAAGGGAGCCGGCGCCGGCGTGATGGTTAAGGACATCTGCTGGAAGGACGGTATAACGCACGATGGCCCAGAGTTCCTTGGCGAGACTTTCACGGCCTGGGCGCAAGAGGCCGGTATGGCCATCCAGTATGTCCAGCACGGCAAGACGAACCAGAATGTCTGCATCACGCGCTTTAATCGCGCCTACCGCGAGAAGGTGGTGGATCAGTATCTATTTACATCGCTTGAGCACGTCCGGGAGGCCACCTGGTGGTGGTTGATCGAATACAACCAAGACAGGCCACACGAGTCATTGGGCGATATGACGCCCTTAGATACCAGAGAATCCCCCGGAAACTCCAGCTATGAACTGTCCACTTGACGGGGAAGCTGGCGACTTGATCGTACGCTCCAGGAGCACCAGGCTTCCAGCCTGCTGGCGGTTTTTCCTGCGCAAGATTGAGAAGTACTGGTCGACTGCGCTTGCTACGCACCGGGCGAGTGCCGGACTAGCCGCCGCCCCCGCAGCCTGGAGGCGGCGGCAGGTTAATCAGCTCACCCGGGTCGGTTCGCAGGTTGTAGCCCGCGATATCCGTACCGTAATTGATAGTCTTGGCGCCCTGCAGCACCCTGGCCATGGCATCCTCGTAGTAGATCTTCACCGGGCTGGCGCCGGTGCGCAGGGAGACACCCTCGAACTGGGCGAAGGGCGGCAGTCCTGCCAGGTCCAGGGCCGTGGGTGCCAAGTCCAGCAGGCTGACCTCCTTGATCTGCTCACCGGTGGGGATAGCAGGTGACTTGATGATAAGGGGTACCTTGACCACAGGCTCCCACAGGGTCTGTTTGCGCCAGTGGAATTTCTCGCCAAGGTGAAAGCCATGGTCCGACCAGAGAATGACATCGGTGGTGCTGTCATCGATGGCGGCCAGCACCTGGCCCACCATGGCGTCCGAGTGACTGACCGCGGCGAGGTAGCCCCGGGTGTACTCTTGGGCAAGACCGGATAGGTTGATCAGATCATATTGCGTCAGCATGAAGAACATGATCGGGTTGTTGGCCCACTGCTGGGCAATCGTCGGCTCGTCGTTCAGATCACCCGCCGGGGGAATGTGTACCGTCGGATTCGGGTAGAGATCGTAGGCCCACTGGGGCGCCACCCAGGGCAGGTGGGGTTGAAAGAAGCCGACGGCAAGAAAGAAGGGGCCTTCCTGGTTGTTGATGAAATCCACCGCCCAGTCGGCGATCTCCTGGTCCGGATGGGGGGAGCCGTAGGGGCCGCTGTGCATGAAGGTACCGAAGGGACCGGGGCCGAACAGGTCGTCGAAATTTTCCCACGGTACGGTCGGGCCGTTTACATCCCAGCGCGTCGGCTCAGGGGTATGGAATACCTTGCCCACCGACGCGGTGGTGTAGCCGGCGGCACTGAACACCTCCGGAAGCGTCTGCATGGTGGAATTCGCATAGAGCTCCTCGTAGCCCTCGTAGCCCAGATGCACACCGACACCGTGTGTTTCCGGGCTTAGTCCGAACAGCACACTGGTGCGGGCGGGCAGGCACCAGGCCGCCGTGGTGTAGGCCTTGGTATACCTGGTGCCCTCGGCGGCGAGGGCGTCGATGTGCGGTATGATCGCCTGGGCGTCCACCCGCATATCGTCAATAGAGATAAAGACAATATTCCTGGCCAGCGCTTCGCCGGTCAGCAGCATCAGCAGTAAAAGGGTATAGCGCAGGCGTCCTGACAGGCTGTGGTCCCTTGCGGCGCCGGGCTTCAATTTTCTATCTGTCTTCATCTTATTGATTCTTTTTCTCGCTTCGTGAATCTGAGTGACCCGCTTCCACTACCGGCCTTCCCTGCAACGTGAATAGCCTGTTTCAGGTTGGCTTGATCACGCTCCCGGGTGTCTGCAACCCGGTCACGGTGCGCGCTGATCTGCGGCGCCGTCGGTCATCTATCCGGACGACCCATGCTACCTGTCCCGGTGGCGTGGCGGCATCAACCCTTCGATATTGATCGTTGGCTTAGACCGGCCCCGTGGCGGAATCGGCACCATATTCCCAGCGTAAACCAGCTACCAGTGCCAGACAACAGAAAGCCCCGCGGGGCGCCGCATTTTGGCGCCGCCCGCGGGCCGCAGGACTAAATTTGTGAACCGCGACGCAGGTGAAAATCCCTCCCCTTCCCTCGATGGGGAGCGGTGGTAAGTGTCAGATTTCTTTACAGTCGGGCATTCTCCTGCTCCAGGTCCTTGAACGTCTTGGCCTGGGGAACCTGCATGCCGCCGTATTCCTTGCGCCAGCGGCAGTCGGTCTGCTCCGAGATGCCCAGGGCTCTGCACATCTCTGGCGTGGTGCTGCCCGCGGCCAGTTTGACCTCTGCCTCACGCAACCTGTGGAGGATTGGTTCTGGCCTGAATCGCTCTCTTGCCA
>JABSPW010000010.1 GCA_013214285.1 Halioglobus sp. | reverse complement strand
TGCACCTCGACGACGCCATGACTTACCTGAGCTATAGTACCGGATTTCGCTCAGGGGGTGTCGCGGTCGGTAACGGAGACTTCGACGGTGACGGCATTATCGACCTGGAAAACTACAAACCTGAGACTGTCGACATGATCGAGCTAGGCTTCAAAGTTGACGGCTTTGCCCGACGGCTTCGCGCCAACACTGCCATTTTCTACGAGGATTACAGGGACATCCAGCTAACCACCACCCGGCCGGATCCCGCACTAGGCGTGCCACTGCCAGCGATAGAGAACGCGGGTAAGGCAGAGATATGGGGTGTGGAAATCGAATATACCGCGCTGCCCACCGATAATCTGCGCCTATCAGGCAGTATTGCCTACCTGCATGCCGAGTACAAAGAGTACCTGGCAGAGGCCCCGGATCCGGACAGCGGTGACCAGATCCAGATCGACCGCGCTGACGAACCTATGCCGCGGGCGCCTAAGTGGACGGCTCACCTGGCGGCAGACTACCGTATGTCAACACCCTCTTGGGGAAACTTCACACCGACCCTTGTAATTCGCTACTCAGACGACATTTATGGTGGCTTCGACCGTGCTAGCTTCCTTGTCGAAGAGGAGGTAACCATACCCGCGGAGACATTCTACGATGCGCGAGTAGCCTGGGACCTTCCAGATGACCGCACAACCGTCATCGCCTGGTGTAAGAATATTACCGACAAGGACAACCACTTACAGACGATCATACCGACGGTTGAGGTGGCGCGAACGATGGGTATCGGCTATGCCCCTCCGCGCACCTACGGCATCGATCTGATCTACCGATTCGGCGCTGACTGAACGTCAGGCACCCACCCAGGTACCGTGAAAGCCGGAGGGTATTCGAACGGGCAAGCGCGCCCTCGCGACCGGCCCAGCCTCAATGTCTGACGCATCAAAAACCAACAGATCATTTACGCCGGTCGTTGTATCAAAAGCCAGATTCAAAAGAAAACCGTCACCTTCGTCACTGGTGCTGCTGCACGGTGCCAGAATCGGCTCACCCAACATATAGCGGCCATCTCCCCAAACCTTGCGCGCGCCTGTGAGCATATCGTAATGAATAAGACGGTTGAAAAGCAGTTGCTTCTGCTCAGAGCCAACCAGGTAGGCGTGGCGATGCGATCGCGTCATGAAGCGATCGTCTGTGCGGGGAAACTCACAGGCCATATCATCGAGAATCTCTTCCCCAACGGCATCCGTATTGCCCTTTAGATCGATGGTCCAGCGCCGCAGATGAGGCGACAGTCCATCGGATTCACTGGCCATCGTGCCGTCCAGCATGGGCGCAAACTGGGTCGCATTAGAGGCGCATATATCCACTTTGATGCCGCCGTCCTCGTCCCACGCATTCACCATGTGGAAACTCCAGCGCGCTTCCATATCAAACCACCTGATATCGTTCGCGGTCCCGTCGCGCGGCATGACCCCGAGGTGTGCTCCACGATCTGGCTCCCAAGCCATGGGAACACCGCCTTCAATTGCTCGCTCAAAATTAAACACGAGCGGATAAATAGGAAAGACGACGTGTTTTTCTGTGACAAAAAAATCGTGCGCAAAGGAGGGGAATGGTCCCTGAATCATCTCATTCTTGGTCAGATTACCGTCTCTGTCCGCCACGTTCAGTCGCAAGAATTCCGAGAACTGCCCTTTGGCCTGGTTACCAAAAAACACCATTTCGCCGGTCTGATGGTCGAATTTGGGATGCGCAGTAATGGGCCCATCTATCTTGCCCCCAAAGTCAAAGTTACCGACAGTCGCCAACGAGTCAGCCTCCAATTCCACGGCGATGGTGCCCTCCATCAACGCCAATAGTCGATTCCCGTGGTAGATGACATGCGTGTTCGCTGTGTTGTAGTGCTTGTCGGCAACTGACGGATCAGCCGTCATCGGGTTACCCAGAACACCAAACAGGGACTCCCCGGCTGCACGCTCAAGTTCATATTTTTCGGTACGCACCCAGCGATTGCGCCAGGCTACACGACCGCCCCTAAACTCGAAGCGCTGGATCATGCCGTCACCATGGAACCAGTGATATTGCTCGCCTTTCCGCGGCGGATACAGAGGATCAGGACCATTGCGGAAGTACACCCCCTGCAAGTCGACGGGCAGTTCGCCCTCCACAACTAAGTCCGGCGCGTCGCATTCGATGCCAGAGGGCGCCATCGGCCCACTGAGAAACGTATTGTCTGGAAACGGTTGTGTCATCAGCGCTCTCCTGGATTTCAGGGTGGCCGCAGGCTTCGCTTGTCGGCACTGCAGATCATACGCCCGCCGCCACCAACCTGGCCACCTCCGATCGCCTTTGTTTTAGTCTAGCTCAGTCCCTTGGGTCGTGTGCCGATGACTTCCATTTGCTCTAGCCGGTCAATCTCAGCATCGCTATAGCCGAGTACCGAGCGCAGAACAGCATGATTGTCCTCGCCAATCATCGGCGCAGGCCGCCGAATCCAGCTACCCACATGGCGAGAGGTAAATGGCGTAGTGACACAGTAGTGTTCACCCACAACCGGGTGGGCCACCCGCTCATAGAAGCCCCGCGCCTGCAGCTGGGGGTGATCGAAGGTCGCAACGCCGGGGCGAACACAGCCAGCAGGCACACCACAGGCCGCTAGGCCCTCTACGGTATCCTTTAGCGGGCGCTCTTCGAACAGGCGTGCGAGCAGTTCATCCAACTCCTGGTGGTGGCGAATTCGGCCAGGTCGAGTCTGGTACTGGTGCTCAGCCAGCCGTGCCGGGTTCCCCAAATAATGGCGCAGGGCTTGCCACTGCGTCTCGGTTTCTACCGATAACGCTAGCCACTGCTCTGCCTCGAGACTATGGCCCTGGCAGGGGTAGAGCCCCTGCGGCGCGGCTTGAGCACAGCGATTACCCTCGCGCTGCATCACGTTGCCATACGCGCTGTACTCAACAACCTGCTCGGCAGCCGCATTGAGTGCACCCTCCACCATAGGGCACTCAAGGAAACTACCCTTGCCGGTTTTTTCCCGTTCCTCAAGCGCTACCAAGGTCGCAAAAGCGGCATGCATGCCGGCAAGGGGGTCACAGGGGCCGCGCTGGATACGCGGTTGATCGTCCTCAAAGCCCGTCAGCCACGCCATACCAGTGATCTGTTCCATCGTCTGAGCAAAGCCGACGTGGTCCCGCCAGGGTCCATCCAGACCAAAAGCTGGCATACGTACCAGCGAAGTGCGTGGATTAAGCGTTCGCACCGTGTCCCAGCCCAGACCAAACTTCTCAATCACTCGTGGTGAGTAGTTCTCGACAAACACATCACATTGCGCTATCAACGCTTTCGCGGTTGCGACGCCCTCCTTCTGGTCCAGGTCTAGGGTCAGGCCCTGTTTGTTGGTGTTCGCCCCCAGATACATACCGCTGTACTCCCACCACTGGGCCTTATGCATAAAACGACCACCCATCATACGCATCCCGTCTGGCCGCTGTATGGCCTCAAGATGAATCACCTCGGCGCCCAGATGCGCCAGCATTTGAGTGGCAGAAGGCCCGGCCCACCAGGCAGTCGCATCCAGCACGCGAATACCCGCCAGAGGCAGATCCACGCTGCCCGAGACCTCGCCTCGCATCCGGCTTGCTCGCGGGGCAATCGATCCATTGTGCTCACCAAGCGCGGGCGCTTTGCGCAGTATTCCCGGTGGCTGCCCATTGAGCGAGTAGGGCGGCCTCGGCTGTTTAAATCCGCCGCTCGGGTTGTCCACGAAAACGCCCCTGGCGAGGAAGTGCTCGTGCTGCAGCACCGTTGCGCCGTTATTGACTGGCGCGACAGGGATGCGCAACAGCGCAGCGGCCTCGACGATCTCCGCCGTGGTCTTCTGCTGCGTCCACTCGCGGACAATACCGTTCCACTCATCCATGCGCGCACTGCGGACAAACATATTAGCCAGCGCCTCGTCAGCCAGCAGATCCGTGCGCTCGATTAAGACAAGAAAATCGGTGTACTGCTGATTGGAGTTGGTATTAAAACCCACCCAGCCATCCTTGGTCGGCTCAATAGAGGGGACCTCAACAGTCCGCACGGCGCCTTTGATCTCGGGTCGACCAGCGAGACTGGCCGTCAGATCAGCATAGCTGGTGCCCGCGATATTCATCACCTCCAGCAAGGAAAAATCGATGTGATCTCCCAGGCCACAATGCCGCGCTGTGCGCACCGCCGCGAGGGCTGCCACCGCAGCATAAGTGCCCCCTACCCACTCGGTAATACGGCCTCCCGCCATGACCGGGGGCTGCTCCCGCAGCCCTCGGAGTGAGAGGGAGCCGGACTCTGCCTGCAAAATGAATTCTGTCGAAGGGCGATCTCGGTAAGGACCGCTGTGACCCCAAGGGGTGATCGACAATAACACCACGGCCGGATAATCCCGACAAAATTGTTCTACATCCAGCGCACCCGGGGGAAAGTTATTGATTACAATATCTGCACCGGCGAGCAACTCGCTAACGGTAGGATCGCCAATTTCGCCGATAATGGAATGCTTGGATGTGTTCAGGAAATGAAACAGCGCACCGTCATCCGAGCCGTGCAACTCGCCGGTACGAAAGTACTGCTCCGACCAGCGGCGCATGGCATCACCGTGTTCAGGCTCGACCTTAATGATCTGTGCGCCCGCATCAGCAAGCAGTTTCGACGCATAGCTGCCAGCGATGCTGTCAGAGAAATCAATGACGCGAAGATCAGTGAGGCCATGCAGCATGGGCGAATTTCCTCGCGATTGGAGTGTATTCGGGACGTTATTAAATTTTCGTTATTTCATGCAATTGCGCTCGCTTAGTGTACACTATTCCAAGACACTTGGCATATAACAGGCTTTTCTGCGATGGCTGCCCCCGGCACGGGATAGTTGCAGAATGCAGCGCTATCGCGGTTGACGCCTCCCCGCCTTAGGCGAGCTGACTGCGCTTAACCGCATTTGTTGAAGGCGGAAACAGAGGTGATCATGGTACATAAAATGGCAACAATGGCCGCCATATCGGCGGACTCTCACATCTCCGAAACCGAGGACTGCTTTCGCGAGATTGACCCTGCTTTTGAGGACAAACGACCACGGGCAATTTTCGACGAAAAACGCGGCGCGATTCTTGAGATTGCCGATCTTGGCATCAAAGTCCCGATGGGCATCATTTGCACCGCTGGGCGCCCACCAGAGCGTTTCGCCGAGCCGGTGGATTGGGACGAGCTGCATCCGGCGGGGCACGACCCCAGGGCGCGACTGAAAATTCAGGACGAAGAAGGGATCGCTGCGGAAGTGCTCTACCCGAGCCTTGGCATGGTGTTGTGTAATCACCCTGACGTCAATTATAAGAAAGCCTGCTTCGAAGCCTATAACCGCTGGCTGGGAGCCTTCTGCGATACGGATAAGCAGCGTCTCATCGGCATTCCAATCATCTCCATGCGCACGCCAGAGGAAGCCGTAGCGGAGTTGAAATCGGCGCATGCCCTCGGCTTCCGAGGGGTCATGTTACCTGGCGACCCGGAGGTAGAAGATTACGACCATGCCTGTTACGACGAGTTCTGGCGACTCTGTGTGGAGCTACAAATGCCGGTCAGCTTTCACATCCTGACCACGAAGGACGGCATTCTGGAGCGTGTGCGCGGATCGAAGCTGGTTCACCAGATCGTCACCGTCAGAGGGCTGCAAAACATCATAATGATGATGATTCTGGGCGGGGTCTTCGATCGTCACCCGGCGCTGCAGGTTGTCTGTGTGGAATCTGACGCGGGCTGGGTGCCCCATTTCAAGTTTCGTATGGATCACGCCTACGATAGACACCGCTTCCACCTGCGCGCAGAGACACTGCAGCAGGCACCCAGCACCTATTTTGACAGGAATATTTTCGTTACCTTCCAGGACGATTACAGCGTGAAACAGGTCAAGGATGGCCTGAACCTTGACCGAGTGATGTGGGCCACGGACTTCCCCCACAGTGACGGTACCTATCCCGACTCACGGCAGGTCATGGCCGCAGTTACCGACGGCATGACACCGGCCGAACAACAGAAAATCCTACACAACAACGCGGCGGCGCTCTACGGACTGTCCGCTGCATGAGCGGATCGCCGCTGCAGCAGATTGCCATTGTCGGCGCTTACAATACGCCACAGGCTAAACAACTACAGTCTAATGAGATTGATGTGCTGCTCAACGCTGTGCAGGGCGCATTACACTCTGCGGGTATGCGGATTGCGGAGGTGGACGGCTTCAATGTCACCTCCTCTACCCAGCGCTTCACCTCGCGACAATCCGTCATGTTGTTTGGCGCCCGTCCAGGCTGGACTGGCAGCGATATCGGCATTCCCGCCATCATCGAGGCGGCACTCGCTATCAACGCAGGCCTCTGCGAGACGGCGATTATCGCCACGGCGCAGGTGAGTGCGCACCGGGAGCGCAAGAAAACTGCGCCATGGACACGTCCCACCAACGAGTTTGTAGAATGCTGGGGGCTGTTCACACCAGCGGAGTTTGCGCTGATGGCCCGGCGACATATGCACCTGTACGGCACAACCGAAGAACAGTTCGCCGAAATAGCAGCCACAATTCGCAACAACGGCGCAAGGCATCCAGCGGCTTGCCACTACGGCAAATTTGTGACACCGCAGGATGTGCTCAATTCGCGCATGATCGCCGAGCCCTTCCGTTTGCTTGACTGCGCGATGACCTCCGAAGGAGGAGCTGCACTGATACTGACCTCGGCAGCCCGTGCACGGGATCTCGATGTGCAGCCTGTCTATCTACTCGGGGGCGGCACAGACAAACAAGGCATGGCCTATGTTACCGCGCCAGTCTGGGACAAGTACGGTGATGTCGGCAGACGAGCCGCGAAGCAGACATTCAGCCAGGCAGGACTGCACCCCACCGACGTGGATGTGTTGGAAATTTACGATCCATTCTCCTTCGAAATCATTCGCCAACTGGAGGTTTTCGGTTTCTGCAGTCTGGGCGAGGGCGGTGACTTTGTGATGGAAGGCCACCTGCGAATGGACGGGCGCTTCCCAATGGTCACCAATGGTGGCCTGATGTCTTTTAGTCATGCCGGACTCGCACAACTAATCCAAAAACCCATCAGCGCCGTGCAGCAGCTGCGTGGTGAATATCCAGAGGAACTCACTGTGAAAGATGCCAAGGTTGCACTGACCAGCAATGGCGGGTCGGGCGCATTGTTCACTGATGTCCTGCTGCTGGGCACGGAGGTCCCGTCCTGATGGCGAACGACGTGATACCCCTGCCACGGCCGACGGCACTATCGGAGCCTCATTGGAACGGCTGCCGCGAGGGCATACTGAGAGTGCAGCAGTGTCAACGGTGCAAGACCTGTGTATTTATTCCACAGCCCTGCTGTACACATTGTCAGTCGAATGACCTGAACTGGCTGGACTGCAGCGGCAAAGGCAAAGTGTATTCTCACACTACCGTGCACCGGGCGCCGCGGCCACAGTTTGAGGTGCCTTACGTGGTCGCCATCATCGAGTTGGAGGAGGGTTGGCATATGCTGTCGAACGTACTCGGCTGTCCTGTCGAGGACGTTCACGTCAATATGCCTGTGTGCGTTGAATTTCGCGAGATCACTGACGAGATCACGCTGCCCTACTTTGTACCAACCCGTTAACCCGCCAACACCCCCCAGCGAGAAACCCTGACTATAAAAGGCCTGTTAACGTCTATATGCGACCTCGCCCATCGTGCCTACGCATGAGCGGCGCTTTTTGGCGTAAACCAGGAGGCTTCTTCACACACATTCGCCTGACTCGAGAACGCTGCACCTGACGCATCGCATTGATCAGGTTTTCGCGGCCAGGAACTCCATCGCGCGGGCACGCTGAAAGGTGATACAGGTGGAGTCAGCGGGAATCTCATCCAGAGGCACACGCACATCCGCAGGGAGGATATTCACTTCCTCCGCCAGCGGTTTCAGCGCCTCAAGGTCGAAGCCATACAGCGCGGCAGCATTTTCCCCCAACATCATACGCACCTCTTTCTCATCAATATCCGAAAAGGCAAAGCGCATGTTCTCTCGGGAATAGGGATAGCAGCCCTCGTGGTGTGGATAGTCACTGCCCCATAGCACCTTGTCTACGCCCACCGTGTCTCTGCCCTTGACGTCAGCTATGGAGGGGAAGCTCGCACCATACCAACAATTGCGCTTGGCATAGAAGCTGGGTAGCTCCGGCGGCGCCACATCTTTTGATGTGTCAATCTCACCGATGTAACCCGCCTTCCAAGCGAGGTACATAGCGTCCATTTGTTTCATCAGCTTTGGTGCCCACGCACTACCGGA
The DNA here is from genome assembly GCA_013214285.1 of Halioglobus sp. Taxonomy (GTDB): domain Bacteria; phylum Pseudomonadota; class Gammaproteobacteria; order Pseudomonadales; family Halieaceae; genus Marimicrobium. The sequence goes on along the minus strand of JABSPW010000010.1, from coordinate 33,483 downwards.
TTCCGTCAGTATGTAGCGTAGCTTGGGGAAGCGCTCGAACACACCGCCCATGATCAAGTGTGTATAGCCGCGCTGAATAAAAAAAGACATTTCCATAGCCCAGAGCGCTTTGGAACCCTGGCCACCTTCATAGGTAGGTGATCCCTGGCCCGAGTGCTGGTTCATGACCAGGTTCGCATCCTGCAGTGCCGCCCACAGACGATCGTAATCCGGGTGGTTAAGTGGCTTAAGGTGCGTTTCAGAAGGTGATGGGAGAGGCAGCAAGACACCGCCGCGCAGCTCATTCCTTGCAATCCACTGGACGTCCTCGATTGCATCATCGATATTATTCAGGTGGATGAGTCCAATACCGGCGCGGCGTTCCCGCTGTTCGGCACAGAACTCCGCGAGCCAACGGTTGTGGGCGCGAATCCCCGCCAAACGATGCTCATACTGTTCTGGCGATGGCGGCGCCGAAATATGAAAAGCCCCATCATAAAAGGGCGGTACCGTGTTCGGGTAAATCACTTCCGCCACCACCCCGTCGCTTTGTAGGTCGGACAGACGCGCATCGGAATCCCAGTTCTTATTTTTCTTGGCGCCGACGTGCTTCTTGGCGGGATTCTTATAACTGCCGCGCCATGTATCGAAGTCATCTAGGTACTTCGCCTCCAGGTAGTCACGATAGGCGGCAATGGATGCCCCCGCATGGGCATCTGCAGTGATACAAATATACGGATCGTTATTCATCGCACGACATTCCGGCCCGCCTACGCGGACTCTGCGTAAAACTGTTGATAGTACTTCCTGATCTGGTGAATTGGACCATCGCCATCACACAATACCGGGTTCTGATGAAACTTCTTGTGCTCCCAGATGGGCACGTCCTGACCGTGCTGGCGCGTCACCTCGCCGATAAATGCTTTCGCTAAACCCCGGGTCGCCTCGAGACCCTCATCGAGAATTTTGAAACTGAAACGCATGGTCGTCTCATGATACTCGTGATCAACCGGCGTACCGGTGACAATGATGAGCGTTTCGCCAATGCCCTTGAAGCGGGTAATACCTATACTGCCGCCATGCGATTCGATATTCACGCTGCCCTGTAGTTCACCGTCCGGTGTCGTGAATGTCAAACCTTGATAAGCGCGCATAATATGGCCGTCGAAGGTAAACGTCTTCTCAGGGATATCAGGCGTGCCGTGCACAAAGTGAAAATGCGGTGAGTCAACGACATTCTCGGCCATTTCCTGCGGATGACTGCGCACGCGCGCCGTATGATAGATCGGCTCCATCCATCCCTCTGCACACCAGTCTGGCACCTCCGGGACTTGCCACTTGGGCTCATCACCGAAAGGGTGGTGCCAGAAAAAAATAATGCCATTTCTTTCACAGGTGGGATACGCCTTAACCTGGGCACGCGCGGGGATGCGCTTGGCATAGGGCACTTCCACACACTGGCCATTCCCGTCAAACTTCCAGTGGTGGAAGGGGCAGCGTATGCCCCCACCTTCGACTTTGCCGCCGTAGCCAAGGTGGGCCCCAAGATGGGGGCAGTAGGGGTCGACCACGTGGGCTTCACCGTCCTCACCGCGAAACAGGACGAATTCCTGTCCCAGGTACTGCACAGTGTTTACCTCTTCGGCGCACAAGTCCTTCGATTCGGCCAGCCTGAACCAGCCAAAAGGCAGGGGCAGTGGTATGCGCTCATTCATAAAAAGGTCTCGCTCGGCAGACCAACCGGGATCGGGTCTACGCAGTTCTGTTATGGCAGAGTATAGCCCAGGACCCAGCCGGGTTGCCATGTTTATAAGACGCTTGTCTGATGATAACATGCGACGTCCTGTCACAGGCAACACAGTGTTTTTGGCAAGGGTTGAACCGATGAACAAGCCATGGTTGATGGGCATTGATTTGGGCGGCGGCGGCGCACGCTGTATTCTGGCTAACCGGTTATCCGGCGCACGGGTCAGCGCCCAAAGCGCCTGGAGCTTCCCGCCCGCGGAAGGCACCTTCGGCACAGGCTACAACGTCGATCTGGATACGGTCTGGGGTATCGTCGGCACGGCGTGTCAAGACGCCGCACAAAAAGCGCGCCTCGACCCGGCCGCTGTCGCCGGCATTGCCGTCTCCGCCATGCGCTTCGCAACTGTGGCGCTGAACGCCAATGGCGGTCCCGTGCTGTGCCTCGACAATCGCGACGCACGTGCGGCGGGTGAATACTTCGAGGTGGCAGAAAAGCTGGGACAGCAGCTGCTGGAGGAAACCGGTTGCTGGCCCCTGCCCCTGCACGCATCGGCCCGACTCCTGTGGTTACGCAACCAACAGCCGGACGCTTTCAAAACGGTCGAAACACTGTTTGGAATCGGCGACTGGCTGAATTTCAAATTGTGCGGTGCGCGCGCCATAGATCCGACGCAGGCCAGCGCGACAGGTTTGTTCCACCTCACAGAAAGAGACTGGTGCTGGTCAGCGATAGACGCGTTGCAACTGCCCAGAAATATTTTCCCTCCGGTAATTGACGCCGGCAGCTCTATCGGCAAGTTGTCCGCCGAGGCCGCAGCAGACATCGGGCTGGAGGCCGGGGTCACCGTCGGCATGGGCGGTGGCGACACGCAGTGCAGTTTGCTAGGCGCAGGGGTAATCAGGGCCGGCGAAACAGCCGTCGTGGCAGGGACAACCGCTCCGGTTCAAACAGTTTTAGCACAGCCCACCTATGACCTGAAAGGAAAATCACTGGGTAGTTACCATATCGTGCCAGACCGTTGGGTGCTTGAAAGCAATGGCGGCGGCATGGGATTTTCTTTCAGTCTGATGGCCAGAGTGCTGTTTCCCGATGCTCCGGAACCGGAACTGCGCCTGCTAGCAGAAGCTGCCCGATCTGAACCGGGCGCGGCCGGCATGCTGTCAACACTGGGAGCCGATGTCACTAATATGCGTTCGCCGTCTATGCCAGTGGGCCACATTACGATGAGCCACATCGGTGGGCAAGATGACCCAGACCCCCGACGTCACCTCGCCCGCGCGCTGATAGAAGGTTGCGCTTGTGGCGTCCGCGCCAACCTGGAACAACTGGATTCAGTGCTCGGGAAGACAGACGCCGTCGCGGACAAGGCCGCCCTGACACTGTGTGGGGGCATGTCGCGCAGCGACGTGTTCGCGCAGATCCTGGCCAATATTGTTGCACGGGAGGTAAGCCTGCCCGCCAGTCACGAGACCGCCGCTCTTGGTGCGGCGCTTTGCGGCGGTGTCGCCGGCGGTACCTTTGCGAATTTCAGCGCCGCGTGCGACGCGCTATCAACACCGCGCGGACAGTTCAACCCGGAGCACCGTTTACACGAGGTCAATCAACAACTATACGACACCTGGTTCCGCTATCGCGAGCAGGCTGAAAACCATACCTCACCGATCGGTATTGAACACCTGATGCCGAGGGTGCTGAAAGAACCGCAAGCTACAAGAGAGCTCGTCAGTGGGGCGGCGCATCTCGAGGCGCTGGTTGCCGCCTCTTTTGACGACCAGTCTCTCAAGCGTTTAGGCGCGCACATGACCGTTGAGTACGCCAGTTTCCGCGAAATGAAGCGGTTGCTAACCGGCGCCGAACTGGTCAAGGCGTTACAGGGAAAGCAGGTATTTGTCACAGAGGTGGATATACTCGACGCCAACGCCCTGCAGCAGTTGCCTGACCTGCGCGTCGTGGCCGCGTGTCGCGGCGATGCGGTGAATGTGGATGTGGACGCCTGCACTGCCTTCGGCATTCCCGTCCTATTTGCACCGGGCCGCAATGCGGTGGCGGTTGCTGACCTCGCAGTGGCCCTGATGATCAACCTAGCACGCAAGCTGCCCAAGGCAACACAGTTCCTGCAACAGCAGGACTGCACCGCAGGTAATATGGGCAAGATGGGACAGGCGTTTAGCCAGTTCCAGGGCAATGAATTGTGGCACAAAACCGTAGGCCTGATCGGTCTTGGTGCGGTCGGTAAGGCCGTTGCACAGCGGCTGGCGGGCTTCGACGTAGAGCTACTCGTGGCCGACCCATTCATCACCGCCGAGCAGGCGGCACTGGCGGGATGTCGGCTCACCGACCTCGATACTCTGCTGGCAAAGAGCGATGTGATCAGCCTGCACGCCGCGGTGACAGCACAGACCTCCGGCATGATTGGCGCCGAACAATTTGCACGGATGAAACAGGGGGCCTTTTTTATCAATACCGCGCGCGCAGCTCTCATCGATGAGCAGGCACTGATTAATGCACTGGAGACCGGTGCAATTGCGGGCGCTGGCCTCGATACCTTTGCGGTCGAACCCCCCGGCTTCGATCACCCCCTGGTGCAACACCCGGCGGTCATCTCAACACCACACTGCGCAGGCAATACAGTGGAGGTGGCAAATCACCAAGGTGAGAGTATCACCACCGCCTTGTTGCAGCTGCTGCAAGGTGGCTCGCCGCGCAATGTGTTGAACCCCGAGGTGCTGAAAACCTTTGACTGGCAAAGTGTCAAGCCGCAGCCGGATGAGACAGAATTGACGCGGCTGCTGAAGAAGAGCGGGCCAGCTGTGTCCGATCTGCAACGGGATACAAAAACGGTTAAACACAAAAAGATGCCGGAGCGATCCACTGCCGAGACGGGCGCACCAAAGGCAGTGATCGACACCATGCGCATAATCCTGGAAAAGTTTTGCGCGGACATGGCCGCCGATCCCTCCCTTAACGCATTCACTGTGCAGCAAGATGTTACACTGCAATTCAACGTCCACGACCTGGGATTGCAATTCTATCTGTCACTGAGACAGGACAAAGTGCTGAGTGCGATCGGGCCACCAGACGACCCCGCAGACGTCCAACTCGCAATGCGCGGCGAGATCATCGATGGTATGTTCACCGGCACCATTGACCCCATGGAATCCGCCATGAACGGCGAGTTGTCCTTCGTCGGCGATGCGGGCAAAGCGATGACTCTGCAAGAAATACAGCACGACATGGAACGTATCTATACCGCCGCCCGGACTGCGACCGGGGACCCGGGGGATCTTTCCAGCATCGGTACGGCCAGTGGCGACGCAATATTTGAGACCGTCGCGACCGGTGATGTTCGAGAAGAACTGCTGGATGTTCTGCAGGAACTGTTCGACTCACAGGTGATTACTGCGACCGGCGGAAATATCAGTGCACGCATCCCAGAAACCGACGAAGAGATCTGGATTACCCCAAGCCGCGTGTTCAAAGGGAGTCTTACAACCGACATGATGGTGCGTATCGGCCTTGACGGTGGATCACTGACCCCTGGTGCGCGTTCCCCCTCCAGCGAGTGGTGCATGCACACGGCCGTTCTTGCCCGCAAACCAGAGGCCAACGCGGTTATCCATGCCCATGCGCCCAACGCGACCATCCTCGCCAATAGCGGTCTGGACTTCCTACCCATTTCCACGGAAGCGGCCTTTTTCGGTAATATTCCAAGAATACCCTTTATGTTGCCCGGTACCGCAGCGCTGGCGGAGGCGGTAGCAGCAGCCATGGCGAACGAATGGGCCTGCCTATTGGTCAATCACGGCTTGGTCGTCGCGGGCCGCGACCTGCGCCGGGCGGCGGATATGGTCGAGATCATTGAACGCTCCGCGGAGATCATGCTGGGTTGTTACGCGGTGGGCAAGGAGCCACCGGTACTGCCACCTGACGCCGTCGAACACTTTCGAAAAATAGGCGACATTGTCGCCTGACTAACGCCCGCCCGTTGCAGGCGGCACAATTCCACCCTGGAGGCCAAGTGGATGAGCATACAACGGCTATCACATATCGGCATCTGCGTGTCACACCTGGCAACTTCGGTAAGCTTTTACCGCACGCTGGGTTTCGAGGAACTCTCGCGGCTAACGGTGCAGGGTCAGCAGTCAGCGCAGTTACTCGCAATTGAGGGCGGCGCGTTGCAAGCGGTTTACCTGGAACGAGATGGCACCCGACTTGAGCTGCTGTACTATCCGACCGCAGGACATCGCCAGGATGCAGTCCCCTGCCCAATGAATCGACTCGGTTTTACCCACTTGTCGCTGCGCGTTGAGAAGATCGATGAAACGATAACGAGGGTGGAAGAAGCGGGCGGAACGGTCCTAGCAGAGACGCGGGTAGACAACCCAGACTGGCACTCCAGCGCCGTATTTGTCACTGACCCGGATGGGCTGCGCATTGAATTATTGCAGGCCCCCGGTGACCCCAACGCGCTGCCCAGCGGATAACACATAAAGCGAGGAGACGGATGCATGCGATCGGTAGATGACATCGAGGCGGAACTGATCGGCCCTGGCGGTGCCTTTGAAATCGTCTATGAAGAAGTGCTAGGTGAGCACATCAAGGTATTCAAAAACCGCGACCGCTCCCTGCGCGAGATCCTGATAAATTCGACCAACCACGGGGATAATGAATACATTATTTGCGAGGGGCAGCGCATCACTTTTCGCGAGCACCGCGCGCGCGTTAGCGCGGTAGCGAGTACCCTGCGCAACCAGTACAGGGTGAAACCTGGAGACCGGGTGGCGATATTGGCAGACAACCACCCCGAGTGGATCATCACCTTTTGGGCCAGCGTGAGCATCGGCGCTATTTGCGTTGGACTCAACGGCTGGTGGGAGCGAACAGAAATTCTCCACGCGCTTGTAGATGCAGACCCAAAACTGCTAGTGGGTGACCGCAAGCGGCTCGCCCGCATCGCGGATGACGCGCTGCCCTGCCCAGTTATCTGTATCGAGAAGGACTACGCAGCGTTGGAACGAGGCTGGGATTCCGCTGCGCCGCCGGAGCTACCGGAATGCGCTATCGCCGAGGACGACCCCGCCCTGATCCTCTATACCAGTGGGACTACTGGCCGCTCCAAGGGCGCACTCATCAGTCACCGTTGCCTGATTACTTTTCTCGCCTCCGCCGTGTTCAGCGGTTTTCGTATGATGCTGATGGAAGCGGAGGCAGGCGCGTCCCTGGAGGGCAGTTCACTGCCCAATTGTGGCTTGTTCTCCGCACCGTTGTTCCATCTGTCCGGTCTATTCACCGGCGTGATAACCAGTCTCGCGGTCGGCATGAAGACCGTATGGACCCTGGGCCGCTTTGATCCCGAAAAAGTGCTGAAGCTGCTCGAGGCAGAGAAAGTCACCACCTGGCCGTCGCTGGGCAGCATGGCAGCCCGCGTCATGGACCATCCCGATTTCAATACCTACGACGTCTCCAGCGTCAGCCGGTTAGGGTCTGGAGGCGCGCCAACCAGTGAGGCAACCCAGCGGCGCATGACAACGGCATTTAGTGGTAGTGGCGGTCGCATGGCGCTTGGTTATGGTCTCACCGAGTCCTCTGGTGTCGGTACACACAACTGGGGCGAACTGCTAGAGGCCCACCCCAATTCGGTTGGTCGGGTGTTCCCCGGTGTGGACATCACCATTCGTGACGACAACAATGATGCACTACCTGCTGGTGAACAGGGCGAGATCTGCATTCGCGGCAGTTGCATCATGCTCGGTTACTGGCGTAATCCGAAGGCCACCGCGAAAGCAATCGCCCCGGGTCGCTGGCTGCGCACGGGCGATATGGGGCACTTCGAGGGAGCACTCCTCTACGTCAATACCCGGGCCCGCGACCTCATCCTGCGCAACGCGGAAAATATTTATCCGGTCGAAGTAGAACACTGCCTGGAATTGTATCCGACCATTATCGAAGCCGCCGTGATCGGAGTTCCGCACCCCGACATGGGGCAAGAGGTCAAGGCCATCCTCGTGGTCAACGCGGCCTGGGACGCCGATATGCAGGGGCTTGAGGACTTCTGCCGTGCGCATCTGGCAGCGTTCAAGATCCCTAGTCAATGGCATGTGCAGCAGCAACCTCTGCCCCGCAATGCAGCAGGCAAGATCATGAAAAACGTGCTGTCAGGCGATGCGGCGCTGCAGCTGACTGAAGAATGACGCGATGCCTTACCTTCAAGGTGACCGGTCTGACCCATGACGCCAGGTAGTTTAGGGTGGTGCTGCAGGCCGGCCCTGCGGGGGCCCGACAACGCCTTCAACCCGGTGGAACCAGCCTCCACACTGCCGCATGTCTCTGTTGCTGCACATGATTATGCAAGCTGTTTAGGGATAGAAACAGCCCCGGCACAACAAAGAACAGTACGAGAAAGAACAGCGTGAACTCAAAAAAGAGTGCAATCATCTGCCTGCCTCCCAAACGTCCTAGGGGCACAGCAGACTCAGGCACATCAACTGCTTACAGACATGCGCTTGTCCTGATGTGCCGGGCTACACCCCTGTCCTCTGGTTGTTAGTGCTTGGCACCACCCACATGCCTGCTCAGCATAGCAAGCGATACCGTCGCGGGATGGGCCTTCCCGGCTCGCCTTATCACTGCCCTGTTACCGTCGATCATAGGAAAATCCACCATCGCCCGCACGCCCGATTAAGCGGGCATAATACCGCTAGCGGGCTATGCCGACGCGAGACCACAGGGACTCCGCAATGATGGGGGCAAAAATCGCCGCGGCCTGCGCAAACGCGCGGCCATTCGGGTGGCCGTCTCCCTCGACCCGATACTCCCTATAGTCCTTGTTTTCCATGTGCTGCAGTATATCCACGCTCTGCATGCCCTCCGCAGCAGCCCAATCCACCACCTCCCGATGAATGCGGCGACACGGCTAGCGCGCTGCAGGGTTTCTTGTGGGAAGGAAACACCACCAGCAGGGCGGTGATATCGCGAGTCCTGCTAAGAGCGAAGAGATTCCGGAGGGCCTCATGGGTCGCATCCCATTTCGGTTGCTTCTCCCCCACTGCAACCAAGAAATCCCTGTCGGGCGCGTTGATGCCCGTATCAAGCACGGGCTCTCCCTCGTAGCCGATAACAATGATCGGCTCCGTGAGGAAGGCAAACAGCCAAGACCTCACCTAGCGATAGCGCACCGTTGGCCGTTCATGCCCGTTGTACTGGGATTGTGCATTATTCATCACGAAGCCCAGCACCACCCTATCCGGCGACAATCGATCGATAACCGTGTTCAGTAAGTGGAATTCCTGCACCGTATTATCGCCGAGCACACCCAGGTTCCAGGCATCCACGCGCAGCGCAAAGGGCGGCTAGGCCAGCACTCTCTCTAGCGCACGCGGCAAGGTATCCTGCGGGTTGACGCCCCAATCGAAAGTATAAGAATGACCGACGAAGAGTATGCGTTTACTGCCAGACTGTAGATCGAATTCCTCACCGCGAAAACCATCTGCATTGATGCGGTAGGTCCACTGCACACCACTGCCAGGAATGCGGTTTTGCCCTGTTGCGCCCGAGTGCAGGCGGTATTCCCGGGGGTTATCCAGCAACATCTGGTACCGCTCATGCCGGTGATATTCGGCGGCCCGTCGTCACTGAACCTGCGCATAGGCCCTGAAGACGAACTCCGCCAGCACCAGGGCAATCAGCGTCGAAACAAGGCGCAACAGCAGGGTACCAGCCATGTGGCCGCGCCCGGTTTTGCTAGCTGCCCCTTCCAAAATGCCTTCCCCAGCTATCGCTTCAGATCAGACTACCAAAGCGCACCGCCCTTGGGCAGCGGTAAATGGCGTTTTACCAAGCCTTGGGTTACTCTGCAACAGAACGTGCGCTAACTCAGGATAGACCCGTTGGAACAGGGCACCTTGCGCTACCTGTTTCGTAGCCCGACATGAAACGAAGTAAGACGCTGCACCTTGGGGTTATTTTTTTCGCTGCCCTGGTCAATCCTGGCGGGACAAGCACGGCAACCGCCGACAACGCCACACGTTCTGCACACCCCGTCGACCCGCTGACCCTGAGCGATCCCTATACGCTCCAATCTCCCGTTCACCTCGTGGACGGTGTCGACCCGGTCGTGGACGAAAAGCATGTCCGCGCCGTGATCGAAATACCTGCCGGTTCGACCCAGAAATGGGAAGTGGACAAAGCTGACGGGCACCTGAAGTGGGAGATGAAAGCGGGCGCACCCCGGGTCATCGACTATATTGGCTATCCCGGCAACTACGGACTCATTCCCCGCTCGCTGGTGGCCCGGCACCAAGGGGGGGACAACGACCCGCTGGACATACTCGTTCTGGGACCTCCGCTACCCCGGGGCAGTATCGTTAAAGCGAGGGTTATCGGCATGCTGAACATGCGCGATGGCGGGCAGTCGGACAACAAACTCATTGCGGTTACGGACGGTCAGGCGCTCGCAACAGTCGGTTCAATCGAAGAACTGGACCGGATGCATCCCGGCATCAGCTCTATAATAGAAACATGGTTTTCCAACTACAAAGGTAACAACAGCGTGGAAACACACGGCTATGCCGACGCAGAGCAGGCACTCACCGAGGTAGCCCGCGCACTGCGCTCGTATACAATGACTCAACCCGAAAGGCTTATCAGCAATAATTAGAGACGCTGGTGCATTGACAGCTACCAACGCAAGCGAACTCATGCCCACTGCATTTGTAGTTTCAATATTCAGATTCCTAGGGCTGGTCACCACACTGACCGCGCTGCTCACAGGCTATGTCTGGCTGTACCAGCCGGGCCTGATTGACTCGCTGGACAGAAGAATACTGGCGTCACAGCTGGGCACACACCGGACCAGGCTTGGCACCGTCGAAAGGGCGTACTCTTCAGGCCGGTATCGGGCAGCCGCGGCGCAGGCGGAACAGCACCTGGCCGCGATGCAGGACATCCGCAAACATGACAAATCATACCCGATAAAACGCGAAATACTGTTACGGCTGATTCAGTCTAGAGTCCAGATCGGGATGCCCGACAGCGCCGAGGCGCTGCCTTACGCAGAGCGTTGGGTAGAATCCGACCCGCTCGACGCCGATGCGCTACGAGCCTATATACACCTGTTGAAAATGGTGCCCGACAAGGCCCTGGAGCTACAGGAAATGCAGCACCTGTTCCAGTACCGATTCCCGGGTGAGACCACCATCTTTTTCGGCCCTACCTGACATGCCTGTTGTACGCAAACTCTGGAAATATAGCCTGCTGATCACTGTGCCCATCAGCGTCTTGTTCCTGATGTGGGCAACTCGTACCTATTCGCTTTACATCGCAGACAGCGCCCACTTCAGCCTGTCACCCCATGCAGCCCTGCAGAAAATCGGGAAACTCAATTTTTATTACCTTGTCGATTACTTCCGCGATGCCACGATTGGCAACACCGGTAGCGCCGACATCAACCTCTACATTGACGACGCAATGCTATACGAACTGAACCGGGACCTTCCCTACAGTGGACTGGGAGGAGATAATTTCAAAACAGCCTACATGGTTTACCCCGACGAACAGTTGGAGAGAATCCAGCTCAGGTACCGAGGCGATTCCTCCAACCACTGGCTGTTCAAGGAAAAGTCCTACCGGATAAAAACACGCAAGAAGAGGCTCTATGAAAATATCAGGAGGTTCAACCTTATTGTTCATGAGTCCCCCGACTTACTGAGCCCTCACGCTTCTTACGAACTGGCTAACATCGTAGGCCTGTCCGGGCCGCGAAGTGAACTTGTCACGGTAAACGTCAATGGCAAGAGTGAAGGCGCAAAGCTAATGGTAGAGCAAATAGATGAATCATTCTTACGAAGAAGAGGCATGATGCCCGGTGACATCTACAATGGCGATAACGGCAGAAGCGACAAGTACTGGGGTTTGGATGAATCACTCTTCAAAAGCAGCTTGAACTGGAGCAAGGCGGCCGCCAACAACCACTACGACCTCGAGAGCAAGGTCCCGCTGGAGAATATGTTAATGCGTCTCAAGGAGGGTGACTATTCTCCGCTAGACCTGGCGCAGTTTGGCAAGTTTGCGGCTTACATCGACCTTACCAGGACCCGGCATCACGACGAGTCCCACAACTGGAAACTCCACTACGACCACTACCTTGAACGATTCGCACCGCTGGTATGGGATGGTCTGGGTTGGAGCGAATTTTATGTCAGTGACGAACACCGGAGTGGCATCGTCAACACGTCGTTTATGGCGGCTTTATATCGCAATCATGACTTTCTCTACGAAAGGCAGAAGGCCCTGATCAACTTCTACAGGCATGACCTGGATGATTTTCTAGCGTTTCTCGACGCGGCTGCTGACACCGCAAAAGAGAAGGCGAATGCAAAGTTCTACTTCGTCGATGTTTTTAATAACGTATACAGTCGAGGGGAGGTAGTGCAGGCGATCACTGCGTTCAAGGAAACCGTACGCTCAGTTCTGGAAGAGGTCAAAGCGGCGACCGTGGCCCTGGAGGGTGCTTTTTCTTACTCACTTTTGAACGACGGCGTACGTCTGCAGATTGCCCAGGTACCTGTGAGCAGTATCAGGATATTTCTAAACCCACAGGCAGATCCGGGTTCAGTGACCGTTCGATTTGACGCCGATGGCAAAACGATAGAACGGGACGTAACCGCTGTTTCGCACCGGGAGGGAGACAGCCTTGTGCTGGATCAACGCCTGTTTCCAACATCCGTCATCGCAGACGAGAACCATACCTTCGACACAGCCACTTTCGATATTTCGATAGCCGGAGTGGACGCCTCGGACATACGCGCCGTCAATGTGACCCCGATGACCTTAACGGCACATGAGATCGAGGCGACCCCCCTGGATAGGCTGGTGAAGCGCGAGTTTCGTGGTGAAGTACAGATCGTTCCACAGGCTCGCGAATCCGAGCCTATAACGCTCAGCGGCGAAGTGGTACTGACAGGTTTCCAGGAGATAACCAGCGACCTGGTGATTGCACCAGGAACACGTGTCATGCTTACAGAGGGTGCGGGCTTGAGAGCCCTCGGCCAGGTGACCGCGATTGGCACGGTAGAGGCGCCCATTGTATTCACGACCGAGAATCGGCTTGTACCCTGGGGCGCGATAGCAATCAAAGACCCGGGCGCCGATGGTTCAAGGCTCGAACACTGCGTCTTTGAGTACGGCAGCGGCATAAAAGAGGATACCTTTGAGTACACCGCAATGCTTTCAATTCACAACGCAAGCGACATACTTATCAAGAACTGTGTTTTTAGGGAAAACCGCCTGACGGATGACATGTTGCACGTCGTCTACAGCGACGTTAGGATTGAGAATACGCTGTTTGAAAATGCACTTTCCGACGCCGTCGACCTCGATATTACCGAGGCTGACATCAAGGACTGTCAATTTATCGGCAGTGGCAACGACGCGGTGGACCTGATGACCTCGAAGGCAGTGATCAGCGGCAGCATTATGTCTCACTCGAGTGATAAAGGTGTCTCTATCGGTGAAAACTCGCTCCTTTTCACGGTCGATAGTATATTTTCAGCTAACAATATCGGCCTAGAAAGTAAGGATGCGTCTCACGCACTGGTAATGAACTCACTCATCGAGAAAAACGCTATCGGTGCGCACGCCTACCAGAAAAACTGGCAATACGGTGCAGGTGGCAGTCTGGTCATCGGAAATAGTATCATCGAGAAAAACAATGAGACTGCTTCTGTCGGCAAGAAATCAGAGGTTACGATCTTCGATTCCTACATGGACCGTGCACCCAAGCCCGAGAAGGGCCTGTTTCTGGTAAACTCGGACTCAGCATTCAGGCTAGAGGCCCAGGGTAGTGGCAACCTGAAAGGCGAAATTCTGGAGAACTTTTTCGCCCGTCACCTACCCCTGGCAAATAATAATATTCGAGGTGTTTTTGCAGACTCAAGAAACGAATAGTTCTAGTTCAGCCCACAATCTCAATGTCCACCGATCAGAGCTTAAATATTACATCAACACGAACGAGTGCGTCTCGCTGGTCAATCGTCTGAAATACGTGCTGGATGCCGACAAGCACAGTGTGCCCGGAACGGGGTATTTTATACGCAGCCTCTACTTCGACTCCTATGACGATAAGTGCCTGCACGAGAAGCAGGCTGGAATAATGTATCGGAGAAAGTTTCGATTGCGCATCTACGATACCGAATGTCGATCGTTGAAATTTGAAATCAAGAATAAGTGCAACAACCAGATCTTCAAGCAGTCCGCGACCATATCAAGAGACAGTGCGGAAAGAATTGCTGTTGGCGAATACGACGAATTACTGAACTATAACAATCCCGTGCTGAACCAAGCGTACATAGAGTTTACAAATTTTCACTACAGACCGACGGTGCTGGTAGACTATGATCGGGATGCCTATGTGTCTGATTATTTTAACCTGAGGATCACTATCGACAAGCATCTTCGGTCAAACAATACCGATTTCGATCTTTTTTCCTCTGACGTTCACATGATACCCGTCATACTTGAGGGCAATCATATCCTTGAAATCAAATTCGACCGATGCTTGCCGGATCACATCAGAACTATTGTTCAGCCCTCATCTTTCGAGCGCTTTGCAATCAGCAAATACACTCTGGGAAGAAGAATGCTTAAAACTCAGAAGTGGGAGGATAACTGACAAATGGAAGACCAAACCCTGACTTTTTCTGACATTTTTCAGAAGGGGTTCCTGGCTACATCCACCGGGATGGAACGCTACACCGGTCTGGAAATCATAGTGAACATGGGCATGTCATTTTTACTGGGCATGTTTATTTTCTACGTGTACAAAAAGACCTTCCAGGGGGTTCTTTACCAGCGCAGCTTTAACGTCTCACTCATTGCCATTGCAATGATCGTGACCATGGTGATTATGATCATAAGCGGCAATCTTATTTTATCTCTGGGTATGGTTGGCGCGCTGTCGATCGTCAGGTTTCGAACACCGATTAAAGATCCTGTGGACCTGGTCTTCATTTTCTGGGCCATTGCTATCGGCATTGGAAACGGTGTCGGTTACTTCAGCCTCACCGTCATCGGCTCCATAATCATGACCATGACGATTGTCCTGTTAACACGGCGGGAGGACGAGGACACGCCTTACCTGATTGTCCTGCAGATAGAGAAAGATACCAGTGAACAGCAGGTCGTCGATTTTATCAAAAGGTCGGTGGAGAGATTTGCGCTCAAGTCCAAGACGGTAAACCCTGCCTATACCGAAGTTACCGCCGAAGTAAAACTGCTGAAGGCCGACACCAGTTTCATTTCTGAACTGGAGCAGACCCTGAGGGTCAGGAAGGCTACGCTGGTGTCCTATTCAGGGGACTTGGCGCAAACGTAAGCCGCCAACGAAGAAGCTTAATAGCCCCGCAGGGTTGCATAGCGCTGCAGATGGTAGTGCTCGTCACCCAGCATCTGCTGCGCGACACGAGCGCGCTTCAAAAAGAAGCCGATTTCCTCTTCGTCCGTCATGCCGATACCACCAAACATCTGGATGGCCTCACCGCTGACCAGGCGGAACGTCTCAGCCACCTGGACTTTCGCCATGCTGGCCACCAGGGGCAGGTTATCGGCACCTTCATCAATTGCCTGCAACGCATTCAGTACCACTGATTTGGACAGCTCTATCTCACAGAACATCTTTGATGCCCGGTGTTGCAAGGCCTGGAAGCTGCCGATTAACTCTCCAAACTGTTCGCGCTGCTTCAGGTAGTCCATGGTGCGTCCGAAAGCCGACTGCAGCGAGCCCAGCATCTCCGCTGCCAGTGCGATATTGCCGCGATCCAGAACCTGGCACAGCAGGGCGTAACCGCCGTGTAGCTCCCCGAGCAGCTCGTTCCGGGAGACTTCGACCGCATCGAGTCGCACCTCAGCCATATTGCGACTGTCCACCATGCACTGCCGCTCGAGGTGCACACCGGGACTGTCTGAGCTCACCAGGAACAGCGACAAGCCGTGCTCATCCCCCGTCTGACCATCGGTGCGCGCAACGACGATCAAACGATCAGCGACGTGGCCATCCGGTACATACGCTTTCCGGCCAGAAAGGGAGAACCCATCGCCATTCTCCTGCGCTAGGGTTTCGACCGCCGTCGGGTTGTGATGCGACCCCTCTTGGAAAGCCAGGGAGAGTAGCAGGTCACCGCTGGCGATACGCGGCAGCAGCTCCTCTTTCTGCAGTTCACTGCCACCGAGCAGGAGTGCGCTGGCGGAGAGCGCAACGCAGGAAAACAGGGGACTTGCCACCAGTGTCCTGCCACCAGCCTGCAACACCACTCCCAATTCGGCAAACCCGCACTCGAGGCCACCGTAGCGCTCGGGCAAAAACGTCCCGGCCCAACCCATCTCGGTCATTTCACGCCACAAATTCCGAGAGAAACCGTCCGTATCGTTTTCGTCGCGCAGCTTTCTCAAGGCACTTACCGGCGCCTTGTCACGGAAAAAGTCCTCCGCAGTGGATTGCAGCAACAGCTGTTCTTCATTCAGTACCAGTGACATTCAGCTTTACCTGTAGTCAATATTTGGATCAGGTGGAGGGCAGACCCAGCACCCGCTTGGCGATGATATTCAACTGAATTTCCGAGGTGCCGCCCTCGATGGAGTTGGCCTTGCTGCGCAGCCAACTGCGGGCGATACGCCCCCCATCAAAGGCCTCCCCCTCCCAACCCAGGCTATCCATGCCGCGTATCGCGAGATTCAACTCGTGGCGATCTTTGTTGGTTTCCGAGCCGCAATACTTCAGCACCGATGAGGCGGGACCGGGATCTCCCCCTGCCTTCATTTCATCCCCCACCCGCTGCATGGTCAGCGTGAACGCCTGCTCCCGAATCTGAAAGCGCGCCAGCTTATGCCGAAGCACCGGATCCGCAATTTTCCCGCCGTCATTACCGAGTGTCTCCAGGGCGACCTGTTCGATCGGCTTTCTGCGTGGAGAACGACTGCGTCCCAGCCCTGCGGCCATGTTCCGCTCGAACTGCAAGAGGTATTTGGCTACGGTCCAGCCACGGTTCACCTCGCCGACAAGGTTCTCCTTGGGCACCTTGACGTTGTCGAAAAATGTCTGGCAAAACGGCGAGGCACCACTGAGCAAGCGGATGGGCGACGTACTTACACCTTCAGACGCCATGTCAAAAAGCAGGAAACTGATCCCCTCCCGCTTCGCCGCCTGCGGGTCTGTTCGCACCAGGCAGAAGATCCAATCGGCCATATTGGCATAGGAGGTCCAGATCTTCGACCCATTAACCAGATAGTAATCACCCTTGTCCACTGCCGAAGTCTTCAGGCTGGCGAGGTCGGAACCCGAACCGGGTTCGCTGTAGCCCTGACACCAGCGAATTTCTCCCCTGGCCATCTTTGGCATATGCTCGCGCTTCTGCTGTTGCGTGGCGAATTTGAACAGCGCCGGTGCCAGCATGATAATGCCTAAACTGGTCAACGCTGGGCGACAACTCATGCGCCCCAATTCCTGCTGCAACACCTTGCAGTGGGCACGATCTAACCCGGCGCCACCGTATTCCTGCGGCCAGTCAGGCACGGTCCAGCCCCTCGCAGCCATACGCTCCAGCCAGACGCGCTGTTCGTCGCTCTGAAAGACGACCTTGCGACCACCCCAACAGACATCTTCATCACTTTTGATCGGGTTACGCATGCTCGCAGGGCAGTTTTCCTCCAGCCACTCCCGAGTCTCTTCCCGAAATTGTTGCAGTGGCTCCATCGATCCTCCTCGTGGACTCATCGCCGCAGGCCAAAAAAAGGAATCGGTCAGGCGCTAAACTGGACGTTAAGGTGCGATGGCCCACGAAAGGCCACACCCCGAATCTTGCTCTCGCCATCAGCATCGGGATCGAACCGCAAGTCCTGCAGCCTGTCCAGCAGGGCGTTCAAACCTATCGTAGCCTCAGTGAGGCCAAAGTCGGCCCCTGCACAGTAGTGACGCCCATAACCAAAAGCCAATGACTTGCCCTGATCGCGGTCTAGATCGAAAACCGCCGCATTGGGAAAAGCCTGTTCGTCGCGGTTCGCAGACCCGATGATCACTGTGACCGGAGAGTCATCGGGAATAACCACTCCACCGATTTCCGTTTCGCGGTCTGTCTGACGGGACACTATCTGCACGGGCGACTCCCACCGCAGTGTCTCCCACAATAGGGGTTCGAGACTACTGCGATCCGACGAGACCCGCTCCAGTAGCTGTCGATTGTTAAGCAGGACGTGCAGAGCGTTGCCCAACAAGTGATAGGTCGTGTCCGCGCCTGCGGTTATCAACAACCGCAAAAAACTGATAATTTCCTCGTCGGTCATTTGCTCGCCCATGACCTCCGCCTCGATCAACCGACAGATCAGGTCAGTGGTCGGCGCACTGCGCTTTTCCTTTACCACAGGCGCGAGATAATCAGCCAGGCACGCAGAACCCTGTAATCCACGTTCCGGATCGGCGGCCACATGGGTCAGGTCAATGCCCCAGCGATGAAAATCGCCCACATCCTCCTCCGGCAGACCCAGGATTTGTACGAATACGGACAATGGGTAAAGGAAGGTAAAGTCCGGGACCAGGTTGGCACGTCCAGCCTCTGCGAACTTATCAATCAGGTTATCCGCCGTACTGCGCGCCCGCTGCCTGAAATCCTCTCCTAGTGCGCGGGGCCGCAGGGCGGGCGTAATCAGGTTGCGGTGTTTGAGGTGCTCCTGCCCATTCATACCGACAACTGTCTGACCGAACACCATGCCAATGCCGGGGTAGTCAGGGCTATTGGACTTGCTGGAGAAGACCTCATCGTCTAATAGCACTTGCTGAGCGAATTCGAAGTTTGTGATGAAATAGGTGCCGCCGAAATCGCTCACCGGCGCACCCTCTCGCATGGCTTTAAAAATATCGTAGGGATTCTCCACCGGGTCGATCGGCCCACAGGACAAAAGCTCCTGAGGCGTGGAGGGTTGTTGATAATCACTCATCGAATCAGGATGGCAGAAAGAAAAGTATTATTCAAGCCAGCTGCCTGAAAAAAAAATTATGCTGCCCAAAGAGCTGAACACTCTATTTTTTCAGACTAAAAGCGACCAAAGTATCGCCGAGTGTTGTGCGCATATAGGCATGGCCACCGGCGGCGATAACCACAAACTGCCGCCCCGACTTTTCGCCAGTATAGGTCATAGGCACTGCCTGACCACCAGCGGGCAATCGATGGCGCCACAGCTCGCGCCCATCCGCAGTAGAGAATGCGCGAATGTAGTTGTCCAGCGACGCGCCCAGGAAAGCAAGCTGGCTCGCTGTCACCAGCGCACCCCCCGCACTGGGTAATCCCATGGTGGGGAACAAGGGGAACCACGCCAGCGCCGGCAGCATATCGCGGGGCGTGCCCAGCGGCACCTCCCAGACCTTTTTTCCTGTCGCCAAGCTGACCGCCAATAAACTGCCCCAGGGGGGGGCAATGCAGGGTATTCCAAAAGGCGACAGCAGCACCTCGTGCTGCACCACATAGGGCGCCGCGCCCAGATGGCGCGAGGGTATTTCCAACTGGTTACCCTCGGCCACGTCGACCGGCTCCCGCGGCAACAGCTTGTTATGCGTCACCACATAGTTTTGGGGCATGACAAGCAAGTTATTAACGGGATCATAAGCCAGGCCACCCCAGTTCTGGCCCCCGGCGACGCCAGGATAAATCAGCACATGCTTGTGCAGCGCAGGTGGGGTAAAAATGCCATCGTTTTCCGCCGCCTCGATCTTGGCGCGACAAGCGTCAAGGTCATACGGAGTCAGTCCCCAAGCATCCGCTGCGTCAATCCGTTGAGGGTGCAGTGGCTGCGGAAAGGTGGGAAAAGGCTGGGTGGGCGAGGTGTACTCGCCCGGTACACGCGTCTGCGGCACAGGCCGTTCCTCGACCGGGTAAAGCGGCACTCCCGTCTCCCGGTGCAAAATGAACAGGTGGCCCATCTTGGTGGCCTGCACCAAGGCAGGTAACACGTCGCCGTCCTGCTCTAGATCAATCAGAACGGGCTGCGCCGCAATATCGTAATCCCACAGGTCATGGTGCACAGTCTGGAAAGACCACTCCACCTGCCCAGTCGCAGCATCCAGGGCAACAACAGCGTTGGCATAATAATCAACATCTACACCGCCTTGCTGGCGGTGGCCACCCACGAAATCGAGTCCGGGACTGCCGAAAGGCACGAACACCAGGTTGCGCGCCGGATCAGCGGCAGCAACACCCCAGGAATTGGCCGTACCCGAGTGATACAACTGGCCCACAGGCGCGCCCAGCAACCGAGGCGAGGGGCTGCCCGGCGCGACAGGATCGAACGCCCAGCGCAGACGTCCGGTACGCGCGTCCCAGGCGCGGATCACCCCACCAGGCGAATTCAGCCGCGAGTTGTCTTTGACCATCGCGCCTTGCACGATGACATCATTAATCACTACCGGCGGTGACGTCATGGCCATTTCACCGGGCAACACTAGACCCAGGCCGCTCTTAAGATCCACGGCCCCGCCCTCTCCGAAGTCCGCGCAGGCCGCGCCTGAGTCCGCGTCGATCGCCACCAGGCGGCCGTCCATGGTACCCATGAAAACTCGAGTTCGGCAGGGCGCTTTATCCTGGGCACGCTTGTCGTGCCACAAAGCTACCCCTCGACACTTGGCCGTTTCGACGCCAGCGGTATCAGGATGGCTATCAAATACCCAGCGCTCTCGACCGGTCTCCGCGTCCACTGCAAACGCGCGGCTGAAGCCCGAGCAGAAATACAGCGTGTTATCGTGGAGCACTGGGGTTGCGAGGAAAGAGCTCGCCGGCATGTCCGGCTGCAACACCGACGAATCACCTGTGTGGTATTGCCAGGCAACTGACAACATATCAACATTCGCCGGAGTAATCTCCTGCAGGGGAGAAAAGCGGGTACCGGCCGGGTCCCCACCCCACACGGGCCACCCCGGGCCAATCTCCTGCGCTGGCGCCCTGTCAGCGGCGCAACACAACGCGATAGCGATTAGTAAGCACCGCATCGAATCAGGGGTAGTTAACGTTTGCGAACGTGTCCTTAACAGCGTGCGCCGCGGCTCTTGGAGCTTTCCGTTGCGCTGGGCCAGTGCCGTCAAACAGACCCGAGCCCTCTATGTCTGGGGCGCCATCGGGATCGAGACGCGTCACCTTAGGAATGCCGCCCTCTACGTGCCAGGCGGGGCTGCTGGAGTGCGAGGTCCAAACCGCACCATCTGCACTCATATCCAGTTCTCGTGTATACGTGACCAGCGTCGGCAGAGGATAGAATGTCCAGTTCTTGCTCTCCGGCTCATAGCGAATGATGGTATCGCTCTGCGTACCGGTAATCCAAACATGATCAGTCTTCTGATCGACAAACACCGCGTAGGGGACCTCGCTGCCGATAGGATCGACCGGAATATCCAGGCTTTCCTTCCACTGCATCGTCAGAGTATCAAATCGGTTAATCGTGCCCTCCGCATAACTCGGCACCCAGAGGTTGCCCTTCGAATCAAAGCGCAAACGCCGCGGCGAAATGAACGGGGTCGGCACCGAGGTCAAGGCGAAGGTGTCCGCGTCGATACGCCCGATATGGCTCATATTTAATTGGCTGAACCAAATACTGCCGTCGACGGGGCTTATATCAATACCGTAGGGCATGGGCATGGACACACCATCCATCTCAGCCGAACGGTCCTCCAGTTCAAAAAAATCGGCATAGCGCAGAAAAAAGGGTGTAAACCAGGTGATCAGCCGTGTTTGCAGGTCTGGGAAGTCCAAGCGGATAAACGTCTGCTCGCGCGTTTCCGGGTCAAACATGGCCACATGATTGGTCGCGGTAACCGTGTACCAAAGACGACCCCGCTGATCGAAGCGCAGTGTATGTGGATTGATGCCTTCCTCTAAGTCAACGATATCCCAGGTTTCCTTGTCCGGATCGAAGCCCGCCAACTGGTTACCCGATGCCAACGTCAACCAAATGACACCGTCCGGCGCGGTCTGCAACGAATGCGGCGCTAGGTAGGTTTTCACCCCTCCCCGATCACCTTTTTCCATTTTCCAATAAACGCCCCCTGGCTTATGCTCTCCCCGCGGAATGAGGTAGCTCTTGCGTTCTCCATCAGGGTCGCGCTCAAAACTGATTTTATGCAGCGTGTCCATGGGGCCGTCCACCGTCCAGATGGAGCCGTCCGGGTGGTAGACCATAGGGTCGTGTTGGCCCGACGTCGGTCCACCCAGATTCCACTCCTCTACAAGACCGCGACGCGCGGCGGCGGAAGGCACGGGCAGCGGCCCATTCTCCCCGTCAAACGCGGGCAATTTCTCAAGCACATTGCGCTGGTCATAGGCCGCCATCAGGTAATCGGGCAACACGTCTTTCAGGCTGTTGCTGATAATAGCGCTGCGACGGCCCATATCGTAAATGATATCCACCCATTCCTGCCGCGTGTAGTTACGGCGCGAGGTAAGCGGTGACCCCTGCTGGTGGCAGTAGGTGCACTGCATCTTGAACTCCAATAAGTGATCCCGGTCGTCAAACTCCTCAAGCACTAGGCTCATCCAGTAGTTGCTCGGAAGTTTCTGAATCATCTCACCGGGATCTGTAAAGCGCTGCATGTTTATGTCCAGCCAACGACCAGCGGGGTCGGGAGCCAGATCCTCGATAAGCACATCCTGCCAGCCCACTCGCCGCACCCGCAGCGCGTAGCCCTCGGACCAAGGCAGGTCGGGGGAAAGGAAGCGACCCTGCTCATCAGCAAACACCGTTAGCGAGTGGATGGGATCACCGTGATAAAAAGTCACCATGGCGCCTTTTACCGGCTCACCATCTGATGCTATATGCCCGTAAAAGAAACCCGCGCCGGACGCCTTGCTGGTCACTGTCATCGCGTCAGCGCAGGGGTGTAGGGTTAAGATCAGCAGCAACAGCAGACGACAGTGCATCGCAACCCCGAGAACAGTTCCCATTCGACTGCTAGGCAGAATGGCAGAATTGCCCATGTTATTCAAGCCACCTGTCTGATGAAAAACCGATCTCCCCTCCTGTCGGGGGAAAACCGCGCTCAGGGCAGCAAGGCGCGCCGGCCCGCTGCCGGATCGCTAAGCAGAGCGCGCACGGCTTCTTCGCCCTCTGGCAAGGATTTGTCCAGGGATGCGGCGAGCGCCGTCGCAAGCAGCCGTTGATAATAGGGCAATTCGACTGCATAAAACGGTAAATGGTCACGAATCGAACCCTGCGCTAGAAGCGTTGCCACAAAACTCTCCACAAACCGTCTGGCCTGCGCCACAGCAGGCGAACCCACATCAAGCACTGCCTCCCAGGTCATATCACTACGCAGACGACACCGGGCCAAAAACGTCCCGCCGCGTCTATCGCCCCACTCATGGGGTGCTATCAGCGACAGGCTCCATCCGCGATCTACCGCGTAGAGGTAGTAGGTGTTCCCCACCACCGGCTTAAAACGAAAATCCGCCGCAAGTATCAGGGAAGAAATACAGTAATCTCTGAGAAATTCCTCCGGCATCTTAGGATTGACGTGCACGGGAAGCAGAGCGCGCAAATCCCGCAAGACTGGCACCAAGCCTTTGCCTTGAGGGTTTGGATTATCTTGACCGGGAGACTTTACCGGGGCATCCACGCTGCAGATTTCAAAGGATTAATGCCCTGCTGCGCACTCACGTCAGGCAAAGTAACCGGCACCTGATCAGGCATGGAGCGCGCCCTGCGTCCTGCACCACCGCTGCAACGCCGTCGTCTGATTAGGAGAGCAACGACTGTTATAATCACTGTTTTCATCCACTGCAGCATACCAGCTTTTCCATATCATCGACCGGATACGTCGTGATGGTGAGGCCTAGCAAACACGACATGAGCAGGACAACTCAGTACACCTGCACCGCACCCCCTTGCTATTTCCATCAGGAGCAACCTGCGGCACATGCATCTTGTGAAAAAAGCTAGCGGGTTTGTGGACACACTAGCATTCCGGTAAGCTTGCCGCCTTCCCCACGGTGGGGATGTTCTCAGGGCGGGGTGAAAGTCCCCACCGGCGGTAGTCGCAAATGCGTAGCCCGCGGGCGCTCCCGCTCGTAACTGACGAGAAAGGGAGGACAAGCAGACCCGGTGAGATTCCGGGGCCGACAGTGAAAGTCTGGTTATGAGAATGAGGTGCGTCAGTCTACTGGGAACCCTCTTCCCCTCGACAAAGCGACGTCTTGTTTGCCCTGTTGTTGAACCTGATCGAAGAGGCTGACAACAGATGGAATCTTTACAGAATCTGTGTGAGATTGCCACGCGTGATCGCGTGGCATTTGTTCAATCGTGCTGGCACCGCGAGATTGTAGACCGCCTGCGCGACGCGTTTGTCGACGAATTTTCCACGGCAGACGGACGCGCGGTCGAGCTGTTCGAGGTACCTGGTGCCTTTGAGATTCCTTTGAAAGCGAAGCACCTTGCAAGCAGCGGCCACTATGCGGCCATCGTGGCGGCAGGATTAGTGGTCGACGGCGGCATCTACCGACACGAATTTGTCGCCAGTGCAGTCATTGATGGACTGATGTCGGTTCAGCTCGATATCGGCGTACCTGTTCTCTCTGCAGTGCTGACACCACAGGACTTTCAAAGCGTAGGCCAACCCGATTATTTTGCTGCGCACTTCTGGACCAAGGGCATAGAGGCAGCGCAAGCCTGCGCAGAAACGCTTTCCAGCTATGCGCAAGACCGCGCGGCCTGACAAAGGCTGTTCACTCAGACCGGCGAAAATACCAGAACAGGTATATGGCGCACACCTTCCGTGCGTGCGCGATAGGCCTTATAGTCAGGATACATTTGTTCAAGCTGCGGCCAGAGCACGGCTTCCTCCTCAGCCGTGGCTTCGCGCATACGGTATGTTTTCTTTGCCTTACCGATCTGAATCACCACTGTATCGGCCGCCGCCACATTGTAATACCAGACCGGCAATGTCGTCATTCCACCTTTGGACGCTGTCATGACCACATCTTCGCCTTGCCTTAAATACAGAAGTGGCACTTTTCGCACCAGCCCGGACTTGCGCCCAACCACTGTGAGAATGGCCACCGGCCCTCCCAGGAAGGTGTTCCAAACACGACCACCAGTCATTTCATAAACGGCTGTCTGTAGGCGTCCTACACGACTGATAAGCCAGCTACCAAACCTCTCCTGGCCTGGCGTATACGGTTTGATTGCATCGGCCATAGTTTACGTCTTCTTGTTGCTCAATTGTTTATACCATTCTCTATCACACCCCACCATGCGAGGTGCGGAGAGAGACCTCACTCGCGCGTCAGACGCGTTATCCAGCGGGGCAAGCCCTAGTAGTCTGGATTTATTGCAAGAATTGATGCCTCATTGAAAGCCCTGTTGTATTATTCCCCCAAACCCAAACCCGCCCTGGCGCGCTCGCGCGCATCGTCCCGCATTGTAGCGGTTACCGGGTTCATTTTGGCGACACCTTTTCGCACAACCGACGGCAAGAGGACGGAAAGAAGGCGTGCAGCAGCCAGCTGAGGATTGCGACGTGGCACTGTGACTTCACATCGACGCTGCTCAATGGCAGACACTATTTCATCGGCAACCAGCTGCGCGGGAAACAACTTGCCACGGTATGCATTTTGATCGTCTACCTTGTCCCAGATCTCTGTATCTATTGGACCGGGAATCACCAACACACAATGTATTCCGGAGCCCGCCAGATCATTCCAAAGGCCTCGGGTAAAGCTGCTCATTGCGCCCTTGGATGCCGCATAAACGCTCTCGTGGGTGGGCGGCACGATAGCTGCGAATGACGATACATTAACAATGTATCCACTACCTTTGCCAGCATCTCCCTGCAACAGCATGTGGGGTATCGCGGCGAAGCTGGTCCAGAGACAGGAGAGAAAATTCGTACGCATGACATCTTCGGCATCATGTGCAGAAATGTTATAAATGGGACGGTGCATCGGCATAGCCGCGTTGTTCACCAAAATATCGATACGACCAAATTGCTCCAGTGTTTGCGCTATCAGCCCTTCAGCGAAGTCTTTTTCACCGATATCGCCAACTCTATAATCACTGTCTTTCGCATACTCACGGCAAGATTCGGTTACCTGCCGTAAAAGCGCTTCTCGTCGCGCGGTCGCCACTACGGTCGCACCCGCATGCGCGAGAGTCAACGCCGTCGCACGGCCGATGCCAGAGGACGCCCCGGTCACTACCGCCACCTTTTCACGGAAATCCACGCTACAACCTCTCTATGCCTTGATCTGACTAGCTAGCACTACCGTAGCGCGGATTACGCTGACCAAACAATACCGCGTGAGCGTTCCCGTAAAGATACTTCTCAAGTACTCCAGGACGCAGATCAAGTTCGCTTGCTTCCTTCAAGCATCGATCCATTGACAACACCGGATGATCAGACGCAAACATAATTTTTTCCTTCCCGCGGGTATTCATGTAGTGCAGCAGTGCATCGGGAAGGTACTTAGGCGAGTAGGCCGAGGTCATTAGGTAGAGATTGCGATACTTGATCATCAAACGGATAGCGATGTCCCACCACGGGTCAGCACCGTGCTGCATGATAATTTTCAATTGCGGGAAATGCAGGCATACACGGTCGAGGTACATAGGATGCTGACATTCACCTGGCACCGGCGGTCCTGGTAAACCGGTATTGATGCCGACGGGTATATCCATCTCAATACACTTCGCGTAAAGAGGGTAATAGATGGGGTCATTAGGCGGCAGATCCAGTTCGAAAGGCGTCACACGAGCCATGATGACCGGATAGTCCTTGGCAAGATCTTCCATCGCCCACAGCGCCTTCATACCCTTCTTGAGTCGCGGCGATGCTGCGATAAAGAAACGATCGGGATATTGCGTGGTGAAATCCAGAATGCGCTGCTCCGGGCGGAAGGGATCGACGGTAAGGAATGATTTCTCCACACCGATAGCGTCCATCTGTTCGAGTAGTTCCTCCGCCTCAATATTTTTGAAGAAATCGTCACCAGCCTTGAAGTACTCGTCCTTTACTTTCTGCATGAACGGCGTGCTTGCAAGAGCACCCATGCTGACGTTCACCCAGGGGTCAATGGCTTTTACTGTCATGCGGCTGTCTCCGTAGCAACCTGTACAAGCACGACAGCAAGCCTAGCACAATGGCGCTACCTGAGCATTTATTGTATGCCCACAGTCTTGTAAAAACGGTAGCGCCGCAACCGCAGCGAAAGGCGAGTTAACCTGGGCTTGCGTTGCGATAAGTCGCGTATATTATGACGGTCCTAAAACTACCGTCGACATCCTCGCGCCATTGCTAATACGTAAGCCATGAAGAAGTGCATTATCTACTTATCGCTATGCAGTCTTTCCCTGGGCCTGCTGGGCGGAATCGGCCTATTCGGCGCCATACAACTGGGTATGGTGTCGCGTTCGGAACTCGCCTTCCTTGTCCACACAACTCGACGCGGCGGCGTGGGGGCGGCCTATGCATTGGTGCGCAGCCATATCCTCGGCATCGATAGCACTGCAATTCCAAATGCGTCCTATGGCCGAAAACACGTGCCGGGTCGCGGACACGCACCCTGGGTGATACGGGGCAACCTAGACGATCGGCCGCGCATACTGATGTTCGCCTTGCAACCTCGTCTCTGGGCGGCCTATGACACCGAAGCTCAGTCGCTTTATCAACTCTGGGAAGGGAGCGTGCAGTTCGAGGGCGCTGCCTTTAACCATCAGCATGGCCCACAGCCCTTCAGTGAGGGTGCATACTACCTGCAGAATACTCTCGGGACTGAATGGTTTGTCGATGTAAACGGTAGGGAGCTTCCCGCCAAGCTCCGCTATCTCGGCCACGAATACAGACAGAATGGGCGTGATGCGGCGATGCGCTTCGTCATTACGGCGGGCGATTACCAACTCGAGCTGACAGAGCAGCCTGGCGTTATCGAACACAACGGCAAACGTTTTTTTGGTCGCCATTTTCAGCGTCTAGACCAGCTGACATCGGCACAGGCGGTATTTCGCACCCCGGATGGCGAACGCCACCTGGCCAAGGATACGGTGCTCTTACCCTTAGAAAATACAACCGCCATTACCGCAGCACCCACGGCCGTGAAGTGGCCAAATAGGCCTACCAATAATGTACTTGCCCGCGGCAAGGCGGTTATTGCCAGCAGTGGCTGCTTAAGCTGTCATGCGGAAAGCCACCGAATCAACGGCCCCGCCTGGGTGCAGATTGCAGGTAAGTTTCGCGGCAAGGTACAGGGTGAAGTTGTTGCATCCCTGGCAGACAAGATCCGCGAGGGCAGTGTCGGTGTCTGGGGCCCGGTGCCAATGCCCGCCCATCCGAACATAACCCAGGTGCAGGCCGCCGCGGCAGTCTCTTACATATTGAGTCTAAATGGGATGATGGCAGATCTCAGTGGACCAGTGGACGAGCATGGCCAGCCATATCCTGCAACGGATCCCTTTGACTTCGACGTGCTGCCAAGATTGCAGGCCCTGCACCCCTCTTTTAGCATCGAAAATCTTGCGCCCGCGGGCTTCGAACCCAAAGTCGGCGGCATGGACATACGCACCGACGGTAAATTGGTTGTCGCCAGTTGGGACCTGGATGGCGCTGTCTTCTTGATCGACCCCAAGGCTGTTAAGGAGGAGCGCGTCATTCGAATCGCTGAAGGCCTGCACGAGCCACTAGGGCTGAAGGTTGTGCAGGATCGGATTTTCGTGTTGCAGAAACAGGAGCTCACAGAGCTCATTGATACTAACGATGATGAGATTATCGATAAATATCGCGCGTTTTCCTACGACTGGCCAACCTCCAGTAATTTTCATTCCTTCAGCTTCGGTTTGGAATCGCGCAAGGGTAGCTTCTATTTCCTGCTATCTGTATGCGTTTTACCTGGCGGCGCCAGCTGTCCAGAGCAGATGCAGACGCAGGGTAAATTAATCCGCGTGGGCGCCGATGGCAAAGCTCACGAGTACGCCTCCGGTTTTCGCACCCCCAACGGCATTGCCAGTGGCCCCGGCAACAGTTTTTACGTCACCGACAACCAGGGCGACTGGCTACCAGCAAGCAAATTCTTGCGGGTCGACGAAGGGGGGTTCTACGGCTGCCGCACCGTGCCCGACCCTGGCATCATGAGCGCAGAGGAAATACCCCCGACTGTCTGGTTGCCCCAGGATGAGGTTGGTAATTCACCGACACAGCCATTGATGATGATAGAGGGCCCCTATGTCGGACAGTGGATTTTCGGGGACATTTACAATGGCGGAGTCAAGCGAGTGTTCCTGGAGGAGGTCAACGGCCAGCAACAGGGCGCCGTTTTCCATTTCAGCGCGGGATTTCAAGCCGGTGTCAATCGTCTGCTGCGCGGTCCTGACGGCGCAATCTACGTCGGGGAGGTCGGCAGCCGGCCAAATTGGGGCGAACACAACAAGCTCTGGCACGGGCTTGAGCGACTGACCTGGACCGGCAACCAGGCGTTCGAAATACAGTCAGTAGAAGCAGCACCGGACGGCTTTACGCTAACGCTAACAAAGCCCCTCGCGACAGATATTCAGGTATCACCCCAGGATTTCCTCGTAAAGCAATGGTTCTATCATCCGACTGAGCAATATGGCGGCCCCAAATACAACGAGACGGACTTGCAGGTTAGCAAGATCACGGTCGCTGACAATCGGCAAAGCATCCACCTGAGCATGCCCGGACTTAAAGCAGGCCATGTGGTCTATATGCGCCTGCATGAAAGGCTGCGCTCAGACTCCGGTGATGCACTGTGGACTGCCGAGACCTGGTATACGCTCAATACTGTGCCCATGGCAGCCGAGCCGGTGCCAGTAGCGGATACCGAGGACACAGGCTGGCGCAACCTGTTCGACGGTGCGACCCTGGACGGCTGGCGGAATTACGGGGGCGAAGCGGATGACGTGCGCAAATGGCAAGTACAGGACGGCACATTGAGCCTGGTGCAGGAAGGCATATTTCCCATGTGGGACCTCATCAGGAGCGCGCTACTGGGCGGGCCGGGCGGCGATCTTATTTACTACCCCGCGGCATTCAGCGAATTCGAATTGAGCCTGCAGTGGAAGATCTCCACCAATGGCAACAGTGGTATTTTTTACCTGGTCAGAGACGAGTCGGAAAATGTGCCCTGGCTCACCGGTATAGAGATGCAAGTGCTGGATAACGATGGCCACTCAGATGGCGCGATACCTACTCACCGCGCAGGTGACCTCTACGATCTGATCGCCTCCGACCCTGAAACCGCGCGACCGCCAGGACAGTGGAATGACGTACTGATTCGAGTTAAGGACAATCACATTGAGCATTGGCTAAACGGCACCAGAGTGGTAAGTGTCAAACGCGGCAGTGCGCGGTGGAACGCTCTCGTGGCGGCCAGCAAATTTTCCGATATGCCCGGCTGGGGCGAAGCCAAATCGGGCTATATCGTCTTGCAGGATCACGGCGATGCAGTGTCGTTCCGCAACATCCGTATCCGCGAGCTGTAGTGCATTGCTTGTTTGGCGCGTTCTTCAACTGATAGCACCGGCCAATGAACAAAGCATGGATCCGCTGCTCAAACAGAAAATCCTGCTACAGTGGTCTGCATCGCAATGCGCTAGGACGTTTACAATATCAGCCTACCCGGTGTGAGAAACACAAGACTTCTCATACCCCCATAACACGGTGCAAGAAGGCCGACAAGCTCCCCTGGCATGAGTCATTCAGCGCGGTCGTGGCTCTCCCTTGGCCGCCGCACGCTTATACCTGAGCGTCCGATAACAGGTGGCCGGCCACGGCGCTACTTCACTCTTTCGATAACGCGTGTTCTGTATGCTCACATGCTGGCAGGGGTCGGCAGGGCGGGACATAACGCCCGGCCTTGATGGCAGCGCCGACAATGTCCATCGCTTCCTGCGACGAACGACCGATAACCCAATAGCGCCCGCGATTAAACGCGTCATAGCGGGCCTGTAATGACACCTGCAAAGGCCCTTCGAACTGCCGGTACGACCAGAATGAGTACAGCGCAGACAAAAAAAACAGCGCGCAGACCGCAGGTGTCTTGAACAGTGCAGACTTCTGCTGCACCAACATTGCCAGGCTACTCATCAGTACAACCGAAAAAAAACTGTAGCGGTTGTTTAACGTCAGGATCGCCTCTGGATCTGCCACCGCCGCGCGCCCGACAGCAACGGCCAAGATCGTCGCGACAGGAAACCAGCAGCAGAGCATCAACCGGACATCGTCATCCCTGTAGAAACGCCAGGTGAACACCGACAATACCAGCAGCTGGACTGCCCCAAAGCCATAGGCAATCCAGCTATTCGAGTCGAACAAAGCGCCACCCAGAACCAGCACCACAAAAGACACATACCGGGGCAGCAACTCCAAAAGCGGTGCCCCGACCAGATACGCGGGATTCCAGTTGAGCACTTCAGATACCTGTCCTTCCGAATAGGCGGCCTCAGCGGGCACATAACCGATACGCCATATCAGCAGCACGGTGACAGCGGCCAACAGCCATAGCGCCGGATAAAGAAGTGGCCGCGTGCGCGTAATTAGCGCCTGGTGTAGCAGGCTTGCCAGGCCAACAGCCCAAGCAATTTGACCAGAGGCAAGGGTGAAGGAGGCCAACGAACAAAACGCTACGGCCAAGCCAAAGCGCCCGGGCGAGACCCGGTGCAAAGCGAATACGGCAGCGAAAGCGTAGAAGATAGTGTAGTAGTACGCAAAGGCGACCTGACCCCACAAGACAATACGCCAGGCCCGCAAGTGCAACAATAATAGCGCCGCCACCAGAAGATATATCCAGCAAAGTCTTTCCTCTCTTACGGAGAGATAAAACAGGAAGAGAATCAACGCCAAGGCGATGTTTCCAAGAATCGCCAACGTATGAAAATTAACCTCGCCCTGCAGCTGATAAGCGAGATACGCTTGCATGCGCGAAGCGCCGGTGCGGTGCTCATTATATTGGCTGTTCAGTTCACCAATCGCCTCGCCCAAGCTGCCAGCAGCATCCATATTGTGAACCACCAATAGAATATCGTGAATATCATCGTGATAGGGGACGTTGATGGCATATCGGGATACAAACCAGAAATAATGTAGCACCACCGCAGCGAACAAAAGCAGCGGTAGCCACTGCACGAACAGCCTGTTTTTCATTATGTATGTACTGTCAGTCCTGCGAAAACACGCCCACTATACCACGACCAAAACAGCACAGCGTCGTTATGCCGGCACCCTGCGTCTCCGTAACACCGCTGATACAATCGCCAGCAAACGCTGCCCGACGGCAACAATATCCAGATCAGGGTCAGACAAAACCCTGGCCATTGATGTGACCTGCAGCTTGTCATAACCACAGGGGTTGATGCGAGTGAAGGGCTCTAGGTCCATATTTACATTGAGCGCAAGCCCATGGTAGGTGCATCCGCGTCGAACGCGTAGACCGAGGGAAGCGACCTTCTCATCATTAACGTACACTCCCGGTGCATCGGCCTTGCCAGCCGCAGCGATACCGTATTCATCGAGCAGTGTCACCAGACACTGCTCGATGACGTCAACTAAATCACGCACACCCAACTGATGGCGGCGCATATCCAGTAACAGGTATAAAACCCATTGCCCAGGACCGTGGTAGGTCACCTGCCCCCCGCGATCTGACTGCACGACAGGGATATCACCCGGCGCCAACAGGTGCTCCACGCGACCAGCCTGGCCCTGGGTAAACACGGGCTGATGCTGCAATAGCCACAGCTCATCGGGCGTGTCGAGCTCTCTGCTATCAGTAAATCGACGCATAGCCGCGAAGGTCGGCTCGTACTCAACAAGACCTAACTCACGCAAAACCACATCAAACTTCGAGTCATCGCAAGCCATACTCGCCCTTGGAGGCCTATATCACCATGTTTACCTGGCCCGTGGCGAGTAGATCCCGATGCAAAGCTTCCAATTGATCACGGCCCGTCGCCGTGATCACCACTGTGAGCGACGAAAAGTTGCCCTTGCTGCTCGCCTTGACCGAAACCGTGCTCTTATCGAAACCGGCAGCGTGTCGCTCAACCACCGACAGCACAGCGGATTCAAACCCATCGCCACTGCGTCCAAGCACCTTGATAGGATAGTCGCAGGGAAACTCAATTTTTGGTGCTTCGGGCTCTTTCATTCCACCATCCTGCCACTCCTGCACCTGCCAACCTCAATACGCGTTAGCGCGCAGCAAACAAGCTGGCGATGTACATAAGCAGGGTATCCCACAAACGAGCAAAGAGCCCAGCCGGTGGCACAGCAACCAACGTCACCAACGGAGCTTCATGCACTGTCTCGCGACCCAAACGCAGGGTAACGGTGCCCACCGGATCACCGACGGCGACCGGCGCAACCAGCTCCGGCAAAACTTCCACCTCTGTCGCCAATGTATCCTGCCCGCCACGCGGCAGGGTCAGCACCGTCTCCTCTAAAAGACCGACAGGAACAAAGTCCTGCTGGCCCTTCCAGATGCGCGCCTGCTCCAGTTCCGCCATCGCCGGGTATACGGTCGCTGTCTCGTAGAAATGAAACCCGTAATTGAACAAAGAAGCCGTATATTCCTTGCGCGCCTTGGTGCTCTCCGCGCCCATGACCACAGAAATCAAGCGCATATCCCCGCGTTTGGCGGAGGCCACAAGGCAGTAACCCGCTGCCTGCGTGTGGCCCGTCTTGATACCATCGACAGAGGAGTCCGAGAGTAATAACGTGTTACTGTTGTACTGAC
>JABSPW010000126.1 GCA_013214285.1 Halioglobus sp. | reverse complement strand
GTACGCCGTATCTCTCTCTACCTTCAGGTCGAAGCGCTGATCTGCTTCTACGACAAACATCTCACTACTCCTAAAAACCTGCCACTCATCCGAGCCAGGGAGTTTTACGATAAGCTCTCCAGAAACTACCGTCATGTATTCGCGTTGACTCGTACCGAAGGCGTATTCCCCTGGCGCCATCACCCCTATCGACGCCGGTAACTCCTCACCCTCAAAACTGATAGATTTGACCTGACCTTCGAAATACTCGTTGACACTTAACATATGAGTCTGTGCTCTCCCTCGCCTGCTACAACGCCGAACACCTTATCACCCTGATGGTGATTCTTATAGACTGACCCTACCAGAATAGAGATACTGGCGTTGGAGTTCTCATATACACCCAAGTCGGACCTGCCTATGTTACTGAGTGACACCGAAGTTATTGATCGTATATTTGACCACATCGACGCAAAGTCCACTGATCAGGGGTCTAACGTTTGGCGGGAACCGGTTGACCACTATCAGTCCCAGGAGCGTTTCGACAAAGAAATACGGTTGTTGCGACGTCTTCCGGTGCCTTTCTGCCCCTCTGGAGCACTGCCGAAGAGAGGCTCTTATCTGACCCGCATGGCCGCAGGTCGCTCAATCCTGGCAGTGCGGGGCGCCGACGGTATGGTGCGCGCCTTTTTTAATGTCTGCAGACATCGAGGTATGGCGGTGGCGGATGGCGAAGGCTGCACCAAATCCTTTGTTTGCCCTTACCATGCCTGGACGTACAGTCTTGACGGCACGCTCAAACATATCCCAGGTCACGAGGGTTTCCCCGGTATCAATAAGGAAGAGCATTCCTTGAAACCGGTAGTGCAGGCAAAGGAACAAGGCGGGATCGTTTTTGTCGCACAAGAGGAACCTGTGTCCCAGGGCGCCCTTGGTCACATGCCCAACCTGCTTTCCAGTGAACAGCGGTTGTTCGACAAGAGTGAATTTACCGACCCGGCCAACTGGAAGCTGGTCGGAGAAACCTCGATGGAGGGGTACCATATCAAAGCCCTGCACAAGGAGAGCTTTTATCCCTACGGCTACAACAATCTCAACGTGATTGAGACGTTTGGCCCGAATGCGCGGGTCGTATTTCCCTTCCGACGGATAGAGAAACTACGTGCTAAAGCGCGTCATCGCTGGCGACTCGACGGCATGGTGACGGATGTCTACCAGCTCTTTCCCAATGCGCACCTCACCGTGCTCTCTAGTCATTCTTTGTTGATCATTCTGGAGCCGGTATCTCCAGTAAGAACCCGGTACGAAATTTTTCGCATAGGTAACCGGGGTGTCCCTATCGAAGACAGCGTAAAGGATGCCAGTTTTGTCAAAGATACCGGCCTTCAGGAAGACCGCAATGCTGCTATTTCCATGACACAGGGATTGAACAGTCCGGCCAACAACTTTATGACCTTCGGACAGTATGAAGAGGGCGCGATTCACTTCCACCGTCATCTGGATAACCTTCTGAACAAGTTGTAGGCCAGCAAACGTCCTACTCTAGGGGCCGATCGTCATGAAGGATGCACTTCCTAACAGGGTTCTCTATACTGCCTCTCGATTGTTAACAGCACGCAGATCTCTGTTGGTTAGCGCAAGCGATTCGCGAGAAAGCAGAGATACCCTAGCTTCGCATAGCCGACCGGTTTTTCGATCACGTGAAAATTCCAAAACGCCTACAGCCTCTTATTGATGATGGCCTCATCGACGAGGTTATACACCCTCTAATGAGCGGCAAGGAAGCTGATGTGTTCGTGGTCCGCCGTGGCTCCGACCTTCGCTGCGCCAAGGTCTATAAGGAAGCGGTCAAGCGCAGCTTTAAGAAAGCCTTCCGCTACACGGAGGGGCGCAAGGTTCGCAATTCTCGACGTGCAAGGGCAATGCAAAGGGGCTCCAGGTTTGGCCGGAAACAGCAAGAAAGGACCTGGCAGAATGCCGAGCTGGACGCACTATACAAGCTAACCGAGGCTGGCGTCAGAGTACCTCAGCCCTATGGCTGTTTCGATGGCGTGCTGCTCATGGAGCTGATTACCGATGAGGATGGTGAGATAGCCCCGCGCCTAAACGATGTAACGATGTCAGCAGATCAAGCGAGGGAAGACCATGCCCTGATGATGCGGTTCGTCCTGCGCATGCTGTGCGCAGGACTCGTGCACGGCGACTTGTCAGAGTTCAATGTACTGGTCAACGAGGAGGGCCCGGTCGTTATCGACTTGCCGCAGGCTGTTGATGCCGCAGGCAATAACAATGCGCAGCCCATGCTGGAACGGGACGTCAAGAATATGACCGACTACTACGGCCTGTTTGCGCCAGAACTGCTCGAGTCACAATATGCTCGAGAGATCTGGACGCTATTCGAAGAGGGGACGCTGCATCCAGATCATCATCTGACCGGGCAGTGCGAACTGAATATGCAGGCTGCAGACACTGACGCGGTAATGCAGGAAATCAGAGCCGTTTTAGTTGAGGAGAACAGACGCAGAGAGCGCCTGAAAGACCTCGGACGCGAAGACTAGTTGCCTCCTGTGAGACTCGTTTATGTGGCCGCCGGGGATACCATACGGCAATAGTCATTCAACCATCAGATATATCTACCAACTCCTCCCAGCGTGCGTAAGCCACCTTCAGCTCAGCCACAATGTCCGACAGCTCCTGCAACCGCATTTGGGTAAACTGGTGTTCCCTCCGGTAGAACTCTGGTTCACTAATTTCTTTTTCAAGCTCGGACTGCCGCAATTCCAGCGCTTCAATGTAATCTGGCATTTTGTCCAACTCACGCTTTTCTTTATAAGATATTGGTTTGCTGGCATCTCTATAGGTACTGCGATTTGCCGGCTGATTCGTATTGATGCCTGTGCGGTTGCTGGCGCCAGATTCATACAGGCTCTTTAAGGATCCACCCTGTTCTATCCAGTGACTGTAGCCCCCCACAAACTCTTCTACCCCGCCGTGTCCCGCCAGCACCATGATGCTGGTGACAACGTTATCCATGAATTGGCGATCATGGCTGACTAACAGCACGGTACCTTTAAATTCCAACAGTATTTCCTCCAACAGCTCGAGTGTTTCAACGTCGAGATCATTGGTGGGCTCATCGAGTACCAGGAGATTAGCGGGTCGGCTGAATAACTTAGCGAGAATAGCGCGGCTCTGTTCACCGCCAGAAAGCGCTTTCACTGGCGTGCGCGTCCTATCAGGACTGAACAGGAAGTCGCCCAGGTAGCTGATGGCGTGCCGTCGCTTTCCGCCAATTTCAATGAATTCCTGACCGCCGCAAATATTATCTATCAGGTCTTTTTCAAGATCGAGATGGGCGCGTAGTTGGTCAAAGTAGGCGATGTCCAGCCGGGTGCCCATGATAACGCTGCCCTGCGTAGGCGTAAGCTGACCCAACAAAATTTTGATCAGAGTGGACTTACCCGCACCATTGGGGCCAACGATGCCAATGCGGTCCCCGCGACTTATCAGCGTAGAAAAATTTTTGATGACTGTCTTGTTGCCAAAGGCGTGGGTAACATCGTGCAGCTCCGCCACGCGTTGACCAGAGCGACCAGCAGACTCCAAACGCATTGCAGCGCTCCCCGTTCTCTCACGACGCGCGCCGCGCTCTGACCGCATTGCTTTCAGGGCGCGCACTCGGCCTTCATTGCGTGTTCGCCTGGCCTTGATACCCTGGCGAATCCACTTTTCCTCCTCGGCCAGGCGCTTGTCGAAAAGCGCATTCTCCCGGTCCTCGACAGCCAACTGCTGGTCGCGGAAACCTAAAAAATCATGGTAACTCCCCGCCCACATGCGCAGGCTACCCCGATCCAGCTCGACGATCGTTTTAGCCACGTTTTGCAAGAAACTGCGATCATGCGTGACGAAAATGATGGCCCCTAGATAGCCCTGTAGGTACTTTTCCAGCCACTCGATTGCGGGTATATCCAGGTGATTAGTGGGTTCGTCCAATAACAAGATATCAGGCTCGTTAACCAAGGCGGCGCCCAGCGCCACCCGTCGCCGCCACCCCCCCGACAAGCTGGCCATGGCTGCAGTTTCTGGCAACTGGAGTTGCTCAATGATGGACTCCACCTTCTGCGCCAATCGCCACCCGTCCTTGGCTTCCAGCTCAGCTTGCACACGCGCCATGACATTCATGTCACCATTCACAATACTGTGGTGATAACGTGCGAGTAGGTCACCAATGTCAGACAGCCCACCTGCGACCGTGTCGTAAACGTCTTTGTCACCGGCCGCTGGAAGAGTTTGATCCAGATAGGCAATGCGGATGCCATCGCGAACCCACCGCTCACCACTGTCCAACGCTATATCGCCAGCAATCACTTTCATCAGTGTGGTCTTGCCAGCACCGTTACGGCCGAGTAGGCCTATGCGATCACCTGCGCTCACCTTGAAATTCACCTTATCCAGAAGCACATGAGTACCGTAATGGAGTGCAGCCTGATCTAGGGTCAACTGGGGCATGCGTGAACACCGTGTCAAAATGCCGGCCATTGTAATAGGGATTGAGCAAGGTACGATACAGGCTCGGCTATCGGGTAGTTTTGCGATAGGACCACTGCCGCCCATACGGTACGGTATCTTCAGGCCGCTCGGGACACCAAGCGCTACCCCAGCATAGGGGCACAGCAGCACCGCGCAGACCGGGACCAGGCATGAGGTCACACGAGGCGGAAAAAGCGTCCTGGCAGGTGAACCCGCAACCATCAGCGAAGGATTCGCTGCCAAGGCAAGTTGACCGGCATGGTGCTTCCCTTATAATCGCCGCTTCCTTACCGGGGGCCCATAGCTCAGTTGGTTAGAGCATCCGACTCATAATCGGCAGGTCGAAGGTTCAAGTCCTTCTGGGCCCACCATCTTTTTGGCCACGTGCGGGTCGGCAACGGCACGCTTGAAGCGGGCATTTTCCGCGTCCGGTTCCTTGAGGCGCTTGGCCTGATCTGCCTTCATACCGCCGTATTCCTTGCGGCAGCGGTAATACGTTTGCTCCGAGCCACCCAGTTGCTTGCAGGCATCCAGGATTGTTTGGCCCTTTGCGAGCACTGCATCGGCTTTGCAGCGCGTTTGGATTGCTCGTGGCGGGCGTTGCGACCAGTGCAGGTCAGGTCAGTGCGGAGTGGCTGCTGATCATTGCCCTGAACCTGTCCTTCAACCTCCAGGTCGGTGAGGCTACGCGCTTTCCTGACGAGTGTGAAGCGCTGACAGAGGCCGATGCGGATGTGGTGCTGATTTCTATCCGGATGCAGCCGGACAAATCGGCACACGGGGCATAGCTGCAACCGAATAACGGGAGTTGGGCTTTGACAAAAAGGGCGGACCTGCTAAATTTTTAGCACTATGCTAATTCACTAGCAAATCGATATGACCAAAAATGATCACCTTTCCCGCCGTGAACGCCAGATCATTGATGTGGTGCTGGAGCGGGGTGAATGTTCCGCGCGGAAAATTCACGGGGAAATTCCCGATGCGCCCAGCTACTCCTCGGTACGGGCATTACTCGGTATCCTGGTGAACAAGGGGCACCTCACCCACCGGTCCGACGGACCGCGCTATCTTTACTCCCTTGCTGAGTCACGGGACAAGGCACAGGGTTCCGCCCTCAAGCGGCTGATCAGGGTATTTTTCGGGGGCTCCCGGGCGGCGGCAGTGATCGCCCTGTTGGGGGAAGACGGCGAGCAGCTCAGTGATGAAGAACTGGAGACGTTGTCCTGCCTGATCGACAAGGCAAAGCGCAGGCGGGACGGGTGATGAACTTGCTGCTGTTTGACAGTCTCGTCCCTGGCCCCTTGCTGGGGCTGCTGATAAAGGCTCCCTTGCCCTGTCTACTGGGGACATCCGTCGGCGCGGAGTCCGCCACCATGCCCGCCATGGTGCGCCACCGCATTGCGCTCGGAACCGTGGCATGTCTCGCGGCGTTGCCCCTGCGGGCAAAAACACTGACCCCCAGGGAGTTGCCAATTCTCCCGCGTGACCCCAAACAGCAGACACCGATGCACATCCCTGGGTACATGGGCTGATCTGGGTCTACCTCAGTGTGGCGGCACTGCTGATCGCATGCCTCTGTTTCGATGTACTGCGCGTCGCGCGGCTCAGCGGCCGTCTTCGCCCCGGGGATACCGCCGCTCGGCTGTTACCCGGCCTCGATCACCCGCGCGGGGCTACCCCGGTCAAGTACAGCGATGAGATCAGGTCGCCCCTCACCTGGGGTTCGCTGCGTTCTCAGATCCTGGTACCGGGTGATGCACGCGCGTGGCACGTCGAAGAACTGTTGATGGCACTGCAACACGAGTTGGCCCATGTTCAGCGCATGGACTGGGCCGGGCACCTGCTGGCCCGCTGCGTGCACGCGGTTCACTGGCCGTTACCCGCCATGCGACTGTTGCTAAGGCAGTCGTCCCTGTCGGCGAGCAGGCCTGCGATGACCGGGTGTTGGCCACCGGCGCCGGAGTCCCCCCAAGTTCGAATTTTTGGAAAGGCTCACGGTGCCCCTGCTGGCATCTGCATTGCCGCCCGCGTAGTCAACTGCAACCTTATACCTAAGAGTGGCCCCGAACTCAGGGGCGCCCCTTGCCAACACCTCTATCGTAACTACAGGAATCCATCACGAACACCTACGTCGACAGACCCCATGTGCCCATCCGTTCGCTGACAGTCACCGCGTTGCCGGCCACCCTGGTAACCGCCGCACTGGTACTACTCATGCACCATTTGATCGCAACCGATATGGAACCACCGGACATTCAGGACAGGCGTCCTATCGAGTTCCTCAGTCACGTGGCGGAGATCACTCCACCTGACGAGACCAGGCGACCTAGGAAACCGCCAGAAGTCACCACGGAGCCCGAACCGCTGAAGCCCCAGTTGGCTAACCGCGATGCGGCTGTGGGGAGTGTATGAACCGGCAACTCTGTGCCTCCCCTCATGGAAAAGGGCGCCATCAGCTCGGGCACCCAACTGGTTGTACCTTATTTGCAGCTGCAACCGGATTACCGAAGGCGAGCGCTGATGCGAGGCATCGAGGGTTATGTGGACCTCGCTTTCGACGTAACCGCCGCTGGTGCCACCACCAACATTCGCGTCATCGAGGCACAGCCCGAGGGAATATTCGAACGGTCAGCAATTCGCGCAGTAGCGAAGTTGAAGTACAAGATGCCGATCACTGATCGGTGTGTCCCAGGGACAGTTCGACATGATGACCCGCTTGACCTTTAAATTGGTTGACTGAACGCACGCCGCTGGACTCGATCCCAACGTAGTCATGGTCTCGAGTGTTCAGACAAATCTACCAGTGTATGTCAGATCGGTTCTCGCTTATTACAAATAGCCCGTATTTGAAGCGACAGTTACTGCAACCGCTCAAGTTATCGTTTTAACTCAGCTCGTCTTGTGTACAGTTGACCAAAGCCTCTAAATCATGGTTCGCAGGACGAACATATGCTGCGTCTCATCTATACGTTCATATCCATTTCTCAGATATAGATGAATGGCCGGGCTTGTCTTAAATACCTGAAGGTGTATATCGGAGTAGCCTCTCAATTTGGCTATATAGCGGGTTTTTTCTAGCAGACAGGTACCAATGCCGTCATTGCGATGACCAGAAGCTATTTGAATATCAGCCAAAAAAAATTTCCCCTCACCTTCTCTGAAAACCAAGTATCCCACTATCTCATCAATCCATATCTCATAGATGTCCAAATCGCGGTATAACGCCAATCGCTTTTCGAAGGACCAGGGAATACCAGCTTCCCTAAAATACGGCAGCATAGCTTCTTTACCAAACATTACGCAGGCCTCGGCGTCACCCGTTCTTCTCAATTCCAACGTCTAGACCTCGCGAAGGGTTTCCTCATGTACCTGGAAGAATCACGGACCACCGCGAATCCATACTTTTCGCACAATCCGTGCGCATCAATTGTACCTAGAAGCCAGGTAACGGGCCGCAGTTCTCGATGCGATAGCAAGGGCTCACCTAAGGACCTACCAACGCCCCTTCCACTAAATTTTTCCAGGACAGAGAGATCGAGCACGTCGCCAAATACGGCCTCATCGGAAACGATAGGGGCAAATCCTACACATTGGTCGCCAACATACGCACTGAAGCAGATAGAGTTCTCAATTGTGTGTTCTACCTGCCCCATGGTCTGCCGAGCCCAAATACGAGCGATTGCTTAAGTCGTGATAAATTTGATGAACATCCATCCTTTTCGGATTGACGGACACTTCTATTGCTTCATTCATCAAAATCGCTTCTTAGATGCTTTTTATACATGGGAAAAATACAGTCTAGAATATTGCTGTTATTCGTTGCTCGGATGGATAGATTTTCACCTGATTCCCATATGGCATGGCGATTTGAGGATCAGTATGACCAAAGTCCATATTCTGAACTACGGGGATGGATTCGTTATAGCTCCGAATCATACCGAGAACTACTTCCTGCTGCTGGTCACGATACTTCCTTTTTTCTTGGGAACCTTGTTGTTTAGAAAATTCCCAGGCTTTAGCCCGACCCATCAGTACACCCTGGACACGATCCAAAATCCCGCGCTCTCCAAACGCCCTGACTACACGAGATACATAGTCATGATGAGGAATCTCCTCCGATGTCTCGAACATCAAAACAATGTTCTCGAAAGATTCGAGTGTTGGTATTTCCGTGTCATGACGGAGCATCTCATCAACCGATTCCAAGCAACCGCCCCAAAGCTTCCCATGCCCAGGCCGATTCCCCTCCCAAGACCAGCCTTCTGATCGTTCGTGCAGCCTCGTTCTATTCAACAAATCCGGATTTCCCCAACTCAAATCCACATCGTTGAAGTAGTCGGATGGCACTAGTTCTATTTCTCCCGTATCAAAAAGTGCATGTCGCAGATATTTAACGGTATATTCATCCATGCTCCCTTGCATAGCGAACTGCGTAAAAACACTTCCTCCATAAAAGGAGGGTATCCCGTTCAAAAAGAGGAAATTGGCGATGTGCGAGTTGTCACTATAGCCGAAAAACGGTTTCGGGCTATTGACGAATACATCGGAAACCATCGTTTTTACATACGTCACTTGTATATCGCCACCGATCGTGGCGATAACTGCCTTATTTTCCTCATCTGAAAAAGCGGCTACTAGGTCTCGAATTTTGTTCGCAGCTGAAGCATTGGCGTCCGAAGTGCTAGGGTACTCTACGGGGACTAAACCGAAGTTCTCTTGAAGCCGCTGAAGCCCAAGTTGGTACACGTGTGGATAGTAAGCAGGCGCAGTAAAGCTCGGTGAGACAATAGCCACCTTGTCTCCGGGACGCATTTTTCACTTTTACCTCCTAGTTAGCACAAGCGTTGTACGTATCTAAGCGCCAACAGAAAAATCAGAATTGTCTAGCCGGTAAAAGAGCTGAATATATGGCTTACCTTCGAAAACTCGACTCTCCTGCTCAAAAAGGACAGCACCCAACTTCTCTACAGCTCGGCGAGAGCGCATGTTGTCCTTACCTACGTGGAACCAGACTACCTCGGCCCATTGGAAAATGTGCGACAGCATCAGATTTTTTAACTCTCTATTTGTGCCAATGCCCCAGTACTTCCTTTCTAAAAAAGTGTAGCCGATTGAAATTTCTTTCGTTTCCGGCCGCCATTTGTAATAGCGGCTCGATCCGATGGTTCTCCCCGTAATGAACTCCTCTATTACCAAGGCGCCCCTACTTGATATGGCTCCGTCAAAGAAGTTTTCCCTAAAAACTTCCTTTTGGTATCGCTCTGAATCAGGGTGCATTTCCCATATCTTGGGGTCGGAGGCAGCTTCATGAAGCGCCTCAAAATCATCTTCTTTCAAAGGACGTAGAACAATTGTCGAGCCTGACAATACAGGTTGTAATTCCCATACTGTTCCTACATCGGCGTTGTGGGCGTCACTAAGCGTCATGGTCTAGCCAGCGTAACAGTCTAGAGTTGCGCTTGAGAATAATAGGAATTGTCACTAAATCAAAGTTCGACTAGTTCTGACAGAGGGTAAAAATAGTAGATGTCATCATGCCTGAAACCCCATTTTTCAATCCGCTTTCTCATATGAGGTTCAAAAGTAAAATAGCCGACATCGCCTAGACGGCCAGTGCTCTTCTCATCTGTGGACCTTCTATCTTTCACGGCTTTTTCAAGGCTGAGCACCAAATTTCCTAAAAAGCCCGGATTTTCGTACCCCCTGCCTTAAATTGCGTCATTTTTAAATTCATGCAATTCGCTTAGGCGAGAGCGCGGAGTAACGAATCTCCGCATCC
>JABSPW010000125.1 GCA_013214285.1 Halioglobus sp. | reverse complement strand
GCGAAAGGGTTGCAGCTACGGTATACGGTGCAAGAGCGATGAAGGATTACATTGTTTTGGAAAATGAACACGCAAGATGGTTGCGCCATGTCCGCCAACACCAGCCATCTCGTTACCGGAGAACGTGGTAACGGCAATTGTATCCTCAGGCTTCTCTCCAACCCGCTGATAGACTGCGCCAAGCCGGGGATCGATCTGACGATGACCTAACCGGGTCGGGCCACTAGACTGCGGCAACGCGGAGGCGCGACACAGACCACGCTGTTGAAGTCAAAGCCATGGGATCACGCTATAAAGTCTGCCGCAGCCGCCCCACCTGTGAAGCCCGCTGTGGTCTAGTACTGGAAGATTAATCACTCTCGCAAAAACCTTCACGCGATCAAGGGCGGCGAGCAAGACGTGCGATCAAAGGGGTATGTTTGCGCTACATCCTTGGCCTTTGCGCATGTACATATTGACCCGGCGCGCCCGCAGAGACCGATGAAGCGAGTCAGGTCACCATGGGTAGAAGTTGAATGGGAAGATGCGCTAGCGCATGTTGTTTTGAAGCTGGCAGAGATATGCCGCAAGCATGGCAAGGATA
Source organism: Halioglobus sp. (assembly GCA_013214285.1). GTDB lineage: Bacteria > Pseudomonadota > Gammaproteobacteria > Pseudomonadales > Halieaceae > Marimicrobium. The sequence continues at coordinate 9,882 of JABSPW010000125.1, read as the reverse complement.
CGTTGGGGGAGGGGCGCCCCCGATTCGCCGTCTCAGCGTCAAGAAGCAACCTATGACGAGATGGTCAGCCAACCGCACAGATCAGCATAGGGCCGTACGCTGGCAATCTCCCCAAAAAAATATCGACCGGCAGAATACGACTGCGCGGCACACCTTGGGAATCACAAGGCTGCAAACTCCTCACCCAGCACCTGTAGGAATTTTGCACCCACAGCACCATCGATTACGCGATGGTCACAGGAAAGGGTCGCCTCCACTACGATAGCCACCGAAGGCTGTCCTTCACGCACGACCACTTTCTGCTCCGCCTTTCCAAGGGCCAGAATGGCGCCCATGGGCGGGTTGATGATCGCCGTGAAGTTACTTATTCCGAACATACCAAGATTGGATACCGTGAAGGAACCGCCGCTTATATCCTCCTTGGTCAAATTTCCTGCTTTAGCTTTTGCTGCCAGCTCTGCAATTATCGCTGCGAGTTCTGCCGGCGATTTATTCTGAGCCTTGCGCACGGTAGCGGGGTAAAGACCATCGTCCGTAGCTATGGCAATGGATATGTTAGCATCTTTAAACTGGTATATGTTGTCTCCAACTAAATTGACGTTGATGCGGGGTTCTTTCACTAGGGCCTGAGCGATACACCAAACCACCAGGTCATTTACAGATACCTTCTTGTCGCCCTTGGTATTGAGTTCTTCTCTGCGCGCGAGCAAGCCATCGAGTTCGTACTTTGCCGTCAGATAGAAGTGGGGAATTTCTTGTTTTGCCCCAGTCAACCGCTTACCTATGGTCTTTCGAGTTGCCGAGAGAGGCACCACATCAAAATCTTTAGAATCTGTATCAGCATCAGTATTGGTGGCTGCGCGAACATCATCTTCAGTAATCCTTCCACGACGCCCAGTGCCTGTGACCGTGTTCAAATCAATACCCAGTTCAGCGGCAAGTTTTCTCACGGACGGACTGGAGCGCGTCACCGCGTCAGATGCACCGGTTCTTGGTGAGGCAAGCGGCTTTTCTGACGGGGGGGGCTCTTCAGCTGCAGCCCCAGAGAAATTGGCGATGAAGTCGTCGATGGCCGAATCGCCAATATCAGCAGCGGCAATCACGCCCAGCAAAGACCCCACGGGGTGAGTATCGCCCTCCTGCGCAAGGATACGTCGAAGCAAGCCGTCTACAGGCGAATCCCAGACATTGACGATCTTGTCGGACTCCATTTCGAAAACTTCGTCACCCTTCACCACCTGATCCCCCAACTGCTTGTTCCAGGTCGTAATGGTCCCTTCCATCATTTCAATACCCCACTTGGGCACCGCAATAGGATATATGTCATTCATAACTGTAGCTCGCAATATTCTGCTAACATGGCTGGATTAGGCAAGGAGTTGCTTGATCGTCGACTGAATGCGCTCAACGCTGGGAATATAGGCTGCCTCCAGTTCTGGCGAGAACGGCGTCGGGCTATGAGGCGCACAGACTTGCTTGACTGGCGCCTTCAGGGAGTGAAAAGCCCTGTCAGCGGCAAGTGCAGCGATGTCTGCAGTGAGACCGCAGCGCGGCGGGGACTCATCCACCACTACCAGCCGACCCGTGGCCTCGACACTCTCGAGAATAGCTCCCTCATCCAGGGGTGAGCTGGTACGCGGATCTATAAGATCACAACTCACTCCCTCTGACTCCAGCGCGTCGATCGCTGCAACAGCGCGATTCACCATCTGACCAAAGGCCACCACGGTGACATCATCACCTTCGCGAAGGAAGGCCGCCTCTCCGAACGGTATGGTGTACATCTCATCAGGTACTTCGCAGACCTCCTGATAAAGAGCTTTGGGCTCGAAGAACAAAACCGGATCATCATCCTTGATCGCCTGCAGCAAAAGTCCTTTCGCATCGTAAGCATTGGCGGGAATCACAACCTTGAGGCCAGGAAATGCAGTCATCACTTGATACATCGATTGGCTATGCTGACCCGCTGCTGAGAAACCGCCACCGGAAGCGAAGCGGATCACGGCTGGACACTTGCTCTTACCACCGAACATGTAGCGGAACTTACCCATCTGATTAACAATTTGATCCATACAAACACCGATAAAATCGGCAAACATGATTTCCGCTACCGGACGCATGCCGACAAGCGCAGCCCCCGCCGCCGCGCCGACAATCGCCGACTCGGAGATAGGTGTGTCGATACAACGATCTGGACCAAATTCCTTATAGATTCCCGAAGTCACTCCAAAGACTCCGCCGACCTCGCCGACCTTGCCACTCGGAGCACCGTTACAACCGGCAACATCCTCACCAATAATAAATACCGATTCGTCTTCGGCCATCGCCTGGTGCAAGGCTTCGTTAATGGCATCGCGCATGGTTTTTTCTGACATAGTGATTCTCCTAGCCAGTGCCATAACTAATATAGACATCGTTACCGACTTGCTCCGGCGTCGGACGTGCCGCGGCTTTGGCCTCTGCAACCGATTGTTCTATCAAAGCCAGTACTCCCGCATCTATGCTATCCAGCTCCTCCTGACTTACCTCACCACTCTCCGCCATTTTCTCGCGGAATCGTTTCAGACAACACGAGTGTTCTCTTAAATCATCCAGTTCCCCATCTGCGCGATAATGCTGCGGGTCACCAACGAAGTGGCCATGAAAACGCCCCGTCTCAGCAAATACACCGGCGGGGCCGTTGCCCGCCCGCGCGTGGTCGATCGCTTTGCCTGCCGCATCAAACACAGAGAAAAAATCGGCGCCATCAGCGACGAATACCGGGAAGCCGAAGCCCTCAGTACGCGTTTTCAGGTCATCACATCCCACCGCATATTCAATGTTGGTGTGTTCGGAGTAGTAGTTGTTCTCTATGACAAACACGGCGGGCACATTAAGAACCACAGCAAGATTCATGGCCTCAAAACAGGTGCCCTGATTGACAGACCCATCGCCCGAAAAGGATACCGCTACGCGCTTGTTCTTACGAATACGCGCCGCCAGGGCTGCACCAACCGAGATAGGCGGACCACCCGCGACAATACCGTTAGCGCCGAGGATGCCCTTCTCTATGTCCGCCACGTGCATGGATCCGCCTTTGCCCTTGCACAGACCCTCAGAGGAGCCGAACAATTCTTTCATCATGCCAATGACATCCGCGCCTTTTGCGATACAGTGACCGTGGCCCCGGTGGGTGGATATAATCGTGTCTTCGTCATTGAGATGTTCACATACCCCGACTGCGTTGGCCTCCTGCCCGGTATACAGGTGGGTAAATCCTGCAATCTGACCATTCATAATCTCTGCGTGGGCGCGCTCTTCGAACTCCCGGATGGTCTTCATTTGACGGTAGGCCTGTAATAACTTTTTCTTCGGTAGGCTCACGTAACAACTCCTGCACTCGAATGAATCGGCGGTCGCAGACGGGTTTGACCAGAAACATCCTACCCTGCAACCGAGCCGCGCAACTAGAGGGGACTCCCCCGACCGTAGGAATATAGGGGATACACCATAAAAAAACAATCAGAATTGTTTTTTTTAGAGGCGTGTCGACCCGCCACCACTTGGCGTCAGGGCAACATGCACCGCACCCCCAGCACACGCCACCCATGAACATTCCGCGCAACGGCGCATTGAGCGCACAACTTCGGGCAGCTATCACCCCGAAAGAACCAGGAGCCTCTGTACTCGCCAGCTCATCGTCTCTCACCAGAGGCGATGGGTAACGCGAAGCCCGCCAGGCTTTTATCCCAGGCACTGCAGCCGTCGGCCTACGGTTTACAGTTCATGGCGCCGCACTCACAATACTGGAGATCAACCCGCCCTTACCGACGCGCTATCAACTCTGGATATACCAGGGACTGTTCCCTTGCTGACGCCTACCCCCTATTGCATGCAACCAGATGCAATTGGCCACCACTGGGTCATTTGGCAGCCGTAAAAACTGTGCTACCTTGCATAGACACTCAGTTTTTGTGTCGGCACTGCAGCGTGCCAGTTCATAGGGTCAATAGGTATATAGCATCAAAAGACCAACGTTCGAAACACAATGACTCAAACCACTTGCAGAGGTTGTTATGAATAAAACCGTTACACGGTTCCCCCGCGTTGCTAGTACATACATCATCCTGCTGACGATCACCCTGGTGGCATCGACAACGGCGCGCGCTGAAACCGAGTTCAATTACCAGGCACTGGTAAACCAGGCCCACGCCAAATTCAAGGGCAACAGCGAGGGAGCTAACGCAGACTATATCCCCGTCCTCGACGAGGTTGACCCGGATCTGTTTGGCGTTGTCATTGTCACCAGTGACGGCAAAACTTATGCGGCCGGCGACGTAGACCATACGTTCTCCATCCAATCTGTGGCAAAACCTTTCACCGCAGCACTGGTCATGGAAGCGCAAGGTAAAGAGGCGATTCGAGATAAAATCGGTGTCGAGCCTACCGGGTTGCCCTTTAACTCGATAATCGCTATCGAACTACATGACAAGCGTTCACGCAACCCACTAGTGAACGCGGGTGCCATTGCGGCTGTCAGCATGATCGAAGCGAAGTCGGCACAAGAACGCTGGAACATTATTCTAGAAGGCTACAGCGATTTTGCCGGAGAGCCGCTAGACTTAATGGATGTGGTCTACGAGTCGGAGGCGACAACCAATTACCGTAATCGCGCAATTGCCAATCTACTTTATCACTACGATAGGCTCTACTCAGAACCGATGGAAGCGGTGGATGTCTACACCAAACAAGGCTCTGTTGGCGTCACGGCCAGACAACTGGGCATGATGGGCGCCACGCTAGCGAATTGGGGCACCAACCCGGTGACAGGTAAACGCCTTATCCGCCAAGAGCTCGTAGATGAACTACTGGCTATGATGATGATGGCGGGCTTTTATGACGAGGTCGGCATCTGGGCTTATGACGCGGGCCTACCCGCTAAGACCGGAGTCGGTGGGGGCATTGTTGCCGTAGCACCAGGAGAACTCGCCATTGTCGGTTTTTCGCCGCGGCTCAACAAAGCCGGCAACAGTGTGCGGTCGCTATTGGCCATTGAATATATTTCTGACCGATTGGGCACCAGCCTGTTCAAGTCCGAGAGAGAGTGCGAAAAAGTATGCCAAAGGCTCTGACTACCATCCTGGCTATTGTGACGGCCTTGCACATAATACCCTTGGAAGCTGCCACTGATGCAGAGCGCATTCAGATGCTCGAAGAGCAGTTGGAACGGCAGAAAGTGATGCTGCAACAGCAGCAGCGTATGCTGACCACAATGCAGTCGGAACTCGGCCGGTTAAAAGCAGGCCGACCACCTGACGAAGCTCTCGTGATAACCGACGTTCTGCCTGTTCCGGCAGAGACGCCCCCAAAACCCAGCGCGCCGCAGGAGGAATTTGGACTGGGCTTTGATATTTACGGCTTTGTCATGGCCGACGCCATCTACGATTTCAAGCGGGTGGATCCTGAATGGGAAGATACACTGCGCGTCAGTACGATACCGACCCAAAGCGGACTTTACGGCAATGACGGTAATTTTGTCTTCTCTGTGCGTCAGTCACGACTGGGTATCAAGGGCGAGTGGGATACCGAAGTCGGTACGGTATCGGCCCTGCTGGAGGGCGAACTATTCGGTACTGGTGATGATGCTGGCCAGACCACACCCCGCCTGCGCCACGCTTGGGCCACCCTGAACGACTTTGGCATGGGACAATATTGGTCCAACTTCATGGACCCCGACGTCTTTCCTAACACCATCGATTACTGGGGGCCGACGGGGATGGTGTTCTATCGGAACAAGCAAGCACGCTATACCTGGCCGCTGGGCGAGGACGTCTTCTCCGTTGCCCTGGAGGACCCAGATACTCAACTCACCATTGGCAAGTTCCGCGATGACTGCGCCGCGCCCGATGATGAGAACTGTGACTCCACCCTCGAGGAAGTCTTTCAAAAGTGGAACGACATACCCGACCTCTCCATGCGCTACAGAAACAACACGGGCTGGGGGCACTGGCAACTGGCGGGGATCGCTCGCAAGCTCGGCTTCGAGCGCCGGGACACAGGCAATAAGCACGATGAATTCGGTTGGGGCGTCAACGCAAGCACCGTAGTCAATACTACCGCATTAGACCGGCTGAGACTGCAGGTTGTCTACGGCGAGGGGATCGGTAATTACATGAACGACGGCGGTGTCGACCTCGCACCGCGGAGTTCTGAACTCAAGGGCAATTCAGCAAAACCTGTACCCATACTCGGTATTGTCGCCTACTACGATCACTACTGGAATGAACGTTGGTCAACGTCGATAGGCTGGAGCACCACACGCCTCGATACCCTCAACGGCCAGGCGGGCAACGAGTTCGCAGATGGCCAAATCGCCCATGTCAATTTACTGCATTACCCAACGACCGGCGTAATGATCGGCGGAGAACTGATCTGGGGCGAACGCACCGATGTCGATAGCGCCGACGGGCACGACCTGAGAGCGCAAATGTCACTCAAAGTAAATTTTCCGCGCTGACTAGCCGCCGGACAGAGTGATATGCGGCCCGCGTGACTCGGGCAGCCGATGCTCAGCCGGCAGACGGGACATCCTGTCCATGGTGGTTACGCTGTCATCAGCATACTCCCATATCAGTGGATCCCCATCCAGGTAGCGCTTAACAACCACAGGCCCCCAACCAAAGATGCGGAAGTCCAATACACCCTTTTTCCACACCATACCGACGGAGGTTCTCGCACACTACTTGTGGTCACCCAGCGCAAACAGCACCGACCCCTCCATATCATCCGTCGTCAGGCCCGCCGCACTATTAGGACCGGAGTCGTGGATGATGCCGGCGGCAGTGACCACCCTGCGACTGCCGCACTGCTCGATACGCTCAACATGCCCCACGTGATCACCAGAAACACCCCGCCACAAACCACGAATATCGGCGGCATTCGGGGGCAATGGCTCGGTACAATCCGCAAGAACAGGCAGAGGAAAATGCTTGTATCCACAGCCTGGCGTATTGCCCTTTGGGATGTCAGCCGCTCGCAATCCACTGCCGTTCAGCACCGGCAATACACAATAATCGAGTGTACTGCCATCGCCGGCCAGAACAGCTGGGTCGATAGTCAGAGGCGGACGGGGGGAAAAGAACGCCAACCAAAAGATCCAAAGGCACAGGAGCACTAGAGTCAACAGGCCGCACAATAGTATCTTCATGGTTGTATTCTCGCCTTCAATTGCCACAGAATATGCTACTTGCGCACTCGCGTCACAACATGCATCTTGTTCAAAGGAGTTAAACGTGTCCGAAAAAGCTTACGTACCGCCGAGGGTCTGGACCTGGGATCAGGAAAGTGGCGGCCGCTTCGCTAAAATAAATCGTCCTGTGGCGGGACCGACCCACGATAAAGAACTGTCCGTCGGCGAGCACCCCTTGCAGCTTTATTCCCTGGCCACCCCCAACGGTGTAAAGGTCACGGTTATGTTGGAAGAGTTACTGGCACTGGGTCACGAGGGAGCCGAGTACGATGCGTGGCTCATTAACATCAACGACGGCGACCAGTTCAGTAGCGGGTTTGTGAGTATTAACCCTAATTCGAAAATCCCCGCCCTATGTGATCACAGCACCTCGCCGCCAACACGGGTCTTTGAATCGGGTGCTATCTTGTTCTATCTGGCGGAAAAATTTGGTGAACTGTTACCAAAGGATGCAGCATCTCGGGCCGAGTGCATGTCCTGGTTGTTCTGGCAAATGAGTAGCGCAGCCTATCTTGGAGGAGGCTTTGGCCACTTCTACGCCTATGCCCCAGAGAAGTGGGAGTACCCCATCAACCGTTATGCAATGGAGGTAAAACGTCAGCTACACGTATTGGACCTAAATTTGGCTAAGCGTCGTTATTTGTGCGGTGATAACTACACGATTGCCGATATTGCCACTTGCGCCTGGTACGGCGCACTGGCTGCCGGCAAGCTTTACGACGCAGGGGAATTTCTGAATGTCGATGCGTACACGCATGTCATAAGGTGGAACGAAGAGATACAGGAGCGACCTGCGGTCAAACGCGGCCGCCGGGTTAACCGCGTTTGGGGCGAAGAAAGTCAGAAGGTGTGGGAGCGGCACAGCGCCAGTGATATCAACTGATGCAAGAAACGTGCTCGCGCTTCCATTCACGACGCAGGCTTTTTGCGCGACCCGCGTTTAGTGCCCAATGCGCTATTTCTCTTGTCGCGTGCCGTTGAACCCTTTTTCGCTGTGACCCCAGTGTCAGCTCCAGCCGATGCGCGTGATCGCCGACGCCTGCCGCTCGCCGTGCGCAGCCCAGCCACTTGTTCCAATTCAACCAGCGCCTCTTCGAGATAGTCGATCATGCGTTGTACCTCCGGCAGAGAGCGACGGCAGCCGACAATACCAAAGTCCAAACTCTGATTATAACTCACCAACGTGATATTCATGGCGAAGCCATCGAAGACGATAGAGGCAGGATAAATACCGTCCAGACTCGCACCGTTCCAATAGAGTTGCTCTCGCGGTCCGGGGACATTTGAAATCACCGTGCTGAAGGCCGGGAACTGAGACGCAAGCCCCAGGCCAGTGACCAACAAACCTGGCATCTGAGTCAACTGCATAAAGAGTATCGCCTCGCGATTTGACAGGCCTTTGAGTAGTTCTTTTCCTGCCTGCATGGAATCTTGTATCGCTCGCAAGCGCTTGCCAGGATCCCGAACATTAGTCGCGAGGTCCGCCGTAATAAAGCCGACGGCATTACCCGCACTAAAGTCATTTTTGTCACGCAGAGACACCGGGGCCATCGCCTTCAGAGAGTGCGAGGGCAATTCATGATGCCTTTGCAGATAGCGCCGCAAGGCGCCAGAACACATGGCAAGTACGACGTCATTCAGCGTCCCACCTACCGATTTACATACCGCCTTGACCCGCTCCAATTCCCACGACTGAGCCACAAAACGCCGGGCACCACCGACCCGTGTGTTGATAGAGGTGCGCGGCACATTATGCCAAGGCACCGCCAAGTTACCACTGAGGCCAAAAAAAGCGCCGCCAAATCGACGCAGCGCTCCCAAAAGATTGACAGAGGTATCTAGCTGCTGTTTGAGCGCTTCAGCCACTACCCGCAGCTCACGTTCCTTGGGGACCACCCGGTTGTCGCGCCGTCCCTTCACACCACTCAGATAACGCTCATAGGCTCTCTGCGACATGGGTAGATCCGTTGTGCGGACAGAGGCGTCCGGCGAACAAACAGCCTGAGCCAACTGCATAGAAGCCACACCATCGATCGCTGCGTGGTGCATTTTCATGTACACCGCAAATTGCCGATTGCGTAGCCCCTCGATGAGGTGCAGTTCCCATAGAGGACGACTACGGTCCAACAGAGTGCCATGCAACCTCGACACGAGGACAAAAAGCTCACGGTAACGACCGGGCTTGGGCAACGCAGAATGGCGCACGTGATAGTTCACGTCAAACTGTTCGTCCTCCTTCCAATAACGGGGGCCAAATGGCCCCGCGCGCCCCGCACTGACAAACTCGCCGAATGGCTTGCGAAAGTCTCCTGCCTTGACCGAGTTCGGCTGCAACAATTCAGCGAATTCTTGTTCACTAACACCCTTAGGTAACGTGTAGAGGCTTAAACCTCCCACATGCATGGGTGTCTCTCGTCGCTCGGCTAAAAGAAAGGCCGCATCAGACAACTCAATTCTACGCATGACATAACCTATGTTCGTGTCCAATACCCCTCAACAGCCCTTGCACAGGACCCCTGGCGGCAGGTCTTTGATTGTAGAACAAATTCACCGATCGTTTACCACATTAGTTCGCGACTGTTGCGGAACGGTTCGTCGCGTTACAATCGATCCCATCCCATCCGTCCCGGGTACCCTCTGCATGTCCATATGGC
>JABSPW010000124.1 GCA_013214285.1 Halioglobus sp. | reverse complement strand
CGCGACACTCACAGGTGTACGACCAATTGCCGCAGACCAGCGTGATATCGATGCTCCCACAGATAGATACCCTGCCAGCTGCCGAGCAGTAGCTTGCCGCGTTGGAAGGGGATGCTGATTTGGGTTGCGGTGAGAGCGGACTTAATGTGGGACGGCATATCGTCACCGCCTTCCAGCGTATGAGTGTACAGTGGGTCGTGCTCCGGGACCAGTCGATTCAGCCAGTTTTCAAGATCGACCCGGGCGCTATCATCGTAGCTTTCTTGGATTAGAAGGCTTGCAGACGTATGGCGTAAAAAAAGCGTACATAAACCCTCTTCCTTGGCGCTGCTTTCGATCACTGGTCTAACCTCATCGGTGATCGGATGAAGACCCTGACCTTTCACTCGAATGGAGAGTTGTTCGATCAAATCCTTGTCCTCGGTGGCGTGACTGTACCGGACATACTCGTAAATTAAACTGTGCAGCGCTCCTATTGTAACAAGGCCGGTCAGTGGGGTGGAGTCGAAATGGAAAGTGTGGCATAAACAGCGGCCCATCAAGTACAGAGAGGAAAGATAATGCAAGATTTTTCTGGGAAAGTAGCGGTTGTCACTGGGGGTGCCAGTGGTATTGGTCGCTCACTCGTCAAGGCGCTATTGGCAGAGGGGGCCAAGGTTGCGATCGCCGATGTGGAGCAAAAAGCACTGGATAAAGTGCTTGATGAGTTTGCTGAAGCCGGTGATCTGATGGGGGTGGTGACCGATGTTTCGAATCCGGCGTCGGTCAGCGCCTTGGCTGACAAGGTTTTTGATGCGCATGGTGCCTGCCACCTGCTTTTTAATAATGCGGGCGTCGCGGCGCCTTCAGCCAATGTTTGGGAGACGACCGTCAACGATTGGAAGTGGGTTCACAGTGTTAATGTGCACGGCATTATTCACGGCGTTCAGGCCTTTGTGCCGCGCATGATCGCATCCGGTGAAGAAGGGCATGTCATTAATACGTCTTCTGGTGACGGTGGCATATCACCGTTGCCTTACCAATCTGTCTACGCCTCAAGCAAGGCCGCTGTGTCGTGTATCAGTGAGTGTCTCGCGGCGCAGCTCCAGAGTGAGGGGACCAATATCAGGGCATCTGTTTTCTACCCGTCGGGTGGCCTGCTGGATACGGGAATCTGGACTACGGACAGGAATCGGCCTGAGGACCTCGCCAGAGAGAAACCCTACGACCCTGTGCCGACCGTGCAGGACTTCAAGGTGGCAGCTGAGAAGGCAGGCTGGGAGCTCGATTTTCAGGATCTTGATGAGTTGGCGCGCTACTGTCTGCAGGGCATTCGTGAACAGCGTTTTGTAATTATGATTCGGGTGGAAGAAGCAGAGGCGACGCTGAAGGAACGTGCTGCGCGGATAGGACGAGCAGAACTCCCTATCGACGAGGCCGAAATTCCCAAGCTGTAGTGTCAGGGACGGCCTGCCGTCGGGTGGCCCAGTGCTCACTGCAACAGTATCTCGTTTGACGCTGATGCCGTCCTTGGGCCGTTCACGACAGGCGGCGTAGCGGACACGAAACGCCGCGTAAAGCCGGTGCCGTCGCCGCCTGCTTGATTCCCAATTTTACCGATAGTAAGCTGCGCGACACAGCCAAAGCGCCGATTTGCTCAAGCGTGAAGAGTGCGGTCTGATGCGTCGCTACCGTAACGCCTTCATTTGAGAGGGCAGTAATACCGCGAACAGTCCCCGGGCCGGCCGGTCGAGGTTGAATCCATAGACAATAGCTCCGCAATCTCGTTGCTCCCTCGCCTCATCCATGGGCTGTACATTGCATGTGCCGCTCTGTTGTTGGCAGCTATTTTGTTTCATCACTTCCAGCTGGTGTTCTATCCTTATCCGCTGGATTACCTTGAGCCGTCAATCGCAACAATCACGGCTACGATTGCCGAGGGCAAAAACCCCTATGCCTTTGAGAGTCAGCCCACCCGTATCAGTGGTTACCCGGTTTTGGCCAATCTGCTGGTCGCGCAGCTCACACCTGTCTTCGGTAACACGCTAGAGCTACACAGGTTGCTATCTGCGATCTGCATTTTTGCAGCCGCGGTGTTGATCGGGTTCGTCTTGTATCGCCAATCCTGCTCCCTTTCGGAAAGTTTAGTGGCCGCCGTTCTCGTGTACGCAGGATTCCTGTACTACTCCACGCCAATTGCAGGCGCCACCGGTCTCTCGCTACTGCTGTTTCTCATGTCCATCGCGATTCCCTGGTTGAGTGCTTTCTCGAGAACGAGCCTGCTGTTCACACTAATCATCGGCCTGTTGGCTTTTTACACAAAACAGTATTTTATAGCGGGCCTTGGCTACGTCTGCCTGTATCTCTTTCTGACGGAGTCCAAAAAACTCGGCATTCTGTTTGGGCTGTCTGCATTGATTGCGCTGTGTGTCAGCATGGTCGCCGTCACTGCTTTTGCACCGTATTATTTTGATACCACCTTTTTCATGATCTCGGGCGCGGCGGTCATGACGAGTGCGTCCGATATTGTATTTCAGCAGATACGTGATTACTTTTTCATCGCGTATCCTATATTTCTAGTTGCTGTTATCTGCGGTGCCCGTCAACTGTACAAAGCGCGCTCAGCGCGAGCGCAGGAAGGCTTCCGCAAGAGCCGGGGACGGCTTTTCCCCCGGTTCAACATGCGTGCGTGGGGTGCGCCCCTGCTCACTAGTCACCTCGACTATTTCACCTATTGTCTGGCATGTTCGATGCTGATATTTGTCTTTGTTTTGGGGGGTAACCAAGGCAATTATCTGAGCTACCTATTTCAGCTTGTCGCGCCCTTTCTGATTGTCGTGACCCTACGCATGGTGGCTCGGTCGGGGGCTTTGAAGCCTTTTTTGCGGGTGCTGCTGATCCTAGCCATGTACAACAGCTATGCCATGCATTCGCATGAGTTTACGGTAAAAAACGAAGAAAACTGGGCGGAGCTGGGTGATCTGATCAGCAATGCAGAGGATGTCTACGCCAGTAGCATACTGTTGATGGAAATGATGGATAACGGGTTGGAGCTTTACCATAACGGGCATACCCCTTATTTTCTTTTTGCCAGGCTAAAGCCCGACATATTGCGGCGTGATAATCCGGATGAGTCTGTAGAAGGCATTTGGCATAAACATGTCGATCGGCTCCATGAGAAGGTAAAAAAACAGTCCTTTGATCTGATTCTTGTCGATGAATGGACAGGCTTGCTCAACGCGCTGCCGGATGCGGACGGCCAGGTGAAAGGAGTCGATTTGTTACAGCAATATTATGAGCAGCGCAAAGTGCTGCCTGTGTCTGCGGCTGACCGGCCCGGTGGTGGTACTTTTCACGTGCAGGTTTGGACCCCCAAGGGCGGGGAATGATAGGAACGTAAGCGGTTTTAGGAGAACATGCCCCGGCCTGATCCGATTTGTCTGTTATCCGCTTCCAAACCACGCCGAGTTGCGCGTCATGCATTGCGTGCCGCTTGCCGGTGCAGCAAGCCTTGACATCATCGCCTGGGCTTCCCCGTCGTGGATAAGTCGCCTATCTGCGTGTGATGTTGCTTTGACACGTGTGCTCAATGGCATGTTCCGGCCCGCTTCATTACGTTAGTTCATTTTTGTATTGGGTGCAGTGAGACTGGCAGGCTGGTAAAGCCGTGGACAAACGAGGAGATGGATCGCACCGGTTCGCCGACCACCTCAACGCGTTCGAATCGAGAGAGGATTTCCTCCCACAAAACGCGCAGTTGTAATTCCGCCAGCCTATTGCCCATACAGCGATGAATGCCAAAACCGAATGACAGATGCTTGCGCACATCGGGTCGGTCGATGATGTAGTCATCGGGGTTGTCGATGAAGCGTTCGTCCCGGTTTCCCGAGATGTACCACATGATAACCTTGTCGCCCGCGCGGATCGTTTGGCCACCGAGTGTTGTATCCTCCTTACAGATCCGCCGCATGTGAGCCAGCGGCGTTTGCCAACGGATGGTTTCGGCAACCATGCTGTCAATCAAATCCGGGTTAGCCTTCAGTTTGGCGTATTGTTCGGGGTTGTCATGCAGGGCCAGGGCGCTTGCTGTCATTGTTGAGCGCGTGGTGTCGTTGCCGCCGACAATGAGCAGTACCAGGTTGCCGAGGTACTCCATCGGTGGCATGTTGCGCGTGGCCTCGCCGTGTGCCAGCATCGAAACGAGGTCGTTCTTCGGTGGCTTATTCACGCGTTCGTTCCAAAGCCCCGTGAAGTACTCCAGGCATTCGAGCAAAACCTGCTCACGCTCTGCATCCGATTCGATGATACCCAGCCCCGGCACGGCCGTTGCGACATCCGACCAGTATGTCAGCCGACTGCGTTCCTGGAAAGGAAAATCAAAGAGGGTAGCCAGCATGCGCGTTGTCAGTTCGATAGAGACGTGTTCCACCCAGTCAAAGGGCTCACCGACTGGCAGGCCATCCAACACGCCAATAGTGCGCTCGCGGATGATGGGTTCGAAGTGACGGAGATTTTCGGCGCCGGTAACCGGCGCCACAACACGGCGTTGCTCGTCGTGTTTGGGGCGGTCCATGGCGATGAACATCGGTAACGGAAAAGTGTCCTGGGTATCGCCAATAGTGATGGCGGGCTCCGATGAGAATATGTCGTGTGAGGTGTCTACTTTGACAATATCCTCGTAACGAGTGATTGACCAGTAGGGGCCAAAGAAGCTGTCTGGACACAAGTGGACTGGGGCTTCGTCACGCAGTCTCTGAAACCACGGGTAATGCACGTCGCGATGAAAAAGAAAGGGGTTTGCAATGTTGATCTCGTCCAGTGGCAGGGCGTAGGGGTCCAGGTGAGATCGTGCCAGTGCGTCGTTCAACAGGTCACTTAGTTCCATATAGAACAGCCTCAATCAGTAAATCTCGTTGCAGTGTAGGGCACCTCTGAACAATGGCAATAGTTTTTCAGCGTAAACACGCCGCCTTTTCGATGAGTTGTGTTCCGAAGCGATTAAACGGAACGCGTGCTTTGGTTGCGAAAATAGTGCTTTGGTCGCGTCGGACCATCGCTTATGCTGGTAGCTTTTGACGGCGCGTTCGGTTGCCGCCCACAGAGGTTGAGGACATCATGCACCGCGCACAAGGGCAAGACCTTTGATAATGACAGCGAGACCAGCCGG
This sequence comes from Halioglobus sp., assembly GCA_013214285.1. GTDB lineage: Bacteria > Pseudomonadota > Gammaproteobacteria > Pseudomonadales > Halieaceae > Marimicrobium. The sequence continues at coordinate 5,420 of JABSPW010000124.1, read as the reverse complement.
TAATGCATAGCCAGGTGGTTGGCCATGGATAACGCAGCGATCTGGCGAGCGGCGGCAAAAGATATTTTCTGGTACCAGGCGCCGACACAACTATTGGACGATTCCAGGCCACCCAGTTATCGGTGGTTTCCCGACGGTGTCACTAACGCGTGTTACAACGCTCTGGATATTCATGTGGAGCAGGGCCGCGGAACACAGACGGCGCTGATCTACGACAGTCCCGTTACGACAACGACGCGGCAGTACACGTATGCAGAGCTATTGGCGAAGGTGTCGCAGTGTGCCGGCCTGTTAGTCAATCTTGGGATTCAGAAAGGCGACCGTGTGCTTATCTACATGCCCATGGTCCCGGAGGCGGTGATTGGCATGCTCGCCTGCGCGCGTATCGGTGCGGTGCATGCGGTGGTCTTCGGCGGCTTCGCCAGTAATGAGCTCGCCGCGCGCATTGATGATGCACAGCCCGCAGTGATTCTGTCCGCCAGTTGTGGCGTTGAGCCTGCACGGATAGTGCCATACAAACCTTTGCTGGACGGAGCCATCGAGCTGGCAGCGCATGCGCCGGCCCACTGTGTCATTTTGCAGCGCCCTCAGTTGCCGGCAAATCTGGTCCCTGGCCGCGACCTGGACTGGCAGGGTGCGATGTCGACGGCGGTCGCGGTCCCTTGCGAACCGATCAATGCGAATGACCCCTTGTATATTTTGTACACCTCTGGCACGACGGGGCAGCCCAAGGGCGTGGTGCGCGATACGGGGGGCGGCATCGTGGCGCTGAAATGGAGCATGGCAAATATTTATAATGTGAAGACCGGTGATGTCTACTGGGCCGCGTCCGATGTTGGCTGGGTGGTGGGTCACTCCTACATTGTCTACGGTCCGCTATTTGCCGGTTGTGCCACGGTCTTGTTCGAGGGCAAGCCGGTCGGCACTCCAGACCCCGGTGCCTTCTGGCGCGTTATCGAGGCGCACGATGTCAAGGTCTTGTTCGCGGCACCTACAGCTTTGCGCGCGATCAAAAAGGAAGACCCAGACTGCGACTACATGGGACAGTACAGTGTCGCACCGCTACAGGCATTATTTCTTGCAGGTGAACGCTGCGACCCGAGCACGCTGGCTTGGGCGCAGGCAAATCTTGCTGTGCCGGTTATCGACCACTGGTGGCAGACTGAGACGGGTTGGCCGATCTGTGCGAACTGTTTGGGACTGCAAGCAATGCCAGTCGTACCCGGCTCACCGGGCCGAGCTGTTCCCGGCTATGATGTGCAGGTATTGGATAGCACCGGGAACACAGCGCAGACCGAAGAGGTCGGCGCACTGGTGATTAGGAACCCGCTGCCGCCGGGGACTTTCACTACCCTTTGGAATGCCCCCGAGCGGTTTGAAGCGTCATATTTTTCACGTTATCCCGGTTATTACGAGACCGGCGACGCAGGTTATATCGATGAGAACGGTTACGTCTTCGTCATGTCACGTACTGATGATGTGATCAATGTGGCCGGTCATCGACTCTCTACCGGCGTTATGGAGGACGTGTTGCTGCTTGATGAGGAAGTTGTAGAATGCGCTGTCGTCGGTGTAGCGGACGCGCTCAAGGGACAGGTGCCTCTTGGCTTTCTCGTGCTTAACAGCGCAGCCACGGCACGCCCTGACCAGGCGGTCAGTCGTGCCATTGCACACATGCGTAACACCCTAGGGCCAGTGGCGGCGTTTCGACAGTGTACCGTGGTGCAGCGCTTGCCCAAGACGCGATCCGGGAAAATTCTGCGCAGCACCATGCGCCAGATTGCCGACGGCGAACCCTGGAACATGCCTGCGACCATTGATGATCCCGACACTCTGCAAGAAATTGCAATAGCGTTGGCGAGGCTGGGATACCCGCGGACGTAATGCGCCGGGGGGGGGTTAGCGCAGCAAGCCCTGCTGCTTCAGACTCCGAATTAGATCTTTGATAGCGTCCTCTCGGGTTTCTTCATTGCTCCCCGCCTGCAGTGTCGCCGATACGGCTTGCCACAGGTGTTCACCGGTAGCTGCGACATAGAGGTCTGCGACCAGTGTGTGCAGGATAGCGCTCGTCCACACGGGTTGCTGGAAGGCTATTTCCCAGACGTGAGGGTAGTAGGTGCCGAATCGTGCGTGGTAGGGCAGGCCGTAGGCAGGGTTGATGTCGTAAAAAATGCGGCCGCGGGCAGACACATCGTCGCTTGATGCTTCGAGATAGCGTATGACGAGGAGGGTATCGAGATTAGCGCGCTCTGCGGCGGTGAGGATTTGATCCTGGGTGGGCTGCTCCAGCGGCACCAGGTTATGACTGGCTTGCGCGCGCACATTAAAGCGCCTGAGGGCGCGTGCAAAATCGTCCTCAAACCGCACGCGTGCTTTTTGCTGCTGCGTGACGCCAACAACCAATACGCCCTCAAGATCGCGCCCCTGGAGATCGGGGTGCACATAACTGTCGACGATGTCTGTATTCGTGCTGCAGCTGGCAACTATAAGCAGGCACAGCCCGAACAGAAGCGGGCGTCGGTGTGTGAGCATGGTGAGTATCCTGATAAGAAATCGGAGTATTGTCGACTCGTTGCGCGAACTCAAGGGTCAGCATTGGATTTTTCAACGCATGCCTGACAGGTTAGCGCACCGGCGTCCAACAGAGACGGCATACGCTCGGTCACGGTGGTTAGATCGCCGCAGTGGTCACGTGCGGGTGCAATTAACCATAAGATCACCGACAATTCTGTGATTCGGGCGGACCTTTTGTCCGGGTTTCCACGCACGCAGTACCGGTTGAGAGATAGAGGATGGATATTCGCAGCAAAGTGATCTCTGCATTGCGATGGAGTGCAACATCCCGTTTGATCGGGCAGGTGCTCTCCTGGGCGATCACGGTATATGTAATTCGTCTGCTCTCTCCCGCTGACTACGGTCTTATGGCCATGGCCATGGTGGTGGTGTCATTTCTCATTCTTCTCAACACCCTCGGGTTAGATGCTGTTCTTGTGCAGGACAGCGCATTGGACGAGTCGAGTCGCCGGCAGGTGTTTGGTGTTGTCATTGTTGCCAACGTGGTGTGCTTTATTGTCGTGTGTTTCGGTGCGGAGTTCGTCGCGTCGCTGTATGACGAGCCGCAGCTGGTGCCCGTGTTACGTGTGTTATCGCTGCAGTTTTTATTACTCATTTTCGAAACGCTGCCTCAGGCCGACCTAGAGCGCAACATGGACTTTGCTCAGCGATCTATCGTCGATCTCCTGACGCTTGTGCTGGGGAGTGTGACGACGCTGCTCATGGCACTGGCTGGGCTGGGAGTCTGGGCACTGGTGTGGGGCACTCTAATAACCAATGCGGCGCGCATGGTCGGCCTTAACCTGATTTGCAGAAGTTTGCTCTGGCCACGCTTTTCCTTGCGCGGCATGGCCCGTCACCTATCTTTTGGCGGTTTTGTATCTGTCGATCGGGGTCTCTGGTATCTGTTCAGTGAGTCAGACAAATTTGTCGGTGGTAAGCTGCTCGGGAATCAGCTGCTGGGCTACTATGCTGTTGCCAGCCAGCTGGCCTCACTGCCTATCAATAAGATCAGTGGGCTACTGAATGCGGTGGCTTTGCCGGCATTTTCGCGTGCCCATGCGCAGGCGGGTACTGCGGCCGTGCGCGCCTACCTGCTGAAATCGACGCACCTTCTGTCCATTGCCGCCTTCCCGGTATTTTTCGGTATCAGTTGCATAGCCGAACCCCTGATTGCCGTGTTTTTGGGGCAGAAGTGGTTGCCGGCAGCGCCCGTCTTACAGGTGCTTGGGCTGGTCATGCCATTCCGGCTGCTCAGTAATGTATTTCCGCCGTTGCTGTGGGGCATGGGACACCCGCGGACCAGTGCCGGTAATTACCTCATTGCCGGCTTTAGCATGCCGTTGGCGTTCGTGGCAGGAGCGCATTGGGGCGTGGTGGGTCTGGCTTGCGCCTGGCTGGTGACCTATCCATTCGTATTTGCCTGGGTAGTGCACCGGACTTGCCGTCAGGTTGCGGTGCCTCTGGTGGACTATCTGGCACAGATGGTGCGTCCCTTGGGGGCGGCGCTTGCGATGTATGCCGTGGTGAGCGTGCTCGGCGGGGTTGCACTCGGTGATGATGCCGCGTGGGCGACCCTAGTGCAGTTGGTCCTGTCCGGTATCGCCATGTATGGCGCCGTGATGCTGCTGATTGACCGCCCCGGACTCGCGGCAATGCGGGCTCTGATACGCCAGTGAGCAAGGCGCATTTGACTTTGGAACTAATGCCTAGTAGCCTCTAGGGCATAGAAGTCCGCCGACCCGGAGTAATGCGCTATGAGTGAATGTCCCTTTGCCAATTTCCCTAACATGATCGACCCGGATACCTACGCCAATGGTATGCCGTATGAGACCCTAGCGGAAATCCGCAAAGCCGGCACGGTGCACTGGATGGACGGTTCCTACGAAGGTGTACCGTATTGGCTGGTGACGGGGCGGGATGAGATTGATTTCGTTTCGAAAAACCCTGAGCTGTTTTCCAGTGAGACCAATACGGCTTTGTCTGAGGAATTTACAGAGGAGGAAATCAGTAGCATTCATAACCACATGATCATCAATGTCGATCCGCCGCGGCACCTCAAGTACCGCAAGATTGTGCGTGCCGCATTCACGCCGAAAGCCGTGGACAGTTACGAAGCGCGTTTTCGGGATCACGCGCGCCGCATCGTCGACCAGGTCGCGCAGCGCGGCGAGTGTGAGTTCGTCGAAGAAGTCGCGGCGGAATTGCCGCTTCTGGCGATTCTCGAACTCTGCGGCGTGCCGGCTGAGGACCGCAAGGACTTCTTTGAGTGGACCAATGCCATGATGTTCAACCAGGATCCGGAGATGGCAGCGGACCGCGATGTGGCCGAGGACGCGTCGGCGCAGGTTATAAACTACGCCATGGCGCTAGCGGCGAAGCAGAAAGAAAACCCTGAGGACAATATTGTTGGTGCGCTGGTGCGCGGTCACGGTGGCGTAGCGTTGAGCGAAGAGGAATTTATGTGGTTCTTCCTGTTATTGATTGCCGCAGGCAATGAATCGACCCGCACCATCACCAGCCACGGCATGCGATTGTTGATGGAAAACCCGGATCAGTTGCAGTATCTGGTTGACAACCCGGACAAGATCGCTGGGGCGACCGAGGAAATGATCCGCTATAACACTGCTTTTATCGTTATGCGTCGTCAGGTTAATCAGGACATCGAGCTGGGTGGTAAGCAGTTGAAAAAGGGCGACAAATTAATTATGCATTACCACACGGTGAATCACGACGAAAGTATCTTTGGCGAGAATGCCACGCAGTTCGATGTGCGTCGACCCGAGCGCATGCCGAATCTCTACAACGAACACCGGGCCTTCGGTGTCGGGCAGCACTTCTGCTTGGGCACACACCTGGCCCGCCTG
>JABSPW010000123.1 GCA_013214285.1 Halioglobus sp. | reverse complement strand
GCATCGTACGGCCTTCGGTCCGCATCTCACGGAGCCACGCTACGCGGTGGAAAGCTGGTTCTTCAGCTCCTCGAGTATCCCCAAGAACCAGATGCCGATCCTGTTTTAAGGCGCGGCGTGCAGAGCCGTTAGCCGGCAGACCAACTGAGATTGACACCCTCGCCCTTGTCACGCACGAAGGACAATGCGCGAAGATACGTGTCTTCATTAAAATACACGCCCGAGGTTGTGGGTCGAACGCCTGTCAAAATCGCCCAGCGCGAAGGATTACACGCTGGCGCAGCAGCGTATGCATAACGAAAGCTCATGCCTGCCCTCGCTATCCGATCGATATTGGGTGTCAGTATGTCAGGACGCGTTTGCAAGTGCCCGGGCCAGTAATCCAGGTCGTCGATTGCAATCATCAATATATTCCAGCGCGGGCTCTCAGGGGCCAGGTCTTGTGCACTCCCAGCAGAGCCAATACCACTAACACTCTTGCCGCCGCTGCCACCGCAAGATACGACAAGGCAGAGCATGAGAAACATGAGGTTCAACTGTAACGCGATTCGGATTTCCATTTGAAAACTACTGAACATGAATACACGTTACGACACGGAATTTCCCGGTCGTAGATATTGGAATAAGCCCGTGTCGCCCACCATCCCAGACATCGGACCGGGTCGCATCACGGCCATACTAGCTCACAGAAATTCGGGACTGGTTGGCATGCACAGCGGCGTGAAATTACACACCGAGCGTTAACCGCTGGCAATCAGCCACTGCAGCAGCAAGCCTGAATCAAACTGCCTGGAGATGATCAGGACTTATGGGGAAAAATTGATCGAATGTCCGTGATACCCCTTTGAGGTAACAGCCCCTTGAAAGTCCAACCGAATGTAACGGGCGAGCACATTAGTTTGAAGCTCGTTGACTGACACAGCCGCATCTGTAAGGTTATTTGACAATATATAAAATTTTACTGGTGTTAGTTTGGTTCTACACATAATGAACGTGCCGGCCCGCTGCGATTGGTATTCGGAAAGCATATCCCAATAAATTATTGGTCGATGTTGGGGAGATGGTAAAGTCTTATTTTGTGACGTGTTCTGGTTGGACTGCGACTAGGAATCGCGCGGTATGGTAGAAAATAACAAGGGCAGGTAGGTCAAATGGTAGGTTCATCAGTTATACGTTGGTTCATCCTCGGTTTTGCAGCTCTCGGGCTTTTGGGTTCATGGTTAGTAGTCGCCAATCAAGAGAGTAGATCGACGATTGCCCTAGAAAATGCCCAAGGATACCGGGAGAGCTGAGGCTTTTCGGTAGATTCGGGGCAGGCAGCGGCAACAGCGCCTGCTGAGACAGCGATTGCAGCCTCTGCGCAAGCTACTGACATGCCCGGCCTGTCCACGTTGTCTCAGAGTGAGAATTCGGCAGGAATGCCTCCTCCCCAATAGCAAGACCCGCCAGATAGCCCGCATTTAGGAATAGGATTATGACGCAAGGAAAATGGCTGCCAGGCCTTGTGCTGCTCGTCGCGTTTCAGTTGGCCCACGCGGTTGATGAACCGCGAGACTATTATCAAGAGCCAGGAAACAACGGGAATCGCAGTGCGCTAGGTCAGGGGAGTGACCTCAAAGTACAGCTCGTGACAACGAGGTGGTAGCTACGGGTGGACTTGAACCACCGACCCCAGCATTATGAATGCTGTGCTCTAACCAGCTGAGCTACGTAGCCACAGTCAACAGAAAGGGTCGAAATCGGACCCCTGAAGAGGCGCGCATTTTCCGGAAATTTACCCGGCAAGTCAAGGTGATACCCGGCTTTGAGGCAGCGGCCGCCGGCGCCCCTCGCGTCTCCTCCCATCCGGGCTACACTGCACACAAGGAAGCACTTTTAAGGCAATGACGAGGGGGTAGGCGTGCGATACAGATTTTTGATTCACATAGGATTAGCCGCGGTGGCCCTGTTCGGCGGTCTCCCGGCATCGCTTGCTGACGAGCCCCAGACCGTGCTGATTACAGGGGCCAACCGGGGCATCGGCCTGGAATTCGCGCGGCAGTTGAGCGCGCGCGGCGACTCGGTGATTGGTACTGCACGCAAGCCGGATGAGGCCATTGAGCTGAAAGACCTGGGTGTTCGGGTGGAGCAATTGGATGTGACGGACTCTGCCAGCGTGCAGGCGCTCGCAGCACGATTGCAGGGTGTGCCCATCGATTTGTTGATCAACAACGCGGGTATCGGCGGCCACACCGCAAATAGTTTTGCGACGACCGATTTCGACGAGATCGCGCATACCTTTGACGTCAACAGCCTGGGCCCCATGCGTGTCACACAGGCACTACTGCCGAACCTTGAGGCGGGGGAGGGTAAGACCGTCGTCAAGATCAGCAGCACTATGGGGAGTATTGAGCAGAATCGGGGTGGCTACTACGGATACCGGGCGAGTAAGGCGGCGCTGAACATGTTCAACAAGTCTCTGGCCGCAGAGCTGGGTAAACAGGGTTTCATCACCATTGTCATGCACCCGGGCTGGGTCAAGACGCGCATGGGCGGGGCCGGTGCTCCGGTGGAGCCGAAGGACAGTGTTGCGGGTATGATCGAGGTGATCGATGCGTTGAACACTGAGGATAACGGGGCATTTCTAGATTACCAGGGCAACACGATACCCTGGTAAGTGCGCGCTTCTAGACGTTGAAGCGGAAGTGGATGACGTCGCCGTCCTGCACCACGTAGTCCTTGCCCTCCAGGCGCCAGCGTCCGGCGTCTTTCGCACCTTGTTCGCCATCGTGGGCGATAAAGTCTTCGTAGCCGACGACCTCGGCCCGGATAAAGCCCTTCTGGAAGTCCGTGTGTATGACGCCGGCAGCCTCAGGAGCAGTGGCGCCGATTCTTACCGTCCAGGCCCTGACTTCCTTCTCACCCGCGGTGAAATAGGTTTCCAGGTTTAATAGTTGGTACCCGGCGCGGATGACCCGGTCAAGGCCGGATTCCTCCAGCCCCAACTCCTGTAAAAACTCCTGGCGCTCCTCGCCGTCAAGCTCCGCGATTTCTGCCTCCAGTTTGTTGCAGATAATCACCACGCCAGCGTTCTCGTCGTCGGCAATCGATTTAACGATGTCAACATGGGCATTACCCTCGAGCCCGTCTTCGTCCACGTTAGCGATGTACATGGTGGGTTTGGTTGTCAACAGGAACAATGTCTTGACCAGCGCGGCTTCCGCTTCATCCAGCGATAAGGCGCGCACCGGCTTCGCCTCATTGAGATGGGGCAGCAGGCGGTTTTCCAGCAGCGCCTTCATGGCGATGGCTTCCTTGTCGCCGCCCTTGGCGGTGCGGGTGACTTTCTGCAACTGCTTTTCGCAACTCTCCAGGTCGGCTAGCGCCAGCTCGGTGTTGATCGTCTCGATATCTGCGCGCGGGTCGATCTGGTTGGCCACATGCACCACGTTCTCGTCCTCGAAGCACCGCACCACGTGGGCGATGGCATCCGTTTCGCGGATGTTCGCCAGGAACTGGTTGCCCAGCCCCTCGCCCTTGGAGGCGCCCTCGACCAGGCCGGCGATATCGACAAATTCCATGGTGGTCGCGACGACCTGTTGTGGCTTGACGATCGCTGCGATTCGGTCCTGTCGCGGATCCGGCACCGGTACGATGCCTGCGTTGGGTTCGATGGTGCAGAAGGGGAAGTTTTCCGCGCCGATTCCCGCATTGGTGAGTGCGTTGAACAGAGTGGACTTGCCGACGTTCGGCAGTCCCACGATGCCGCAGTTGAAACCCATGTCGTTCCTCGTTAGTTGGGTGCGTTCAGGCGGCGCTGAAGCTGTGCAGTTGCGTCATCGCCTTGGTGCTGTCGCCGTCCAGCAGCAGGGGCAGGGCGGCGATGGCCTCGTCGATACTGGCATCGATACGATCGCGATCCGTCTGTGAGGGCTTGCCGAGCACATAGCCTGTCACCTTCGACGCCTGTCCGGGATGTCCGATGCCGATACGTAGCCGGTGGAAGTTGGCGTTCTTGCCCAGCGCCAGCACGATATCCCGAAGGCCGTTGTGGCCGCCGTGACCGCCGCCCTGTTTGAATCGCGCGCTGCCAGCGGCGATGTCCAGTTCATCGTGGGCGATCAGCATCTCCTCCGGAGAGATCTTGTAAAAGCTGGCCATGCTTGCAACCGACTTCCCGCTTTCGTTCATATAGGTCGTGGGTATCAGCAAGCGCAGCTCGTGACCGGACAGAGTCACGCGTCCGGTCAGCCCAAAGAACTTGGAGTCCTCTTGCAGGAATATGCCGCTGCGTCGCGCCAGAGCCTCTATGCAAGCCGCGCCTGCATTGTGACGCGTGCCCTGGTGCTCTCGACCAGGGTTGCCCAGTCCCACAAGGAGCTTGATGGCCACCTGGGATTATCCTTTGGTGAAAACGACAGCGCGAACTTATTCCTCGCGGTCTGCCTCAGGTTCGGCTTTGGTATCCCCGTCGGCTCCGCCGCCGTCCGCGACATCGCCAGCGGCGGCTTCCACACCCTCAGCTTCTTCCTCGACTCCCCTGGGAGCGAGCACGGAAGCTACTGCCAGGTCGTGGTCTTCACCAAGCGCCAGTGCCACCGAGGTGACGCCTTCTGGCAGGGTGATGTCGGACAGGTGCACGATCTGGCCAACTGCCACCTCGACCATGTCGACCTCGATATACGCAGGGATTTTAGCCGGGAGGCACTGGACTTCGATATCCGTGGTTTGATGCTGAATCATGCCGCCTTCCATCTTCACGCCGACGCAGGTGTCCTCGTTGAGGAAGTGAATCGGTACGTGCACCTTCAGCGCCACGTTGTCATCAATGCGCAGAAAGTCTGCGTGCATGACCCGATTTTTTGCCGGGTGTCGCTGCAGGTCCTTGAGAATAGTCTTCTCTTTTTCCTTGCCGACAATGACAGTCAGGACGTGGGTATAAAACGCCTCGTCCTCCAGCGCCTTCTCCAGGTCCTTGCGATTCAGGCTGATAGGCTGAGGCGTTCTGTCGCCACCGTATATGATGGCGGGTACCAGGCCGGCGGCACGACGCAGGCGGCGGCTCGCACCTTTCCCCATGTCGTTACGCACCTCTGCGTTCAATTCAAATTGGTCAGACATCGTCTCGACTCCTTTGATAAACCGTTACAATCCTGCGACCGGTAGCGTAACGGGGTTGCGGTTAACGCTGCCCTACTGGAACAGCGCGCTGATGGATTCCTCGTTGGACACTCTGCGGATAGACTCAGCCAGCAGGTCTGCGATGGTGAGCTGGCGAACCTTGCGTACTGATTGCGCCGCCTCACTCAGCGGAATCGTGTCTGTCACGACCAACTCGTCGAGTTGGGAGGCCTGCACATTGTCAAGTGCCTTACCGGATAACACTGGATGGGTGCAATAGGCGATGACCTTGGAAGCACCTTGTTCTTTTAGTGCGTCTGCCGCTTTGCATAGGGTGCCCGCGGTATCGACCATGTCGTCCACAAGCAGGCAGGTACGGCCATCGACCTCACCGATAAGGTTCATGATTTGTGCCTCGTTGGCCTTGGGACGCCGCTTGTCGATAATGGCCAGGTCTGCCTCGTTAAGCTGTTTGGCAATGGCTCGTGCCCGCACGACACCGCCAATATCCGGTGAGACAACAATGAGGTCCTTGTATTCGCTGTCGAGAATGTCCTGGATGAGCACCGGTGATCCGTAAATGTTGTCCACCGGGCACTGGAAGAAGCCCTGGATCTGCTCCGCATGCAGGTCCACTGTCAGCACGCGGTCTACACCTACAGCGACCATCATGTCAGCGACCACTTTGGCAGTAATGGGTACGCGCGCTGAACGCACGCGTCGGTCCTGCCGGGCGTAGCCGAAATAGGGCATTACGGCGGTGATACGGGTGGCTGATGCTCGCCGCAGTGCGTCGATCATGACCACCAATTCCATCAGGTTGTCATTGGTCGGGGCGCAGGTCGACTGCAGGACAAACACGTCCTTGCCACGCACATTCTCGTTCAACTCGACGGCGGTCTCGCCGTCGCTGAACCGGCCAACATTTGCCTTACCCAGGGCAAGGTACAAGCGGCTGGCCACTTTCCGAGCCAGTGCCGTGTTGGCGTTGCCCGTGAAGACCATCATTTTTGTGGACACTACACGCTACCTTGTTCGGCTTCCGTCGGTGAATAAATGGCGCGCCCGGTGCTTCTGGCACATGACGCGGCCTGTATGGCTGGGGTGGCAGGATTCGAACCTGCGAATGCCGGGATCAAAACCCGGTGCCTTGCCGCTTGGCGACACCCCAATCAATCCTCTGGGCTGGGCAAAACTGACAGAACCGGTGACGGATTGATGCCCTTGGCCAGAATACTTGTCAGCCCAACAGGCAACCGCGCGCGCGCGGCCTTGGCCTCGGCCTCGTAATCGAAGCTGACGAACACACAGGCGCCGGTGCCAGTCAGTCTGGCTTTTCCAAATTTCTCCATTATTTTCAGAGAGTTGTCGACCTCCGGGTACAGCTGCCGGACAAGGTCCTGGCAGTCGTTACGGGTGTCGCCCTGAAAAAAGGTCGCCATTTTGATGGGGATGCTGTTGCGTGTCAATTGCCGGTGGCAAAAAACACGGGCGGTGGACACGTGGCATGCCGGGGCCACAATGAGGTACCAGCGTGCCGGCAGGTCGATTGGGGTGAGGCGCTCTCCGATGCCCTCCGCCCATGCGCTGTGTGCACCGACAAATACGGGCACGTCGGCGCCCAAAGTGGCGCCTAGATCGAGCAAGGCGTGACGTGTTAAGCCAAGCTCCCAGAGGTGATTGAGGACCAGGAGGGTCGTAGCGGCATTGGAGCTGCCGCCGCCCAGGCCGGCGCCGGCAGGGATGCGTTTTTGTAAGTGCACACGAGCACCCAGGCCGTCCCGCTGTAATAGCGTCGCGGCCTTAAAAACGAGGTTTTCCTCTAAAGGAATGGTGTTCTCGCTGCCATCCAGGGTGATGGTGCCGCTGTTATCAGGGGTGAACGTGAGGTGGTCCCCCCAATCCAGCAATTGGAACAGGGTTTGCAGTTCGTGGTAGCCATCGGCGCGTTGGCCGGTGATATGCAGGAACAGGTTCAGCTTTGCCGGTGAAACAACAGACAGCATCAGTCCGGTTCGGTCTGCCAGCGGGCGATGATGACCTTTGCCTCCGTCATTCCGCGTTTGATTTGTAGCCGCTGCGGTAAAGTGAAACTGCCAAATGCTCCGTAATCCAGGTAGTCAATGTGCCAACCACCCTGCGCCAGGTGCGCGAGTAGGCCCGTGGCTGGGTTGACATCGAGAGCTTGCACAGTCAAATCGGGGGAGGGCAGACCTTTCAACCAGTAGACCAAGGCCCCGACAGGAAGATCCCAGCCGGTACTGCTTTGCAGGCTGTCGCGGCTGGCGATATCCAGTACGCGCCGTTCACCCCTGTACAGTATCTCGAGCTGCTCGCCATCACTGTGGATGGTGATGGCGTTGATACCCAGGGGGCCCTGCAATCGCAGGTCGGTTTCCTCGCCCTGCTGTTGCCATTGCAGGGTCGCGGACTCGGCAGTCTCCGCCGTCCGCACTGCAACTTTGCCGCGGGCGGTCCAGTGCCTTAGTCCGCTTAACTGGGTGCTGTGGGCCTGCCAGGTTTGCCCTGGCAGTGCATCGAGGGGTGAATCCTGCTGCGCGGCACAGCCGCCGATGCAGAGTGCGACCAGAACAAGGCTGGGGTAATTGACTGCAGACAGTGGCATATCAATTTTCCCCGGCGCTGAGCGACACCGCGTCAACGCCCAGGCGCTTGAGTGTGCCGATCAGTAACGGGTGCCCCGGGTCGCGCCGCAAGGCCTCCCGCCACACGTTGCGGGCTGCTTCGATATCGCCCTGCGTCCATAGCACCTCGCCAAGGTGCGCGGCCACCTCCGGGTCGGGAAACGCAAGGTAAGCGCGCTGCAAATAGTTGATTGACGCCGTGTAACGCCCGGTGCGGAACAAGACCCAGCCCATACTGTCGAGAATCGCCGGTTCATTAGGGCGCAATTCCAAAGCCCGGGATATTAGCTGCATGGCCTCATTGTACCGGGTGGTGCGGTCTGCCAGGGTATATCCCAAGGCATTGAGTGCGGTGGCATTGTCGGGGTCTGTGGCTAGGATGCTGCGCAAATCCTGCTCCATGGATGCCAGATCGCCGCGTTTGTCGTAGAGCATGGCTCGCGCATAACGCAGCGGGATGTTCTCCGGTAACTCTTCAATTGCCTGGTCGTAGACCGCCATGGCCTTGTCGTACTGATCGGCCTGGGACAGCAGCTCCGCCTCCAGTCCGTAGAGCTGCGCCCTGGACTCGGGCTGGGTAGTCCGTTGCTCGTCAAACCAGCTGGCAAGGCGCTGCCATTTGCTCTGGGCAATCAGGATTTGTCCGACGCGGCTGCAGGCGGCGAGATATTCATTACCATGCGCGACCTTGGAGTAATAGGCGATGGCTTGCGCCGTGTGTCCGCGTTCTTCCGCGATCCGACCAAGGTAATAGTAGGCTTCGCTGCGTCGCTGCCCCAGTTCGATGGAGCGCAGGAGGTAGTCGCTGGCGGCCTCGGAGTTGCCAATTTCACGATTGATCAGCGCGAGCGAGAACAGCAGGTCGGGGTCCTCGGGCGCCTGCTGCAAGAGGATTTCGAACTGCGCCCGAGCCGCCTGCATATCGGTGGCGGTAAGCAGGCCGGCATATTGCAGGCGTAACATCTTCGCGTCCGGATTGTCCTCTAACACTGCTTCCAGCCGTGCATAGGGATCGCGCGCCCTGGTTTCGATTAAGATGCGTGCCTCGAGCAACAGTGCCTGGGGCTGTTCTGGTTCACGTGCGAACAGCGTGTCCAGTTGTTTCAGGGCGTCAGTGTAATTTTGGTTCTCGGCGTCGATCAGTGCCAGGGCCAGGAGCAGGCCAGTATTGTAAGGAAATTCCGCGGATAAGCCGTCGAGAGACTGTTCCAGCGCGGCGCGCTGCCCTGGCGTCATGCGGCTATAGCCGCTGACCAGGGCGGGGAAATTCGCGTTGGCGCCGGCCCGCTGCACCGCCTCCAGTAGGGGCACCGCTTCCGCGTTGCGGCCCCTGCGGATGAGCATTTCTGCCAGCGTGTGATTTGCCTCGATGCCGGCAGGGTCCAACTCGACCCACAGTTGCGCAGAGCGCAGTGCCTCCTCGTCGCGCTGTAGAAACTGAGACAGGTGCGTCGTGTGCGCGCTCAAGGCGGGGTCTCTCAGCAGTTGTGACTGTTGCATGTACTGATTGAGCGCTACGTCATACGCGCGCTGACGCAGGGCGAATTCGGCCAGCAGCAGCGGGTACAGGCTGTCGGGCGGTATCGCGCGCTCTGTGACCTGTTTAGTGGTGGTGTCCGCGGGCGCTACATCTTCGTCCTGTGACGCTATGGGGGACGGTGTCTGTGCCGCGCAGGCTGTGAGTAGCGCACAGGTTAAAGTGATGACGGGAACGCGCGACATGGTGTTTAGGCGTGGGGCCATCCGGCGAATAAACAGAGGCTATGATGACACAGACAGGGTATGAAACCCAGTTGGCCACTGAGCTGGCGCGTCGCCTGCGGTCGCAAGCTGATCTTTGCAGCACTGTCTTTTATCACCTAACTTGTTAAAATCGGGAGAGTTTTTGAAGGTATCAGTCAGGGTTCTGCGTGCGTTCGCGGAGCCCCCTGGAAAGGGTGTTTGTAGTGGAGACGGTTAGTTTGACCATGAACCTGATTGCATTGGGCATCAATCACAACTCCGCGGCGGTGGACGTCCGCGAGCGGGTTGCTTTCGCCCCGGAGCAACTAGGTGAGGCGATGGTAGATGCCTGTGATCTAGATTATCTGGATGAGGTGGTCATTCTCTCCACCTGCAATCGGACTGAGCTGTATGCCGTCGTCGCTGAGGCCAGCAGACCTGACGATAGTGCAGTTGCGTTGGTCGATTGGCTGGTCAAATACCATCACCTTTCTGTGCAGGAATTGCAGCAGAGTGCCTACTATTTCTCTGGTGCAGCCGCGCTGCGGCATATGATTGAGGTGGCCAGTGGCCTGGACTCCATGGTGTTGGGCGAACCGCAGATTTTCGGACAACTCAAGTCAGCCTACGCTGTTGCTGTTGAAGCCGCGACAGTGGGTAGTGAGTTGAGCCGTTTATTCCCCCGTGTATTTTCGATTGCCAAGCGCGTGCGCACGGATACCGCCATCGGTGAAAACCCTGTCTCCGTCGCCTATGCGGCGGTGGACCTGGCCGGGCACATCTTTTCCGAGTTAGGTGCCTGCAATGCCTTACTTGTCGGTGCCGGAGAAACGATCGAATTGGTGGCGCGGCACCTGATCGGTGCCGGTGTCAGGCATATCGTCATTGCTAACCGCACCCTGGGTAGAGCGAGGGAGCTGGCACAGAAATTCAATGCTGAAGCAGTGTTGCTCGCCGATATACCGCAGCAGTTGGCTGAGGCAGATATAGTGATTACGTCCACCGCTAGTCAATTGCCTATTCTTGGCAAGGGCGCGGTAGAGGAGGCTCTCAAAGGACGAAAGCACCGGCCCTGGTTAATGATAGATCTAGCGGTGCCGCGAGACATCGAATCGCAAGTGGGTGACCTACCAGATGTCTACCTCTATAGCGTCGATGACCTGCGCGAAATCGTTGATGAAAACTTGCGTACTCGCAGCAATGAGTCGCGTAAGGCGGACCTCATCATTGACGAGGGCGTTGCGTATTTTCTCGAAGAGTTACGAAGCCGCGTGGCTGTGGATGCAGTCAAGG
>JABSPW010000122.1 GCA_013214285.1 Halioglobus sp. | reverse complement strand
GGGGTTGGCGTAAGGTATTTGGCTGGGGCGACATCCGTATTGTGTCGCATCGAATACCAGCCTTATTCTGATCCCTTGTTACGATAAAGCCGAGCCGCTTTTTAAGCAGTTCGGCTTCGTCGTCTAAGCAAGAGAGTTAGGCCAGTAGCTCAATTGGCAGAGCAGCGGTCTCCAAAACCGCAGGTTGGGGGTTCGATTCCCTCCTGGCCTGCCATCACATGGCGGGGGTTGCGTCTATAGTGGGCACAGTCACCAGGTAATAGATGAGTAGCAGGTCAAATGGAAGGTATCGGGGTTCAAGCATGAGTGTGGAAACAGCCACCAGTAAATTTGATACAGCTAAATGGTTGGTGGTTTTTGCGCTTGTGGCAGTCGCTGTGGTGGGCAATAGCTATTACGCCGAAGAGTCGCTGCTTTACCGGGTGCTGGGTATTCTTGTTATCGCCGGAATCGCCGGTACGGTGGCTTTGCAGACGGCCAAGGGTGTGGCGTTCTGGGAGCTGGTCAAAGGGTCTAGAACAGAGATTCGTAAGGTGGTTTGGCCCACCCGGCAGGAATCCGTACAGACCACGTTGATTGTTGTGGCGTTCGTGATTCTGGTAGCGCTGCTGCTGTGGGGTCTGGATTCATTTTTTGGCTGGCTCGTTTCGCTGGCCATTGTGTAACGTAGTTGAAAAGGGTTAATTGATGGCAATGCGCTGGTACGTGATACACGCCTACTCGGGCTATGAGAAGAAAGTTGCCGCTGCCCTGAAGGAACGTATCGACCTGCACAAAATGCAGGATCGCTTTGGTGACGTTATGGTGCCCACCGAGGAGGTCGTGGAAATGCGCGGTGGGCAGAAACGCCGTAGCGAGCGCAAGTTTTTCCCGGGCTATGTGCTGGTGCAAATGGAACTGGAAGACGAGACCTGGCATCTGGTGAAGGAAACGCCGCGTGTATTGGGTTTTATAGGCGGCAAGGCGGACGCGCCGGCACCCATTACCGACAAGGAGGCGGAAGCAATCCTGCAGCGGGTAGAGGACGGGGTTGAGGCGCCGCGGCCTAAAACACTGTTTGAGCCCGGCGAAATGGTGCGGGTGGTTGACGGGCCGTTCAACGACTTCAACGGAGTCGTCGAGGACGTCAACTATGAAAAGAGTCGCCTCAATGTGGCGGTGCTGATATTTGGTCGTTCTACCCCGGTGGAGCTCGAGTTCGGTCAGGTCGAGAAGGCTTGACAGCAAAGGGGACGGTTTAATCCGTCGTTTCGTGAAGCGGGGACAGCATGTAGTCTGGCCCCAAACAGGGGAGCCCTAGTAGGCCGCAATGGTTGAAAGGGCGTTTGAACCCAGGAGACAAGTAATGGCGAAGAAAGTTGAGGCTTATATCAAGCTGCAAGTGAAAGCCGGCCAGGCAAATCCCAGTCCGCCCGTGGGCCCTGCTTTGGGTCAGCATGGTGTGAATATTATGGAGTTTTGTAAGGCGTTCAACGCCGAGACTCAAGGCATGGAGCCGGGTTTGCCGGTCCCGGTAATTATTACCGTGTATTCGGATCGTTCCTTCACTTTTATCAAAAAGACGCCGCCGGCATCCACGCTGTTGCTGAAGGCGGCCAAGGTGAAGAAAGGTTCCGGCACGCCCAATACGAGCAAGGTTGGCACAGTCAACCGCGATCAGCTGGAAGACATCGCCAACCAGAAATGGCCGGATCTTACAGCGGCGGATATGGACGCTGCCGTCAGGACTATCGCTGGCAGTGCCCGCTCCATGGGCCTTGATGTTGAGGGGGTGAACTGAGATGGCCAAGTTGTCGAAGCGCGTCCGCGCGTTCAAGAATAAAGTGGACCCTGAAAAAGCCTATTCGCTGGAGGACGCGGTCAGCCTTTTAAAGGAGTTTGCCACGACGAAGTTTAACGAGACGGTAGAAGTTGCCGTTAATTTGGGTATTGATGCCAAGAAGTCCGATCAGGCTGTGCGCGGTGCGACAACTCTGCCGCACGGTACGGGCTCCGATGTTCGGGTCGCCGTGTTCACCCAGGGTGATGCAGCTGAAAAAGCAAAAGCCGCCGGTGCCGATTTGGTCGGTATGGAAGAGCTGGCTGAGCAGGTGAAAGGCGGCATGATGGATTTCGATGTCGTGATTGCCTCACCGGACGCAATGCGTGTCGTCGGGCAATTGGGCCAAGTATTGGGCCCCCGCGGCCTTATGCCAAACCCAAAGACCGGTACGGTGACGCCTGATGTGGAAACGGCAGTGAATAACGCCAAGGCCGGCCAGGTGCGATACCGCACAGACAAGAATGGTATCGTTCACGGTGGCATTGGCAAAGTCAGTTTTGAGCCGGATGCCATTAAAGGGAACCTGGAGGCGCTGCTCGCCGATCTTAAAAAGATCAAGCCTGCGGCGGCTAAGGGCATCTATCTCAAGAAGATCAGCTTGAGCACTACAATGGGGCCGGGTATCACTATTGACCAGGCGTCGGTAGAAGTTTGACTGGTTTGCCCTCACAAGGGGCGATCCTTCAGAGCGCCGCAGGGAGGTGGCGTGGAGGCCGGTAGCGCGATCCACAAGATGCGGAGCCGGTCCATTTTGAGGTCTTTGGAAAAGGCGGGGCGTTAAGCCCAGTTAGCTGAGAGCCGAAGGCCATCAAAGACCGTAGGTGCCACCGCCGATACAGTGTGGCGGCGGAGGTTTAATTGCGGCTTGTCCGTTTGGGCGAGACAAAGCCTACGCAGATGGTGAAGAGTTCACCACATGAGCGATGGCGGCATAAGTGTGTTGTCATCAAAAATGTAGTAATCCAGGAGTATTCCAGTGGCAATTGGACTCGAAGACAAAAAAGCGATCGTAGCTGAAGTTAACGAGACTGCCACCAGCGCCCTGTCGCTGGTTATCGCCGACTCGCGTGGCGTAACCGTAGACGGGATGACAGCCCTGCGTGCAACCGCACGTGAAAACCAGGTGACTCTCCGTGTTGTGCGGAACACTCTGGCCAAGCGTGCACTGGAGGGGACCGAATACGAGTGCGTCAAGGACTCGTTGACCGGCCCCTCCCTGTTCGGATTTTCTATGGAAGATCCCGGTGCGGCGGCTCGACTCTTCAAGGACTTCTCGAAAGAAAACGAGGAGTTCGAAGTGAAGGTGCTGGCGGTGGGTGGCCAGATGCTGGGTGCGGATCACATTGATGTGCTGGCCAAATTGCCGACCCGCGATCAAGCGCTCTCGCTGTTGATGAGTGTCATGAAAGCGCCGTTGACTAAGTTGGTTCAATCGATGAATGAAGTGCCTGGGAAACTGGTTCGCACGCTTGCAGCGGTACGCGATCAGAAAGAAGCAGCGGCATAAGCCCCTGTATGAAATGTTAATCAGCTAATTGGGAGAGGGTAGTCATGGCTTTGTCCAAAGACGAAATTTTAGATGCAATTGCTGAGATGAGCGTAATGGATATTGTGGAGCTCATTGAAGCGATGGAAGAAAAGTTTGGCGTGACCGCGGCCGCAGCTGTAGCGGCTGCTCCGGCTGCTGCCGCTGGTGGCGATGCCGGTGGCGCAGCGGAAGAGAAGACAGAGTTTGATGTCGTTCTCACCGCCGCCGGTGAAAAGAAAGTCAACGTCATCAAAGTTGTTCGTGCGGTAACTGGCTTGGGTCTGAAAGAAGCTAAGGGTCTAGTTGACGGCGCGCCTTCGCCGATCAAGGAAGGGGCATCGAAAGACGAGGCCGAAGACATCAAGAAACAGCTGGAAGAAGCAGGCGGTGCAGCCGAGCTCAAGTAAGCTTGGTCATGTCCTGGCTTCGGCCGGAAGCGCATAGGGCTGACGGACTGACGTTCGTCGGCCTTCCGCCGCTTGAAGAAAAGATACTCAGGATGGATGGGCAATTGTCCGCCATCTGTTTTTAGAGCCCGCATCGAGCTCGCTGATCGTCCGAGGGACGGTCCAACATGAAACACGCTGGGGAGTACTGATGGCATACTCGTACACTGAGAAAAAACGTATTCGCAAGGACTTCGGTGTCTTGCCGAAGGTGATGGATGTTCCTTATCTGCTTGCGATTCAAATGGACTCGTATCGCAAGTTTACGCAGCACAATATACCGTCTGAAGAGCGCGGTGATTTTGGCCTGCACGCTGCGTTCAAGTCGGTATTCCCTATCGTCAGCTACAGTGGCAATGCAGCACTGGAGTATGTTGATTATAAGTTGGGCAAACCCATCTTTGACGTCAATGAATGTCAGCTTCGAGGGGTGACCTATTCATGTTCTTTGAGGGTCAAGGTGCGCTTGATTATCTATGACAAGGAGTCATCTAATAAGACCATCAAGGACATCAAGGAGCAGGAAGTGTATATGGGGGAGATTCCCCTGATGACCGACAACGGCACTTTCGTTATCAATGGTACCGAACGGGTTATTGTATCCCAGTTGCACCGCTCCCCCGGTGTGTTTTTCGATCACGACAAGGGCAAGACCCATTCTTCGGGTAAGTTGCTCTACTCAGCGCGGGTCATTCCTTACCGCGGTTCATGGCTGGACTTTGAGTTTGATCCGAAGGACCTTGTGTTTGTTCGCATCGATCGTCGTCGCAAATTACCGGCGACAATCTTGTTGCGAGCACTCGGGTATGAGACCCAAGACATCCTGGAGATGTTCTACGATACCAATGCGTTCAGCGTCACCAAAGCGGGTAAGTACAGCATGGCGCTGATTCCCGAGCGCCTTCGGGGTGATGTCGCTGCCTTCGACATCAAGGCAGGTAATAAGGTTGTCGTAGAACAGGGCCGCCGTATTACGGCACGCCATATTCGCGAGCTAGAAGAGGCGAAAATCAAGCAACTCGAAATACCGGTTGAATATCTGCATGGCCGTGCCTTGGCGCAGGACATCGTCGACGAGGAAACCGGCGAGGTGTTGATAGAATGCAATACTGAGATTACCGCCGAAGTTCTTGAAAAGCTCGCCGAACTTGAGGTCCGAAAAATTGAAACGTTGTACACGAATGAGCTGGATTGCGGACCTTTTATCTCGGATACGCTGCGGCAGGATTCTACGCGTAATGAGCTGGAGGCCTTGGTAGAAATTTACCGCATGATGCGACCGGGCGAGCCACCGACAAAGGAGTCCGCGGAGAATCTGTTCCAGAATCTGTTCTTTTCTCCTGATCGTTATGACCTATCTGGCGTCGGGCGCATGAAATTTAACCGGCGTCTTGGGCGTGCGGAAGTAACTGGCAGTGGTGTGCTTGACAAGGAGGATATTGTTGACGTTTTACAGACGCTGGTCGGTATCCGTAACGGGCAAGGGATGGTAGATGATATCGATCATCTCGGTAACCGCCGTGTGCGCAGCGTTGGTGAGATGGCAGAGAACCAGTTTCGGGTTGGCCTGGTGCGCGTGGAGCGTGCAGTCAAGGAGCGCCTTTCCATGGCAGAGAGTGAGGGCTTGATGCCTCAGGATTTGATTAATGCCAAGCCAGTCTCCGCTGCGGTCAAGGAATTCTTCGGTTCAAGTCAACTGTCCCAGTTTATGGACCAAAATAACCCCCTGTCCGAAGTCACGCATAAGCGTCGCGTATCGGCCCTTGGGCCCGGCGGTTTGACCCGAGAGCGGGCAGGCTTTGAGGTGCGGGACGTGCATCCCACGCATTATGGGCGGGTATGTCCAATCGAGACGCCGGAGGGCCCGAATATCGGTCTCATCAATTCGTTGGCAACCTATGCTCGCACCAACGCATATGGATTTCTCGAGAGTCCTTATCGGAAGGTTAAGAACGGTAAAGTGACGGACGATATTGAGTTTTTGTCTGCGATTAACGAGGCGGAATACGTTATTGCCCAGGCGTCTGCGCCGCTGGACAAGAACAATAAGTTCACCGAAGAGCTCATTAATGTGCGCTATATGAATGAATTCACGCTGCAGTCGCCTGAGGATGTCGACTACATGGATGTTTCGCCCAAACAGGTGGTGTCGGTGGCGGCGGCTCTGATTCCGTTCCTTGAGCATGATGATGCCAACCGTGCTCTCATGGGTTCTAACATGCAGCGTCAGGCGGTGCCGACGCTAGTAGCGGAAAAGCCATTGGTAGGCACGGGCATGGAACGTTACGTGGCAGCTGATTCAGGCGTATGCGTTGTGGCTCAGCGCTCTGGTGTGGTTGATTCTGCTGATGCTAGCCGTATCGTCGTGCGTGTGAGTGATAAGGACGTCGGAGTTGACCAGGCCCCTGTCGACATTTACAACCTGACCAAGTACACCCGTTCTAATCAGAACACATGCATCAATCAGCGCCCCATCGTGAAGGCGGGAGACGTCGTTGAACGGGGTGACATCTTGGCGGATGGCCCGTCTATCGATATGGGTGAGTTAGCGCTGGGTCAGAATATGCGTATCGCGTTCATGCCTTGGAACGGCTACAACTTCGAGGATTCCATCTTGGTTTCTGAAAAGGTAGTAAAGGAGGATCGTTTCACCACCATCCATATTCAGGAGCTGACCTGTATCGCTCGCGATACAAAGTTGGGTTCGGAAGAGATCTCAGCGGACATACCGAACGTGGGTGAGGGTGCCCTCTCCAAGCTGGACGAGTCAGGCATTGTGTTCATTGGTGCCGAGGTGGAGGCCGGTGATATTCTTGTGGGTAAGGTGACCCCGAAGGGTGAAACACAACTCACGCCGGAAGAGAAGTTGTTGCGTGCGATCTTCGGTGAGAAGGCGTCAGATGTAAAAGATACATCACTGCGCGTACCATCTAGCACTAAAGGAACGGTTATTGATGTGCAGGTTTTCACCCGGGATGGGTTAGAGAAAGATACACGCGCATTGCAGATTGAGACGCACCAACTCGACCAGTATCGTAAGGATCTGAAGGAAGAGTATCGTATTCTGGAGGAAGCGACCTTTGCGCATCTGAAAGGGCTGCTAAAGGGCAAGGAGACTGTGAGTGGTGGCGGGCTGAGCAAGGGCACGGTGCTTACCGCTCCGGTACTCGACGAATTGGATCGTGAGCAGTGGTTTAAGCTGAGGTTGTCTGATGCCAAGCTGAATGAGGCGCTGGCGTCGGCACAGAAACAGTTGGAGGAGCAGAATAGGCTGCTCGAGGAGCGTTTCGAAGACAAGAAGGGCAAGCTGCAAAGTGGTGATGACCTCGCGCCGGGTGTGCTCAAGATCGTCAAGGTTTACCTAGCGATTAAGCGCCGCATCCAGCCGGGTGATAAGATGGCGGGTCGACACGGCAACAAGGGTGTCATCTCTGTGATCATGCCCGTAGAGGATATGCCCTATGATGAGAATGGCGAACCAGTAGATATCGTACTAAATCCTCTTGGCGTGCCGTCGCGGATGAATGTTGGGCAGGTTCTCGAGACCCACCTTGGTCTTGCAGCAAAAGGTCTTGGCGACAAAATTGACGCCATGATCAGGGAACAGCGGCAGGCCGCCGAAGTCAGGAAATTCATTGAGACAATTTATAATAATGGCGATGGCCGAAACGAGGATATTAACTCGTTGAAGGACGCCGAGGTGATGGAATTAGCCCAGAACCTGGCCGGTGGCGTACCTATGGCAACTCCCGTGTTTGATGGTGCGGAAGAAGGAGCTATCAAGCGCTTGTTGGAGCTGGCGGGTATGCCCGAGAGTGGTCAAGTTACCTTGTATGATGGCCGCACCGGAGATGCTTTCGATCAATCTGTCACTGTGGGTTACATGTATATGTTGAAACTGAACCACCTGGTGGATGACAAGATGCATGCTCGATCGACCGGTTCTTACAGTCTTGTGACGCAGCAGCCGTTGGGCGGTAAGGCCCAGTTTGGTGGGCAGCGATTTGGTGAGATGGAAGTGTGGGCGTTGGAGGCCTACGGCGCTGCCCATACCTTGCAGGAAATGCTTACGGTGAAGTCCGACGACGTCGCCGGGCGCACGAAGATGTACAAGAATATCGTCGATGGAGACCATCGTATGGAGCCGGGTATGCCTGAATCCTTTAACGTGTTGGTGAAAGAGATACGCTCTCTGGCAATTGATATTGATCTCGAGAATGATTAACAAAACAGTATGCTACATAGGAGCGGCTGTGCTTGCGCGCACTCGCGGTAGAATATACCTCGCGGAGGAAACGCCTTGAAAGACTTACTTAATTTGTTGAAGTCCCAGGGACAAAATGATGAATTTGACTCGATCCGTATCGGCCTGGCGTCACCGGAGTTGATTCGTTCCTGGTCGTTCGGTGAAGTCAAAAAGCCGGAGACTATTAATTACAGGACCTTTAAGCCGGAGCGGGATGGATTGTTCTGCGCGAAAATCTTTGGGCCAGTAAAGGACTACGAATGCCTTTGTGGTAAATACAAACGGCTCAAGCACCGCGGTGTGATCTGTGAAAAGTGTGGTGTTGAAGTCGCACTCGCCAAGGTGCGCCGGGAACGCATGGGACATATTGAATTGGCCAGCCCGGTCGCCCATATCTGGTTTCTAAAGTCGCTGCCTTCCCGCATTGGACTGCTACTGGACATGACGCTAAGGGACATTGAGAGGGTACTGTACTTTGAGTCGTATGTGGTCACTGACCCCGGTATGACAACCTTGGAACAGGGTCAGTTATTGTCTGATGAGCAATATTATGAGGCTATGGAGGAATTTGGCGACGAGTTCTCTGCCAAGATGGGCGCGGAGGCGATCCAGGATCTAATGATGCAGCTTGATCTGCAGGACGAGATTAACACTTTGCGAGAAGAGATTCCCGCGACCAACTCAGAAACAAAGATCAAAAAACTGTCCAAGCGGCTGAAACTGATGGAGGCCTTTGCCAGCTCTGGCAATAAGCCCCAGTGGATGGTGCTGAATGTCTTGCCGGTTCTGCCGCCTGACTTGCGCCCGCTGGTGCCGCTGGATGGTGGTCGTTTCGCCACCTCGGACCTGAACGATTTGTACCGGCGCGTCATCAACCGCAACAATCGGTTAAAGCGCCTTCTCGATCTTAACGCGCCGGATATTATCGTGCGCAATGAAAAACGCATGCTGCAGGAATCGGTAGACGCCCTGCTGGATAATGGTCGTCGGGGCCGGGCTATCACGGGTTCCAATAAGCGCCCGCTGAAGTCACTGGCCGACATGATCAAGGGCAAGCAAGGGCGCTTCCGCCAGAACCTGCTGGGTAAGCGCGTCGACTACTCCGGTCGTTCTGTGATTGTGGTAGGCCCAACCTTGAAGCTGCACCAGTGTGGACTGCCGAAGAAAATGGCGCTGGAGCTGTTTAAGCCGTTTATTTTCGGCAAGTTGGAAGCCAGGGGCCTCGCGACTACTATCAAGGCTGCCAAGAAAATGGTCGAACGGGAACCACCTGAAGTCTGGGATATTCTGGCCGAGGTTATTCGTGAGCATCCGGTACTGTTAAACCGTGCGCCAACCCTGCACCGGCTCGGTATTCAGGCTTTTGAGCCAGTGCTCATCGAGGGCAAGGCTATCCAGCTGCATCCACTGGTGTGCGCAGCTTATAACGCGGACTTTGACGGCGATCAGATGGCGGTGCACGTGCCGCTCACCCTAGAAGCGCAGCTTGAGGCGCGCGCCCTCATGATGTCGACTAACAATATTTTGTCCCCGGCCAGTGGCGAGCCGATCATCGTGCCATCACAGGACGTTGTATTGGGTCTTTACTACATGACCCGGGAGCGAGTGAACGCCCAGGGTGAGGGTATGGTCTTTGCCAATGTCTCCGAAGTACATCGAGCCTACGTCGGCGGACACGTTCACCTGCAGGCGCGGGTCAAGGTGCGCATTGAGGAGGTCGTCAAGACTGACGAGGGCGAAGTGCTGGAGCGTGCGTTCATAGCCGACACGACTGTGGGTCGTGCATTATTGTGGGAAATCGTACCGGAGGGTATTGCCTTCGCTATGGTGAACCAGAGTATGGCGAAGAAGGCGATCTCTCGCATTATCAATCAGTGCTATCGCATGGTCGGGCTCAAGGCGACTGTTATTTTCGCTGACCGTTTGATGTATACCGGGTACGAGTATTCGACGCGCTCCGGCGCCTCCATTGGTGTGAATGACTTCGTCATTCCTGATGAAAAGGCGAAATTGATAGACAGTGCCGAGGAAGAGGTCAAGGAGATAGAGGACCAATACGCCGCTGGTCTGGTTACCCAGGGCGAAAAATACAACAAGGTGATCGATATCTGGTCTCGCGCTAACGACCAGGTGTCCAGGTCCATGATGGAAGGCCTTTCCACCGAGAAGGTTACTAACCGCGAGGGTAAGGATGAGCAGCAGGAGTCTTTCAATGCTGTGTATGTTTACGCGGACTCGGGAGCTCGGGGCTCACCGGCGCAAATTCGTCAACTGGCGGGTATGCGGGGTTTGATGGCCAAGCCGGACGGGTCCATTATCGAGACCCCTATCACCGCGAATTTCCGTGAAGGCCTGAATGTGCTGCAGTACTTTATCTCGACCCACGGTGCGCGCAAGGGCCTTGCAGATACGGCGCTGAAAACTGCTAACTCCGGGTATCTGACACGCCGCCTGGTGGATGTCGCGCAGGACCTGGTGGTAACCGAGGAAGATTGTGGTACCGACAGCGGCCTGCTGATGACACCGGTGATTGACGGTGGCGATATTATCGAATCGCTGGGTGACCGCGTGCTCGGACGTATGGTTGCCAAGGATGTTTATCGTCCCGGTAGTGAGGACGAGATTTCGATTACTGCAGGCACCATGCTCGATGAGCTGTGGATTAAGCGCCTCGAAGAAATGGGTATCGACGAGATCGAAGTGCGCTCTCCCATTACCTGTGAAACCCGGCACGGTATCTGCTCGGCCTGCTACGGCCGGG
>JABSPW010000121.1 GCA_013214285.1 Halioglobus sp. | reverse complement strand
GGCCTTCAGTGTTACTTGTAAGGTGTGCGTGTCGAGTGCCTTGACACCGACCTCATCGAAATCCTTGAGCTTGCCAGTAGCGAAAGCCTCGGCATTGAGCACCGGATAAAGTAAGTACGCGTTCTGATTGCCCATAGTGGGATGTAATCCCCTGCGCCAGGACCAGACGAAATCCGCCGCAGTAACGGGATCGCCATTGGACCACCTGGCCTTTGGGTTAAGGTGGAAGGTATAGGTTATACCGTCATCACTGACCTTCCACTGTGAAGCGACGCCAGGTTCTATGGCCAGTGTGGCCGGATTCAAAGTGATAAGGCCTTCGAACAGGGCGCCGAGAATCCAGCTGGCAGAGACGCTGGTCGTGGTATGCGGATCCAGCCCTGGCGGCTCGGTGCCATTGCCAAGGTGCAGGATGCCTTCCCGGTTGCCTTGCTCCACTCGCGACTCGCCTGCGCCACAGCCGGTTAACAGCAATGTGGCGGTGCAGATTATCAGCAAGTTTCGTGTGATACGGCGCATAGGGTGCGATTCAGGGGCTCGATCAATTCTATCCTGTGGGCGCGGCCTTGTCAGATCAGACGCAGCGTCGGTCATTGTGGCACTTGGAGCGGTTGTGGTGAAAACCTTCCGTATGAAAAAAACTGCGGCAAAACAGGCCTTCAGTTCGCCGAATACCGGCGGAGCAAGGGGGTTCCGGGCGCGCTTTGCCGCCGCATGAAGCGTAGTTCCGGGTGCTCGTTTGCCGAACAGGCGCTTATTGCAGCAAATAGACACAGCCGCCTATCACAAGACCTGCACGGTCTAGGTCGTGCTTGAGTCCGGGCGCTAATGCACAGTTCCTTTGCATGGTCGTTTGCCACTGGTCTTGCGCAGGGCCGCGGTGTAGGCCATCTTTACGCACCGTCTGTGTGCCAGTCTGGGGCAGTGCGTTCACCGCCGGCATCGTTGTCAGGCGGCTGATTTGCTGCGCGTACCTACCGGGTGGCCAGTGTACCGGGCCCGCGGTCGGATTAGGCGGCTGTCCCGGCGGAATTCCAAGAAGTGGGCAATGTAACCGTAGACGCGGGCCATGGCGAACATGGCAGTGAAGTAGGGTGTAGGAATATCCAGGCTGTGGAACACTGCACCCTTGTAGAATTCCACATTGGCCCAGATTTCCTTGCCGTTAGCTGCGAACGCCTGCTGGCAGGCCTCCTCTACGGCGACCAGTGTGGCGAGCAGATTTTTACTCTCGTCATCGCGGCACAGTTCCATCGCCATCGGTTTGAGGATTTTCGCGCGCGGGTCGACGGTGCGGTACTCACGGTGCCCCATGCCCATGATCTTCACCTTGTTCGTGAGGCAGTCTTTTACATAGGCTTCGGCCTTTTCGGGCGAACCGATCTGCATTGCCATCTCCAGCGCAGCCTGGTCGGCACCGCCGTGCAGCTTGCCAAACAGGGTGCCAATGGAAGCGGAAATACAGGATTGGATGGGCGCCAGCGTGCTGGCACAGACACGCCCGGCAAAGGTGCCGGCATTGTAACTGTGCTCCATTTGCAGTATCTGCGCGGCATCCAGCATCCGCCGCTGTTCCTCGGTCGGCGCCGACCCATGGAACATCGTCAGGAAGTTTTCATGGAATAGCTTACCAGGCACCGGCTGCAGGATGGACTTGTTTTGGGACAAGCGGTAGTGGGCCGCGATAAGCCCGGCGATTTTCGCCGCGAGGAACAGCCCCTGCTCCGCATCCGGGTTGACGTCGAGAGTGTTTTCCTTGGGCAGACGGAGCAGTGGCACCATACCCTGCAGCATCAACATGGGGTGCAGATCCCGGGTCACTTTCTCCAGTAGATCAATGTCGTCGTGCGTCAGGCTGGCGTGCCGGCACATAAAGGCTTTAAGCCGGCTTTTTTCCTGCTCCGTCGGCCACTCGCCAAACAAGACCATCCACACGGAGTGCAGGAAGGGGGTACCGACCATCTCAGCGATATCGATGCCTCGGTAGCTCAGGATGCCGCTGTCGCCTTGCACATCTGAAATGCCGGTGTCTCCAACAACAATACCGGCGAGGTCCTCGGAATAGATGGTCTCTTCTGATGACATCGGGCTACGAACCTTAAATTGGTAATTTTCCACATTATAAGCCAGCGATTATAATTAGCTGAGTTAATTATACTTATAGATGTATTAGCGAGGCTTATATGCGCTTAGAAAACAGTGAGTTGCGCGCCTTTCGTGCAGTGATTGAAGAGGGGGGGTTCAAGCGGGCGGCGGATGCCCTGCACGTCAGCCAGTCGGCTGTCAGTCAGGCGGTCGCAGGTCTGGAGTACAAACTGGAGGCGCCGTTGGTGCAGCGCGGCAAGGAGTTGCGCCTCACCGAGGTGGGCAAACGGCTCTTTGAACACGCCGTGGATGTTCTGCGTGATGAACAGCAGACGCTGGAAGATATCGCGCAACTGAAGCAGGGCAAAACAGAGACCCTCAGCCTCGCGATCGCGGCGTCTCTCAATCGTTTTTATGCTCCCGACCTGATCAGCGACTTTTGTCGGAGCAATCCGCAGACGCGGATGAAAGTGGCGGAGATGCCTTCGCGCAGCATTATTTCCGCTGTCCTTTCTGGAAACGTGGAGCTGGGGTTGGGGCCATTTCAAAAGGATATGGCTGCATTTGAATGCATTCCTTTTTATACCGACTCCCGTCACCTAGTGGTCAGTCCCCAGCACCCGCGTTACGAGGATATGATAAAGGGCGATGAGAAAGCACTGAAATTGACTCCGCTGATCGCCTCGGCGTTGGACAGTCCTGATCTGCGACCATCAATACAGCGCTTGCGTGACCAGTTCAGCACGGTATGGGAGGTCAATAGTTTGTCGTTACGCATTCACATGGTGAAGCAGGGCATGGGCGTTACCTTCATGGACCGCAAGCTGCTGAATGAACATCCCGACTGCAACAAACTCCGTATCATGAGTGACGTATCCTTTGGCAGGATCGACAAGGAGGTGGGTATTTATCACCGCGCCGGCAAGAGCCTGAGTCACAGCGCGAAAAGTTTTATCATACTCTGTAGGGCACATTGGGAATTGTAGGCCTACCATGGGTTTTATCGTGAGGGCGAGTGTGCATGTCCACCCTGCGCAACAGTAATCTAAAAAAGCTGCGGGAACGACCATTTGATGTGTTGGTGCTGGGAGGTGGAATTAACGGCGCCGTCGCTGCCGCATCGCTGGCGGGCCGAGGTGTTCGTGTGGCACTAATCGATCGCAACGATTTTGCCGCTGGTGTCAGTTCGAATTCCTCCAACCTTGCATGGGGTGGCATCAAGTACCTTGAAAGCCTGGAATTTTTGCTTGTTAACACGCTTTGTCGGTCACGTAATCGTCTGATGCGAGCCTACCCGTCAACGGTGAAAGAGATTCGCTTCCTGACCACGGTTCAGCATGGCTTTCGTTTTCCTGCGGCTGTTGTTTACTTCGGTAGCCTATTGTATTGGGCTATGGGTCGCTTTTTTACTCAGGCGCCACGCTATATCAGCGCTCGCGCCATTGAGGCGGCTGAGCCCGCGATCAATACGGCGCACGCGGCGGGCGGTCTGGAATACTCGGATTGTTATTTTTACGATAACGACGCGCGCTTTGTGTTCAACTTTATCCGAAAGAGTCTCAACTACGGTGGTGTCGCCGCGAACTACGTCCGCTCACTGGGTTCGAGCTGGGAAGGAGACCAGTGGGTGACACAGGTGAAAGATGAAATCAGCCAGGAACGATTTACGGTGCGATCTCGAGTGCTTATAAATGCCTGCGGTCCCTGGGTTGACATGGAGAATGAGTGTTCGGGAGAAAGAACGGTGCACCGACATCTCTTTGCCAAGGGTGTGCATCTGGTTGTTGATCGACTAACCGACAATAAGCGTGTGATGGCGTTCTTCGCCAGTGACGGGCGTTTGTTCTTTGTGATCCCAATGGGTCCGAAAACCTGCATTGGCACAACCGACACGCAGGTGTCCTCACCGGAGGTGGGGGTCACTGATGACGACCGTGACTTCATTCTGGAAAACGCTAACCGTCTGCTTAACCTGAATCCTCCCCTGACCCGCGACAGTATAATAGCTGAACGTGTAGGTGTCCGACCACTGGTAACTAGCGGAGATCAAGGTGAAACAGATTGGATACAGTTGTCGCGAAAACATGTCATCGAGGTTGATCAGCAGCACAATCATCTGAGTATTTTTGGTGGCAAATTGACGGACTGTCTGAATGTGGGTGACGAGATCGCGATATGGGTTGAACGGCTTGGGGTTACCGTGCCGGAGCCCGACAACCAGTGGTATGGTGAGCCGGGGGAGGAGCTTCGTGAGGAGTTTATGTTGCAGTCTCGTCTCATGAATCTGGATGCAATGACCGACCCCTCTTCATCAGAGCCCTTATCTGAGCGCTTCTGGCGACGCTACGCGGAGAGCGCTTTTGGTCTGTTGGAGCGCATACGTGAAGACCGCAATAATGCAAAATTGTTGATTGAAAACGCCGAGTACACCCGTTGTGAGATTGAGCTTGCTGCGCGGCGTGAGATGATCGTAAAGCTGGAGGATTTTATGCGACGCCGCTCCAAAATTGCACAAGTGGTCAGGCAGGAGGATATTGTCACGGCTCCTGGGCTGCGAGAGGCCTGCACAATACTTTTTGGTGACGATGCCGAATTGCGATTGCAAGAGTATTTAGCGACTGCTGTAGATTAGTCTTGTATTGTGATCAGCGCGGCTTGGGGTGGCTGAACCAGTGGCCTGTTCGGTTGGTGAAAGCAACCAGGGATAACATGACCGGCACCTCTACCAGTACGCCCACGACGGTTGCCAGGGCTGCGCCGGAGTGCAGTCCAAAAAGAGAAATGGCTATAGCCACGGCCAGTTCGAAAAAATTTGACGTGCTAATTAGGCAAGCGGGTGCCGCGATATTGTGAGAAAGGCGCAGCCAACGGGCGGCGAGATAGGCAATGATGAAAATGCCGTAGGTTTGAATTAGCAGCGGGATTGCGATCAAAATAATGCTTTCTGGTTCCGCTATAATCGTCTCCGCTTGAAAACCGAACAATACCACAACTGTCGTTAGAAGACCGATAATTGACCAGGATTTTAGCTGTGATACAAACCGGTTTAGCGCCGTGGTATCCCCGTTCTTCGCAAGATACTGACGGGTGATTGCCCCTGCGATGAGCGGCAGCAGGACGTAGAGCACGACCGACAGTAACAGGGTCTTCCAGGGTACGTCGATATCGGATACGCCGAGAAGCAAAGCGGCGATAGGTGCGAAGGCAAACACCATGATGATGTCGTTCACTGATACCTGCACCAGTGTGTAGTTGGGGTCACCCTTTGTCAGTTGACTCCACACAAAGACCATAGCGGTACACGGCGCGACTCCTAGCAGAATCATGCCTGCGATGTACTCTGTTGCTGACTGCGGGTCCACCATGTCGGCAAAGATCACGCGGAAAAAGAACCAGCCGAGCAAGGCCATGGTGAAGGGTTTTATCAACCAGTTGACAATCACGGTAAGCAGCAAGGCCTTTGGTTTTTTTCCCGCGTCTTTCAACGATGAGAAATCCACTTGTATCATCATCGGGTAGATCATGATCCAGACCAGAACCGCCACGGGAAGATTGACACGGGCAAACTCGAGTGCTGCGATCTCTGCAAACAGACCGGGTAGTGCATTACCCAAGACAACGCCTGTAATGATGCAAAGAGCGACCCATATAGATAGGTAGCGTTCGAACAGGCTCATAGATACGAACTCTAGTACAGACAAGGGTAAGACAGTATGCCGTAAAAATGTTTCAGAAACTGTAATACCAATAAACCTCTGCCCAGCTACTGGTGGGCGGCATTTAGTTTTTTGTATAGTGAGTATTGCGCTGCATCCTGGCGCGTTTGCGACAGACCGAACCGCAGCGTTAGAATGGTGGCTGGTACCTGTAGGTAGGTACTGTTACCAGGGTTCGAGTCATGTCAATTCGTGTCTGTATGGTATTGTTCGCGCTCTGTGCAATCGGTCAAAGCGATTGGGTTTATGCGGTCCCCAGTCCAAATCTCTTGCTAATCACGGTTGACGACATGAGTGCGGACTCTGTGGGTGTCTATGGTGCCCAGGTGAAAGCGACCACGCCTCATATCGATGCGCTTGCACGGCAAGGCCTATACTTTACACATGCCCATGTGCAGGTTGCCAACTGTACGCCGTCACGCAACGTCATGTGGTCTGGGCGCTACCCGCACAGTAGCGGTGTTGAGGGCTTCTACCAGGTCAGAGAACCGGGCTACCCCACACTTTCCGGCCTGCTGCAAGCAGCAGGGTACTTCACAGCTATCCGCGGAAAAGTCAATGGCTCAACCCCTTACGTACCCTATGGGTGGGACAGTATTTTGGACGACAGGCATCACCTGAAGGACACCGTCTCATATGGGCAGTCGACCCTGCGCGGAATTGAGGCTGCACAGTCGGCAGGCAAACCCTTTGCACTGATGATCAACATCTCGGATCCGCATGTGCCTTTTTATGGGCGCGACCGCAAGGGCAATGTGGTGGCGGACAACTTCAGGCCTTCTCGTATTTATGGGCCTGAAGATATAGTAGTACCGGGTTTTCTAATAGATGATGAAGTCGTGCGTCTCGAACTGGCGGATTACTATTCATCCGTGCGCCGGGCGGACGATGCTGTCGGCGAAGTGCTTGATGCACTGGCGGAGAGTGGTGCAGCCGCTAGCACACTGGTGATGTTCCTTTCCGATCACGGGATGCCTTTTCCTTTCGCCAAGACCCAGCTCTATCATCACAGCACGTGGACTCCACTGATATTCCGCTGGCCTGGTGTCATAGCCCCCGGCTCGGTTGACCGCGACCATATGGTATCGTCGGTGGATATTCTGCCGACTCTGTTAGACGCTCTCGATATCCCAGAGCCTGCCGGGTTGCAGGGGCGTTCTTTCCTACCGTTATTGAAGGGATTGCGGCAGGTAGGCCGCGGCCGAGTTTTCAAGGAGTACAATGAAAACTCCAGTGGTGAACGCGCGCCTATGCGCGCCGTGCAAGACCGGCGTTATCTGTATATCTTCAATCCCTGGTCCGACGGCGAGCGACCCATGGCGTCAGCGACCAGACGTACTCAGACCTATGCGCGCATGGCAGAACTTGCGGAAAAAGATGAAAAATTGTCCGCGCGTCTGCAGCTATTGAACTTTCGCGTGCCGGAGGAGCTATATGATGTCAGTGCTGATCCTAACAACCTGGTTAATCTTGTAGAAAACCCAGCCTATGCTAGAGAGTTGCAACGGTTGCAGAGTGAATTGGCACAATGGATGAACGACACTGATGATCCTGCGCTGAGCGCATTCTTGCACCGGGATGACCCTGCGTTCCTGTCTCACTACATGGCTGTGCAACAACGCAGCAGTCTGCAGCGGCGCGAGCTTAATCGGCAACGATATCTGCGCGAAATTGGCGCGTTAATGCGCGCGGCCCAAGAGGAGCAGTCCACCCCGGCAAGCAACGGAGCAGAACGCTAGAACTGTGGTTCTCCCCCATGAACGCCCAGATAGTGTGAGGTTAGCTTCGGTCGTTCGTCCAGAGCCTGGCTAATCTCGTAGATACGTTCGTAATTGGTCTCCCTGATCAACCATTTGCCGTCTACCTTTATGTAGCGATCCCAGTAAAGAGCGGTCCCTGTCGTCAGGGTATTGTGGTTGAGAATCCACATGTTGTCGGCGAGATACCACATACCTGTGGCCTCTGTCTCAGAGAGTATCTGTATTTCCGGGTGGTGTGCGTTATGTTGACCCACCGCCTCCCGGCTAAAAGCCATACCGATGTTATCCACGTATTCCCTTTTGCCTTCCAGATTCCACTCATAGCCGCCACCTTTGAAGCGCACCCGCACGTCCTCGTGAAACAGCTGCCCGAGTTCTTCCAGATTTGCGGTATCTACGCAGCGGAAGTAGGCGTGCTTCAGTTGTTTGATCGCCTCGATATCCATCAATCTCTGTATATCTTTCCGCAGCTCATCGATACCGCCACTGCTTGCTTGCAAAGGAATGCCCTCGGTGATGCCGAGGTTTTCCCTGGTCAGCTTCTGCCTTGCGCTCATGTTTTTCACCCTCGGAAAAGTCCGCTGTATATCGTCATGCACAGGGTAGTCGATTATAAGGTACGTGCTAGAGCAGGGCGGCCCGACATGACCGTTAAATCCTTTTTCCAGGGCTCGGCATACCCATTCAAACCGCGACCTGTTTAGTGAACAGAGTTTCGGCGGTCGCATTTGCCGCGGCTCGGCGTTAGAGTGCACGTGAGCGTCAATAGTGTGGCATATTTAGCTCTGAACACTAATGCGCGCCGGTGCATGAGGTAGGTGTGTCGTGATAATCAACAGTGACATTTGGAGCATGAGTTGAGTAAATACCCAGTTGGGTCGGTGCCCCTGGCAGATGACTCGGCCTATGCCAATGTATTTAGTTTTATGGGGCTGCCGCTCAGCCGAGAGCTTGCTTGCGCAGACGCTGTTGTAATGGGTGTGCCTTATGACCTGGGCACGAGTGGTCGAGCGGGTGCGCGCAGCGGGCCAAATGCGATCCGTCAGGCCAGTGCGCATTTGCGCTGGGAAACGCGCCGTTGGCCCTGGCCCTTTCATCTTGCGGACTATTTGCGCGTCATTGACTACGGCGATGTGCAGTTTGCTGCAGGTGATAGCGCGCATATGTTGAGTGAGGTGGAGAGCCATGCATCGCAGATTGTTTCCGCGGGCAAGACGCTGGTCAGCCTGGGCGGTGACCACTTCGTAACGCTGGCGTTACTGCGTGGTCATGTGGCGACACATGGTAGGATGGCGCTAATTCATTTCGATGCCCATACCGATACCGAGCAGGCACATGAGACCTTTGATCACGGTAGTATGTTCTGTCGTGCGCCGCAGGAAGGATTGGTGGATACCGCACATTCCATACAGGTTGGTGTGCGTACGGACTATGAGCGTACGGACCATGCTTATCAGGTGATCGATGCGGACGAGGCTAGTGGGCGCTCGGTTGAGGACATCGTCAATGCGATCCGCGCGCGGGTTGGTGACGCATTGGCCTACCTCACCTTTGATATCGACTGCCTGGACCCTGCGTTTGCCCCGGGAACCGGGACGCCGGTGGTCGGTGGCTTGAGCACATCAAGAGCGCTGCGCATTCTGCGCGGGATTGCGGAGCTGAACATCGTCGGATTTGATCTTGTAGAGGTATCTCCGCCTTTCGATCAGGCGCAGGTGACATCGCTGGCCGGTGCGACGCTGGCACTGGAATTTCTTTATATGCGGGCCTGTCGAGACAGGCGTTATAGGGGAGTCGATGCATGAAAGGTAAAAACCCCGTGGCAAAGCTGGACTGGCAGGATCCTTTCGGTCTGGAGCAGCAACTAAGCGATGCCCAACGCATGGTGCGTGATACAGCACGTCAGTATGCACAGGACCATTTGCAGCCTCGGGTACAGCAGGCGTTTCGAGCGGAGGAAACCGATCTGGCGATCTTTACGGAGATGGGCGAGCTTGGTCTGCTTGGATCCACTATCCAAGGCCACGGTTGCCCGGGGGTGGATTATATCTCTTATGGTTTGATTGCACGAGAGGTGGAGCGTGTTGATTCCGGCTTTCGCTCCATGATGAGCGTACAATCCTCGCTGGTGATGTATCCGATATCCGCTTACGGCACAGACGCTCAGCGCGAGAAATACCTTCCAAAACTGGCGAGTGGCGAATGGATTGGCTGTTTTGGCCTTACGGAATCTGATCATGGGTCGGACCCAGGGAGCATGGTAAGCCGGGCGAAATCGGTAAATGGCGGGTATCTTCTGAACGGTGCGAAAATGTGGATTACCAACAGCCCGGTTGCCGACATTTTTGTAGTCTGGGCCAAAACAGATGATCATAAAATTCGAGGATTTGTCCTTGAACGGAGCATGGACGGTCTCAGCGCACCGAAGATTGAAGGCAAACTAGCCTTGCGCGCTTCTGTGACGGGTGAGATCGTCATGCAGGACGTTTTTGTCCCCGAAACACAATTGTTACCGGCCGTGCAGGGCTTGAAAGGCCCCTTCGGCTGTTTGAACAAGGCGCGCTATGGCATTAGTTGGGGTGCGCTGGGCGCGGCGGAGACGTGTTGGCATACGGCGCTAGACTACACGCTGGAGCGTCAGCAGTTTGGTCGTCCCCTGGCGGCGAACCAGTTGGTGCAGCTTAAACTGGCGGATATGCAGACCGAAATCAGCCTTGCTCTGCAGGGCTGCTTGCGCGCTGGACAGCTGATGGACGCTGGTGCCATTGCGCCGGAACTTATCTCGCTGGTGAAACGCAATTCCTGTGGCAAGGCCCTCACCGTCGCTCGCCAGGCGCGCGATATGCTAGGGGGCAATGGTATTTCGGACGAGTATCCCGTGATGCGTCATATGTGCAACTTGGAAGTGGTGAATACTTACGAGGGTACTCACGATATCCACGCTCTGATCCTTGGGCGCACGCAGACCGACCTACCCGCTTTCTGAAAGCCCAACAGGAGTGACAGCTATGAAGATATGCGGCAGTTGTTTTTGTGGAGAAATTGAATACACCGCGGAACTGCAGACAGAGGCAGTGGCGATCTGTCATTGCCGGGGCTGTCAAATTCTTAGTGGTTCGGCGTTTCGTTGCGATACGCGTGGCCACCAGCCATGAATTTGTCGCAATGCAGCCGGTGGTGGAAACTTTTTGTGCATCGCGTGTGCCGTGGTTGCCTAGCCTCGATGATGCCCTTGAATACCCAGGGATGTTCCAACGCGAAGTTTGATCAGCGGCTTATTTCAGGAG
>JABSPW010000120.1 GCA_013214285.1 Halioglobus sp. | reverse complement strand
CTGCCCACTGTTGCCTGAGCCTGTAATGGCTGCGGTGACACTCTATACGACTCGCTTGTGCCCCTATTGTGTTGGAGCCAAGGGACTGCTGGACAGTAAGGGGGTTGCCTATCGAGAGATCGCAGTGGATCACGATCCGACCCTGCGCAAGGAGATGATGGCGCGCAGCGGGCGGCGTACGGTGCCGCAGATCTGGATCGGCGAAGCACACATCGGCGGTTTTGATGACTTGCGACGGCTTGAGACCGAGGGGCGGCTGGACGCTTTACTGGAGGAGGCGCACTGATGTGCCGCCTGCGGACGGGTAACAATCGGAGGATGGCTTAATGGCCGAAGAACAAGCAGCAACTGCACAGCAACAGTCGGGGCAGCAATTTGCGCTGCAGAGAATCTATACCAAGGATCTGTCCTTCGAATCCCCCGCATCACCCGGTGTGTTTCGCCAGCAGTGGCAACCGCAGGTCAGTGTCGATGTGAGCACCCGCAGCACGGCGATTGATGAGGAGGGTAATTTTGAGGTGGTGCTGTCGTTAACCATAACGGCCAAAGCTGGGGAAGAAACTGCCTTTCTGGTTGAGGTCCAACAGGCCGGCATCTTTCTTGTGAAAGGCATCGATGGTGAGGAAAGGCGCCGCCTGCTGGGTTCGGCTGCACCCAATATCTTGTTTCCGTATGCCCGTGAGACGATAGATGGACTGTGTGTGAAGGGGGGCTTCCCTGCCCTGATGATTGCCCCGGTCAATTTCGATGCTGTGTACCAACAAGCCAGGGCACAAGCTGCGCAGACCGGTGCCGCGGCCTCACACTAGCCACAGAGTAAACGTGATTCGGTGGCGCGCGAGTCGGGCGCCGGCGTAAAAGTAGGTGCTCACTCACTGCAGGCCTGGAAAGTCGAGCTGGCGCAGACCCTCATAAACTAGCAGTGTGACGGCGTTGCTCAGGTTTAGGCTGCGGCTACCGGGTCGCATGGGGATGCGCAGGGTGTGTTCCGTCCCCAGAGTGTCCAGTATTGTCGTCGGCAGGCCACGGGTTTCTGGCCCGAACAGAAGTGCATCACCTGCTTGGTAGCGGACCCTGTGATAAGCGATACCGCCGCGGGTCGTGGCGCCCAAGAGCCGCGGGTTGCCCTGTTCGTGGACAAAGGTGGCCAGGTCGGGATAGACGTGCACTGGGGCAAATTCACGGTAGTCGAGACCCGCCCGGCGCAGACGCGTGTCGTCCAGTTGAAACCCCAGCGGCTCGATCAGATGGAGTGAGCACCCACTATTGGCGCAGAGGCGGATAATATTGCCCGTGTTGGGGGGAATCTCCGGTTCGTATAATACGACTTTGAGCATCGCCTTGGGCTGAGCGTGTCGTGGTACCTGCGTCGGTTTACAGCTCCAGGTCTTTCATTTTTCTCGTTAACGTATTGCGGCCCCAACCCAGCAGTTCAGCCGCGTCTCGTTTGCGTCCTCGGGTGTGCTGCAGAGCGACCTCAATCATCACTTTTTCAAAAGCGGGCAAGGCCTCTTGGAGGATCTGTTGCTTACCCTGTACCAGCTGATTACGCGCCCAGTGGAATAACAGGTCCGGCCATTCAGCTTTTTCACTGGTCTGTGGTGCGGCGGTCGTCTGACCGAGTTCTGGCGGCAGGTCGCTCAGGTGGATCTCGCGGCCGGAGGCCATCACGGTGATCCAGCGGCAGCAGTTGGCAAGTTGCCTGACATTGCCCGGCCAGTCGAGGCCCAACAGGAACTCCTCCGCCTCCGGCAGCAGTATTTTTGGCTTGCCGCCCAGCTCTTTGGCGGCCTGTTGAAAGAAGTACTGCGACAGCCGCGGAATATCTTCCCGACGCTCGGACAGTTTGGGAATGTGGATGCGTATAACGTTCAGGCGATGGAACAGGTCCTCACGGAAGCTGCCTTGCTCCACCAGGATCTCGAGGTTTTGGTGGGTCGCCGCGATAATGCGCACGTCCACCTTGACCGGGACATGCCCGCCAACCCGGTAGAATTCGCCGTCGGCCAGTACCCTGAGCAGTCGGGTCTGTGTGTCCGGCGGCATGTCGCCGATCTCATCGAGAAACAGCGTGCCTCCGTCCGCCTGTTCAAACCGGCCTTCGCGCTTACTATTGGCACCCGTAAAGGCGCCTTTCTCATGGCCGAAAAGCTCTGATTCCATGAGATCCCGGGGTATCGCGGCCATGTTGAGGGCGATAAACGGCGCGCCGGCGCGCGGGCTATGGCGGTGCAAGGCCTGAGCGACCAGCTCCTTGCCCGTGCCGGATTCGCCGTTGATAAGAACGGTGATGTTGCTGTGGGCGAGTCTGCCGATGGCGCGGAATACCTCCTGCATCGCGGGGGCTTCACCGATGATTTCAGTATTTGGCATGTCCTCCGGCACCGGCGCTTCTCCGCGCTTCTCCTCAGCGTGTGCCAGCGCGCGCTCCGTGACTGCGATCATTTCATCGAGGTCGAAGGGCTTGGGGAGATATTCGAAGGCACCCTTCTGATAGGAGGTGACCGCACTATCTAGGTCAGAGTGGGCGGTGGTGATGATCACTGGCAGGCCCGGATAATTTTCGTTGATGCGTGACAACAACTCCAGCCCGTCGGTCCCGGGCATGCGGATATCGCTGATAATGACATCCGGTTGGCCGGCGGCAATCTGTTGCAATAGTTCATCGGCATCAGCGAAACTGTCGTTATTGATGCCGGCCTGGTTGAGGGCGCGCTCCAGCACCCAACGGATTGAGCTGTCGTCGTCTGCCACCCAGACTTTAGCTTGCCTGTTCATGTTGTGCTTCCATCGGTAGGTAAAAGGTAAATCGTGTATCCCCCGGTTGGCTCTCGCATTCCAGCACCCCACCGTGCATGTTGATAATGGACTGGGCTATGGACAGGCCGAGTCCGGTACCGCGCGCACGACCAGTGACCATGGGTGCAAATACGGCGGGCAGTATACCCGCCGGAATGCCGGGCCCGTTGTCGATGATGTCGACGCGACAGACCAGTCGGTGCACCACAGCACCCACCGTATATTGTCGCTGGGCGCGGCTGCGCAACCTGATCTTGCAATCCGCAGGGGAGGACGCGGCTTGCAGTGCGTTGCGCATGATGTTCAAAACAGCCTGGATGAGTTGGGTTCGGTCACAGGAAATCTCGGGTAGGCTGGGGTCGTATTCGCGGACGACGCTGACCGTATTGCCCGACTCGGCATTGATCAAACCACGCACGTGCTCCAGTATCTCGTGAATATTGAGCGTTTCCAGTTCCAGCGCTCGACTGGGACCCAACAGCCGGTCCACTAGATCACGCAGACGGTCCGCCTCCTGAATGATGACGCGCGTGTACTCAGTCAACTCCTCGTTGGGCAGCTCGCGGGCCAGCAGCTGCGCTGCTCCGCGCACGCCGCCTAGCGGATTCTTGATTTCGTGAGCCAGTCCGCGGATCACTGCGCGGCTTGTTTCCTGAGCCGTCACCTGGCTTTCATCGCGGCTGATTTTTAGCAGCCGTTCCACGGCCATCAGCTCCACCAGCAAACTAAACCCGGTGTCACCGTCCAGGGCAGGGGTCATGATGACGTCGACATGAATTTCCTGGCCTGAAGGCAGCTTGAGGTAGACACTGCGCGCGGCTTTCGCCGCGTTAGTTTTCAGCACTTGCTGCAGGGTATCCAGCCACTCCTGAGAGTCCACCACCAGTTCACTGGCGCCGCTGCCGATGGCGCGTGCTTCCGAGGTCTCCAGCAGAGCCTGACCGGCGGCATTCAGTGCTATCACCCTCAGGTGCTCGTCCAGCGCGATAACGCCGGTACTGAGACTGTCCAGTATGCCCTGGTTGTGTGTCATGTTTGCCTCGGTCGACGGTCCGATGAAGGGGATCGCGACTGCTGCTCCGTATGTATTTTGCGGAGGCCCTTAATCAGCCCCATCCCTTTGCACTAGCAAGAATGAAGCCAGAATCGCTGAGATTGGGCAATCCGGTGCACAGTTGTCTACATAGGGTGCATAAGGGAAGCGCAAGGCCCCACACGCAACGGCCAGTGCGACGGTTTGGGGCGTTGCGGGGCACCAGGCACCGCACTGGCACCATTGTCCAGACGCATAACGCACCAATATGGTGCATTATGCGGGGCGATTTGTCCAGGGAAGGGTTATCGATTTTTGAAATTCACCGAGGGGCGGAATACGAAAACCGTAACGGGCTCTGATGTCGCCACCGTCTCGCCGTCGCCGCTAACGACACCGACGGTGATATCGTGTGCGCCGCGAAAAATGTTGGTCAGATCCCAGAAACCGCTGGTCTGAGACGCACCGTGTGGCTCCCCGTCGAGGAATAACTGCAGCGCATCGTTTGCCCTCAGTGCTGGACTGACGCTGGCGCTGACTGAAAAGTTACCCGGGCCCATGGGTACGGTGGTTGCATTGGCTGGCTGGGTGATAACAAGCTGGTACGCGGGCGGTTGGGACTCGGTTGCAGCGTTGCCCGTCTGATTCACGGTGGGTAGCGTCGGGGGGGGCGGCGCGCGGTTTACCGGTTGCAGTCCTATTTCTTCGGTTGTGCCATTACCGGCGGCCGGCGAGTCAGTGAAGGTCACGTTGCCGTTTTCGTCCGTCGTGCGGTAAATGCCCTGGGAGAATACCAGTGGTGCAACCAGCAATAGCGCGGCCATGACGATTGGGGCCATGTGTTAACCTCAAGGGCCTGTTCGGATGCCCTACCCTATCAGATATTTGATCTGCACAAGAGTTGGTGTGACCGCCAACCCGTCACAGTGTGAGAAAATCCACATAAAAGACGCCTGCGCGTCCGCGTTTTATCGTTATCGCTTGGGGCATAACGTTATGCTGGCGTCCCATGGATCAAACGGAGTAGTACATAGAGAATTCCACCGGGTGCGTGGTCATGTCCAGTGTCTCGACCTCCTCTGATTTGAGCGCGATGTAGCTATCGATCGAATCATCCGTGAAGACGCCCCCGGCAGTGAGGAAGTTGCGGTCCGCATCGAGTGCCGCCAGCGCTATCTGCAGGCTAGACGCCACTGTCGGAATGGTTTGGCCGGCTTCAGGCGGCAGGTGGTAGAGGTCCTTATCTGTGGCATCACCCGGGTGCGTCTTGTTGAGGATGCCATCAATGCCGGCCATCAGCATGGCAGCAAACGCGAGGTATGGGTTGGCGCTCGCGTCGGGGAACCGGACCTCGATGCGCGTGCGCTGCGGGTTGGACTCATAGGGCACCCGGATGGAGGCAGAGCGATTGCGCGCCGAATAGGCCAGCATGACTGGTGCCTCGAAGCCCGGCACCAAGCGTTTGTAGCTGTTGGTTGAGGCGTTGGTGAAGGCGTTCAGTGCGCGGGCGTGCCTGATGATGCCACCGATGTAGAACAGAGCGCTTTCGGACAGGCCGCCGTAGCCGGCACCTGCGAACACGTTCCTACCGTTTTTGCTGATAGACTGGTGGCAGTGCATGCCGGAGCCATTGTCGCCCACTAGCGGCTTGGGCATGAAGGTGGCCGTCTTGCCATACGCATGTGCGACGTTATGCACGCAGTATTTGAGAATTTGGGTGGCGTCCGCTTTGGCAACAAGGGTGTCAAATTTTATGCCGATCTCGCACTGCCCCGCGGTGCCCACCTCGTGGTGGTGCACTTCTACCGAAAGACCCATCTGCTCCATCGCCGCGCACATCGCTGCACGAATATCGTGCAGGCTGTCTACTGGGGGCACGGGGAAGTAGCCTCCCTTAACGTCCGGGCGATGGCCGACATTGCCGTCATCATAGTGCTCTGCAGAAGACCAGGCGGCCTCCTCCGATGCCACCGCATAGTGCGCACCGGATATTTCAACGGCCCACTTTACGTCGTCGAAAACAAAGAACTCGGGTTCATTGCCAAAGAGGGCCTCGTCGCCAATACCGGTAGACTTCAGGTACTCTTCTGCACGTTTGGCGATGCCGCGCGGGTCGCGCTCATAGCCCTGCAGGGTGGTGGGGTCCACGATGTCGCAGCGCAGAATGACAGTGGCATCATCGGTAAAGGGGTCCACGAGCGCGGTATTGTCATCTGGCATCAGAATCATGTCGGATTCGTGGATACCTTTCCAGCCAGCGATGGATGAACCATCGAACATCTTGCCACTGGTAAAGAAGTCCTCACCGACCGCACCGCTGGGGATGGTAACGTGCTGCTCCTTGCCGCGCGTGTCTGTGAAGCGCAGGTCTACCCAATGTGCTTTGTTATCTGCAATCAGCGTCAGGGTCTTCCTCGCCATTGTATTGTCTCCATAGAGCAAAAGTGGGGCGGCCGTCGCAACCCCCCGTATTTTTCATAATGCCAGTCAAGGTGGGTGGCACAAGTAGGCCAGTCATGATCCGTGTTAGCCCGCGCAACCCTGCAAGGTGAAATAATTGACCGCTTGAAAAACAAAGAATTTCTACCTACCAGACCGGGGGCCACTGGGTGTGCACCAAATGCGCGCGCCACTGCAGCAGCAACGGTACACAATGGTGCCATGCTGTCGGGCGCAGGGCCGTTTCCGGCGCTCGTTGCGGGGGCAGCCCGTATCATACGTGCCCCGGTCAGCCGCAGTGGTTATCGCCCCAATGCAATTCGTTGTCAAGTTTTTCTCTGGAATCATCATGAAGAGCAAGCCGGGCCGGCGCCAGCTGGCGGCGCAACCTGCGCGCCGTTCTGGTCGATATTGACTCGCAGGTAGGCGTGCAGCGTGATGGGACAAGCTGCTCGTGGAGATGCGTCTGACCGACGAGGCGCAATTGGCGCAAGTACTGAAAGCCCTGTGCAATGCCCCTGGGGTAGCGCTGATAGAGCAGGTGCAGACCTGCCCTTTGCCCTCCCTAGATACTATCGTGGAGGCCGTGTTGCCAGTCTACGGCGCCCGCCTGGAGGGCTGCCGCTTTGCCGTGCGGTGTAAGTGCAGTGGTCAGCATGACTTTACTTCCATTGACGTCGAGCGGGCAGTAGGTGC
Source organism: Halioglobus sp. (assembly GCA_013214285.1). GTDB lineage: Bacteria > Pseudomonadota > Gammaproteobacteria > Pseudomonadales > Halieaceae > Marimicrobium. Next base: position 4,372 of record JABSPW010000120.1, on the reverse strand, counting down.
AGCGTTGTTAGCCCGCACGGGGGCTTCGGGTGTCGACCTATCGACTCTCGAGGTCACCGTGGAAATGGAAATAAGTTAGCACACATTATTGGTAGTGGGTGCGCGATACAGGGGGTTGGGAGGGTATCCCGTCGCAAGTGTGGGTACCGTATTGTCGCTCATCTCCGGCGGCTTCGACCGTCTGTAGCAACCTACATGACGATGAAACGCAGTATGCGCGCACATCTTCTCTTCTTCCAGCTCGGGGGCAGGGATCACGAGAGGGGTGTAAAGGCGGTCGCTTGGCATCTCTGGCAACGCTTTGGGTGCCGTCGGCGCGCGCTGTTTCTCCGCGTGCCATTCGAAGAGGTCGCAGCGGAACTGCTGGACAAAGTGCAGGACCGCGACATGGAAATCGTCCTCAAGCGTATGATGTTGCGGGCCGCTGATCGGCTGGCAGAGCAACTGGGTGTGGATGCGCTGTTCACTGGTGAGCGGTCTCACAGGTGAGCAGTCAGACCCTGTGCAACCTGTCGGTTATCGACGGTGTCACCGACAGCCTGGTGCTGCGACCGCTAGTGACGACCGACAAAGACGAGATCATGCGTATCGCCGGCGCTATCGGTACCGCCACGTTTGCCGTTAGCATGCCCGAATACTGCGGCGTGATCGGCGTTAAACCTGCCACACGGGCGAGGCGTGAGCAGGAGGCTGCCCAGGAGCCGGTGTTCGATATGGCGATACTGGATCGCGCGCTCGCTGCTTGTCGCAAGATACCTTTGGAACGGTTCACTGAGGAGGCGTTGCAGCGCACTGATGTGGAGGTGCTGTCAGTGCCCCTTGCCCAGGCCACGATTATCGACATCCGTCACCCTGACGAAAGCGATGGCGCGCCGCTTCATACCCATATACCGGCGTTGCACATTCCCTTTTACGAGCTGCATGGCCGTGCCTGTGAGTTGGCGCCGGCCAGTACCTATATGCTGTATTGCGGTCGTGGTGCGATGAGTAGGCTGCATGCGGGCCATCTTAAGGAGGCGCGGGGGCTGGACGTCAGGGTATACGCGCCGTAGGTCATTTGCTGATCGGCCTCTCCCGACGCAAAATCACGCTGGCGGCGATGGCCGCATGGGGTATAATCCGCGCCTTTTTTGGCAGCTCCCTTCTCTGCAGTAGGCGCCCTCGTGATCAACACGCTTCGCAACATCGCTATTATAGCCCACGTGGACCACGGTAAGACCACGCTAGTGGACTGCCTGCTGGCGCAGTCGGGCACGCTCGATCGTCGCTCCGAAGGCGCCGAACGCGTGATGGATTCCAACGAACAGGAGCGTGAACGCGGCATTACCATCCTGGCGAAAAATACGGCGATCGAGTGGCAGGGCTACCGCATCAATATCGTCGACACACCGGGGCATGCCGATTTTGGCGGTGAGGTTGAGCGTGTATTGTCCATGGTTGACTCGGTCCTATTGTTGGTTGACGCCGTGGATGGGCCCATGCCGCAGACACGCTTCGTAACGGCTAAGGCGTTTGAACGCGGTTTGAGCCCTATCGTCGTGGTGAATAAGGTGGACCGCGATGGGGCGCGACCGGATTGGGTTATCGATCAGGTGTTTGACTTGTTTGATCGTCTGGGTGCCACCGAGCAGCAACTGGATTTCCCCGTGGTTTTCACCTCCGCCATCCAGGGCATTGCGGGCACCGAGCACGAGCGCATGGCCGCTGATATGCAGCCGCTGTTTGAGACGATTGTGGAGGATGTGCCTGCGCCCGAGGTGAACGGCAATGGCCCTTTGCAGATGCAGATCAGCGCACTGGATTTCTCCAGTTACGTGGGCGTGATCGGAGTCGGTCGCATTACTCGCGGTCGGCTGTCCACCAACACCCCCGTCACTGTTGTGGATGCTGCTGGCGATGTGCGTCGTGGCAGGGTGCTGCAAGTCATGGGTTACTCTGGCCTGGAACGGGTGGATGTGGCCTCGGCAGAGGCAGGGGATATCGTTTGTGTGACTGGACTGGATGGGCTGGCGATTTCCGATACCCTGTGCGACCCGGAGGTACCGGAGGCACTGCCACCCCTGACGGTAGATGAGCCCACGGTTAGTATGACGTTTCAGGTGAACGATTCGCCGTTTGCTGGCAAAGAAGGTAAGTATGTCACCTCACGCAATATCAAGGAGCGACTGGAGCGAGAGTTGATTCATAACGTCGCGCTGCGCGTTGAGCCTGGCGATAGTCCTGACAAGTTCAAGGTGTCTGGTCGCGGTGAGCTGCACCTCAGCGTGCTGATTGAAAGTATGCGGCGGGAGGGTTTCGAACTGGGTGTTTCTCGGCCCGAAGTGATCCGCCGAGAAGTACGTGGGGAAATACAGGAGCCTTTTGAACAACTCGTTATCGACTGCGAAGACCAGCACCAGGGCGCCATCATGGAAGAACTGGGTTTGCGTCGCGGCGAACTGGAGGATATGGTGCCTGATGGCAAAGGTCGTGTTCGTTTGAGCTTCATGATACCCGCCCGAGGCCTGATCGGCTTTCGTTCCCTTTTTCTAACATTGACCTCAGGGAGCGGTATCATGACTTCGATCTTTGATCACTACGCGGCGGTGAAGGATGTAGAAATAGTGCACCGCAGCAACGGTGTGCTCGTTTCTATGGCGCAGGGCAAAACGCTGGCCTATGCGCTTTACAACTTACAGGATCGTGGCCGCTTGTTCATCGAACCCAATGTCGAGGTATATGAGGGTCAGATTATGGGCCTGCACAGTCGTGGAAATGATCTGCCGGTCAATCCGACCAAAGCTAAGCAGCTGACTAACATTCGAGCCGCGGGTAGCGACGAGGCATTGACCCTGACCCCTCCCGCTCATCACTCGCTGGAGCAAGCGCTGGAATTTATTCAGGATGACGAGCTAGTGGAGGTTACGCCCGTTAGTATACGATTGCGCAAAAAGTTGCTACAAGAGCACGAACGCAAGCGAGCTGCTCGGGTCTAGTGCAATTATGCGAGTTCTTCTGCAACGCGTTAATCATGCTGCAGTCGATGTCGCAGGTGAAGCGGTCGCCAGTATCGATCGTGGTTTACTGGTGTTCCTTGGCGTAGACAAACACGATGATAAGGCGATTGCGGACCGTATGCTGGACAAATTGCTGGCCTATCGCGTATTTCCTGATGCACAGGGCCGTATGAATTGCGCTGTCGCCGACGTGCAAGGCGGTGTGTTGTTAGTTTCGCAATTTACGCTCTCGGCGGAAACCCGCAAGGGACTCAGGCCCTCTTTCTCATCCGCCATGCCGCCAGCGGCAGCCAAGGGGCTTTACAACTATATGCTGGCGCAACTGCGGCAACGACACCGCCCCGTGGCGGCGGGGCGCTTCGGTGCTGAGATGCAAGTAAGCCTGGTGAATGATGGACCTGTGACCTTCCTGTTGCAAAGCTAGTTGTATGGCGCGCTGGACACAGAATAGCGCATTTGTCTGTGTGGGATGCCGTCTTCCGGGTATTCTTCTCCTTCAGCGACGAAGCCCAGAGAGGTATAAAAGCGCTGTAGGTGAGCCTGCGCGCTGATGCGAATATCGCTATTCTGCCAAAGGGTGCTGTTGTGGCCGATGCCTCGTGTGACGAGTTTCCGCCCAAGGTCTTGGCCCCTTGCTTTGGGGTGAACAACGATGCGTCCCAGTTGGCTATCCGGGCAACCGGTTCCCGGCGGCAGACAGCGTTGGTAGGCCATTACCTGGCCGCTGTTGGCAGCAAACATATGGATGGCCTGCTGGTCCCGCCCATCTAAATCGAGGTAGACACAGTTCTGCTCGACGATGAAGACCTCCTGCCGCAGACGCAGTGCGGCGTATAGCCAGTCGGTGTCCAGCTCGGCAAAGTGAAAAGTATGCCACTGTAATTGCATTGTTTATCTCGAGCGCCCGCTGCATATGAATTATGGAGACAGCCGCTTTCTCCGCTGACCGTTTAATTGTTACTATAGCTCGCACTCTGAGGTGGTAACAGGCTGTGTTGCATCGGATAGGCGGGTCGATTGGCTCGCGCGGTGCACAGCGTTTTTTTGGCGTTACAGGGGTGCGGTGCAGGACATGTTGGTAACGATTGACGCCGAGGATATAACAGCGCTTGGCCAACAGATGAGTCAGCTGGTCAGCGCATTGGTAGAGATAGTCAATATTCCCGCTATGCCTTACTCTGTGGACATCACGCCCGCGGGGAATTTTCGCGGCTTCGACGGAAGTCAATTCTACGTTGTGCACAGTGGCTCTATCACGGCACGCTATAGGGGAAAAACGATCTATACCCTGGAGGCCGGCGATATTCTCCTTCCGGATATTGCGGGTGTACAGGACAAGGCGATTGCACTGCTCTTTGGTAGTGACACCGGCGCTC
>JABSPW010000119.1 GCA_013214285.1 Halioglobus sp. | reverse complement strand
GCAGGAGAGATGCAAATCAGATCGGGTGACGCGGGGTTAAAAAAAGTTGCAGCTGCAATAATGAAACAGTCTCCCTACTGCCTATGACTTCCGCCTTGTGTCTGTATGTTGAGAGGTCTGTTTTAGATCCAAGCGAAAATGGCAAGCGTATGCTACTGCGAGCAGAGGTGAAGGGTATGAAGATAGAAGTAGGCAAAACGTATTATAGTCAGAATGTAGACGGCAAAACATTTGTAGAGGTCATCGCGGCTTGGGAGGGAGGATCTTTCAAAGTCCGATGCAGTGCAGATAGGTGGGGTTGTAGATTAATGACAGCCGACGAAATCAGACGTAGCTTCCCCTCAGAACAACGTCAAGAAGTCGTTGGGCAAGGGGCGGGCGGGATGCGCGCGTAATCGGTGGTCACTGGAGACACTGCGAGCCGTGGAGCAGGTAGTGAGGTGTTGAATAGGATGGAGACGAGCGTCGCATGGTGGAGGGGGTAGATGGGCATCCAGGCTGGTGAGGTGGGGTGAGCACATTATGCCCATGGTTGGAAGGCGAGCGTGGTCGCAACGGTGAAGCTGGAATGACATATCGGGCGGCAATTGTGCCAGAGCATGGGTTGGGTGAGACAAGCTTGCGGTGGTGCATCGTGTGTGAGCCGCACTCAGGGGAAATCAGCAGCGATAGCGGTAAAAGCGGCAGCGTTAGCGAGGGGCGCCGTGGCGGTGTGGCCTCAGCGCAAAGCGAGGATGTGGTCACGCAACCAACGCCAACCCGGGTCAGCAGAGCGTGATCGATGCCACAATAAATACGTGGACAGCGGTGGGATGGGGAAGGGCAGGGGTAGAATTTGCAAGCTCTGAGCAAACCCCTCGAACGTTGCCATCCGATGCGGGACGGTAGCAATGGCGTCAGACTGCATAACGACTGGCGGTGCAGCGAGATATTGGGTGACGGCGGCCACAATGTTGCGGTGCCCGCCTTGAGAGGCCATGAAGCCCTCGAGCATCTCACGCCGCGCATCACCAAAGCTCATAACGACATGTCGCTCGCTGAAATACTGGTCCACACTGACAGAACCCTGCAGGCGTGGATGATTTTTTCGCGTAATGACCACCAGTTTTTCTGCCCCAAAGGCGCAGTATTCAACCTGAGGGTGGTCGGGTTTGACAAAATCGAAGCAACCATCGATATCGCCTGCGGCGACCAATTGCACACCTGTCTGACTCGCATCCAGTACCGAGTCTACCCCGATACAGGTGGCTTGCCGATCCAGCGACCTGAGTATGCGCGGTAATAGGTCGAGTTCGCCGTAGCGACCGAACGCGATTTTGAAGACCCGCTTTGAGGCCACAGGATCGAACTGTTCGCCTTGTTCTAGCGCCTCGCCCAATAGCGCAAGAGCCTCGTGCACCGGGCCAGCGATTTCATCAGCGCGGTGTGTAGGTTTCATGCCTCGGGGTGCACGGATAAACAGGTCGTCGCCGACGGCCTGCCGCAGGCGTTTGAGGGCGAGGCTGACCGCCGGTTGCGTCATGTGCAGGGAGGGTGCTGCGCGCGAGATGCTGCCCTGCGCGTAGACCGCCTCGAACACTTTGAGTAGGTTCAGGTCCAGTGTCCGTATATTAATCATGATTATATCAATAATATTGAATATTAAATATTAATATACTATGGCCTGCCGTATGCTGCCATCGCACGGAATAAGTAAGCGGAGGGCTCGCATGGAATCAAGCACTGTTAATGAGCAATTCACCTATATCACCCTCGGATTGTTTAGCTTTTACATTATTTATGAGGGTCTGCGAGGCCGCTATCGCAATGGGCGCAGGACGAGCAAGGACTGGCAGCTGTTTGGTATTTCTCTGGCCTGGCTGCAGCTAGTGGAGCGGCCAATGCTCATTGTCTGCTCATACTTTTTATATCGCCTGCTGCTGCCCCAGCTGGAAGGTAACGTGGGTTGGGCGCAAGAGCGCTACCTGATTCCATTGATTGTAGTCTTCGTATTGATCGATGAACTCTTGCACGGAGCTGTGCATTATTTGGCGCATGCGCGGCGAGCAAAGAACCGCTTTCTCGCCGGGGTGCAGAGTTGGTACAAAGGTGCTCATCGGCTGCATCATATGAATGGTGGCTCCGATGACAAGGGTCAGATTGGAGCACCACATACGATCGTTGTGAGTTGGGGATGGCCCTTTTCCTTGCCAAATTACTGGTTTGGTACGTTCTGTCTTTACCTTGGCCTTTGGGAGGTATGGCTATGGGGTACCTCGATGAAGAGTCTTTGGGGAATTCATAATCATGCTAATCTCACCTACGATATGAAGCTGCTGAAGCACCGCAATCGGTGGATAGCCAAAACCATGTACGCTTTGTGTCATGTATTTGTTTTTCCCAATCAGCACCATCATCACCACAGCCGTAGCAATAACTCAGGAAAAAATCTGCAGAATTTCATAGCCTTGTATGACTGGCTGCTGTGGAAAAAGCTTGTGATATCCACTGAGCGGCCTGCAGTCTACGGTTGGCGAAAAACTGAATCCGAAGAAAACAGCGCATTGTACCGTTTCTTCCACAGACCCTTTATGGACGGCTGGACGCTGTCAGGCGCCGATCGGTGATAGCTGAAGAGGGCAGGAATATCGCCTCAGAAGGGCGTGATGCTGTTTATGCAGAGGTTATTGTAGTGGGTGCTGGCTTTGCTGGCGTCGGTGCAGCGATCAAGCTCAAAGAGACTGGTTTTGACTTTCTTGTCCTGGAAAAAGGCAGCGAGATTGGTGGGGTCTGGCGGGACAATGTTTATCCTGATTGTGCCTGTGACATCCCGTCAAGCCTATATTCTTTTTCTTTTGCTCCCAAGCCTGATTGGTCACATTTTTATGCCCGGCAGGAAGAAATTCGTCAATATACGCTGGATACAGCGACTCGATTCGGTATCGAGGAAAAAATACGGGTTGATCGAGAACTATTGGAAGCCCGCTGGAATGAAAAGGCAGCGGAGTGGTCGTTGAAGACTCAAGCGGGATATTATCGCTGCCGGTTTGTGATCATGGCCTGTGGTCCAATGCATGTGCCTGTCACGCCTGCTATTCCGGGACTCGATACATTTCAGGGTGACCGCTTTCACTCGGCGCGCTGGCAGAAAGACTTCGATTTCACTAATAAGCGAGTGGCAGTCATTGGTAGCGGGGCGTCTGCGATACAGTTCCTGCCGGTCATTCAAAAACAGGTGCGGCATTTGAGTCTCTTTCAGCGCACCCCGCCGTGGGTCCTGCCCAAGATGGATGTGCATATATCGCCTCTCTGGCAGCGCCGCTTTGCGCGCTTCCCTTTTCTGCAAGCGATGTTGCGAAAATTGATCTATATGCAGTTTGAGCTCCTCAATAGTGGCCTCAACCAGCCCCGGTTTGTGAAATGGCTGCAGGGCTTGGCCACCCGCAATATGCGCAGAGGCGTGAGTGATCCGGCCTTGCAAGAAAAGTTGATTCCCGATTATACCATTGGCTGTAAGCGTATCTTGCAATCGAACACATGGTACCCAGCGCTCGCCGCTGGTAATGTTAGTGTTACCGGTGGCGTTAGCAGAATCGAGGGAAACTGCCTTTTTTCTGAAGATGGTAGCAGGTATGAGGTAGACACGATTATCTTTGGCACCGGTTTTGAAGTGGCCAATCCGCCTATTGCAGAGCGAATTGTTGCCGCCGACGGACGAACCCTGGCAGATCACTGGGGAGGAAGTCCGCAGGTTTATATGGGAACATTGCCTGAGAGGTGCCCAAACCTTTTCCTGACGTTCGGTCCTAATTTATACACGTTTTCTTCAGCCTTTGTCATTATCGAGGCTCAGTTGAAGCTTGTTATAAAAACACTGACTGAAGTGAGGAAGCTAGGCGTCCATCGTGTCGAAGTACGCCCAGAGAAAAATAAAGATTACAATACAGAGTTACAGTCCGCGCTCAAGCATACGGTATGGAATGCGGGCGGCTGTATCAGCTACTTTATTGACCGCAATGGACGTAACAGCAGTAATTGGCCGTGGAGCACGTTCTCCATGCGCAGACGTTTTAGCAAATTCCGATTGTCAGACTGTGATTCTAACACTGTGCCGGGTTAATCCACCGCACAAATCAGGCTGACTCGGTAGATTTGTCGCTGTGGTATATCCCCAAAAAATCGTGTTATTTCGGGACTTTTTATTGGTAGAGGTAGCTTGCATTTTTCTCTGGATAAAGAACCGGGTTCGCCCGGGTTTGTCGCTGACGTTCCTGGGCAGTTGCGGCAGGCCATTTATCATCACTTACTCGCCGCCAGCCATTTTCTTCCATCAGCCTGATAGCCTGTCCATAAAATGGTTCCAGCTCATTGAGATTGGCTGTGTGTTTGCGGAAGTCACCGAAAGTGTTGAGCCATTCAGAGGCTGCGATGTCGTCCCGGATCGGATACTTATACGTATGTTCAGACAATAGCGCTTGTCCATGGGGTGACAGGAGAAAGTCAACCAAACGCTCGGCCTCCCACCGGAAGCGCGTTCCTGGGTTGATGCCGACGCCTGTGACGTTCACAGGCGTTCCTAACTCATCGTCGAACCAGACAACTGCGACCTGCTCAGCTGCTCGCGGGCTATCGGGCTTGAATCCAGCGAAAAGCATATAGCCCATGTAATATGTATTGGCGAAGGTCAGGTCGGCGTCGCCTTCAGCTACCCGCACCAGATTAGAGGTATCGCTGAGGTAACGGTGGTCTGGGCCATCAGTGGCATTGGCGACAATGCCTTTGATCCAATGTTCTGTGCGCTCAGGTCCCCAGGCTCGGATCATCATGGCGACCAGTGAGCGATTGTAGATGTTATCCGATTGACGCAGTGCCAAGCGGCCTTGCCATTTTTCATCGGCCAGGTCTTCCCAGCCCTGCAGTTCCTCGACATTAACGCGGTCTGGCGCAAACATAACAGTCCTTGCGCGTAGGAGTACCCCGTACCATAAACCGTCTCGGTCACGGTAAGCCTCCGGGACAATATTGTCCCATTTTTCGGATTGCATATGAGAAAGGTAGCCATTGCGCTTGGCGTGCAGTAATGTCCCGAAATCGGAAATCAACATCACATCGGTATTATACAGATCGTAGCTGTCAATCACTTCAACAGGAATGCCTGTTTCGGTTGTGAACGCATCGATGACGGGCTGAATATTTTCCGCGCCGTGATACCAGTTGACAGATAATCGGTCGCCTATTGGTTGGACGCCCTGGCTACTAATGGCCGCTTCTCTTTGGACAGCGACCACTGCCAGGCCGAGAAGCAGTAGGCCAACCAGAGCGGCAATGATGTAGCGACTTCTAGCTGTCATGGTGGTTCACCTGACTACGGTGTGTTTTTCTGCTTGCAAAAGCACTAGCGCTGCGGTTTCGTAGCCCACAGTTCATATCAATGGCAAAGTCGACGACCGCACAGCAGTATATAAATGATTCGCATTATTGAACAACCTGTTTTGCAGAGCGCAGTGACAAGTTATATGCCCAAGGCGGGGGATAAAGATTGTAAAACGCTGGCGCTCCCCGTCATATACGGGTGCGCGGCAGCATAGAATGTGCGCCTCACAATGGCCTACTTGCTTTATGGTCTACTGTTCCTGGTATTGCTGCCGCTGCAAGCCGGGCTATTTAGAGGAGGAGTTTCTCCAGGCCAATGAGCGATGCTATGCTGCGGCGAGCTTCAGGGTTGGGTGACACCGAGGGAGTCTGCTGACAATGCCGGTAACCAACAAATGCAGCGTCATGGTACCGGATAGTCGATAGCTAAATTTTCTATCAGGGATCGAAGTAGATATTGACGCCATCAGCGCTGTCTGAGGATTTTTCGATTAACGTGCCCGCAGTCAAGACTGCCATTCGAATCCAGCACGAGCTTGAGTCAAGGACCAAATGGGAAATTGATGTCGGTGATACCTGAGCCGGCATAGGTAATATTACTGACGGTCGGATAGACGCCATTACCGTCTTCACCCAGGGTATTCCAGCAACCGGATTGGTCTGCAGTGTCTACACCGCAAATGAAGTATGCGAAACTACTGTCAGTCTCGAGGTTAAAAATAGCCACTTTACCTGCCGTATCCGTGCTTACGTTACCGTTAAAAAAATTGATATTCGAGATAGTGCCACCGTCTGCACCCCGGTTGAAAATAGTCGACTTAGCCAGCGGATTCAGATAGATCTGAAAATCTTCAAAGCTCAAATTCCTAACGAATGTTGTGCCGGAGGATCCGCAAGGAAAACCAAAACTTGCACCAAGGCCAAGGTTAAACGGTTTGTTGACACTACTAATACCATTGCCAAGATCATTTACTCGCAAGTTAGTGACTTTCACACCTTCCACGTTATTGCCGAACTCGCATGTCTGGGCTGCTACTAAGGCGGCACCCTTATAGCCCGGCCGGGTATTGTCTTCGACATTTTTGTGTGTGATACGATGCACATAGACGCCATCGACGACTGAACCCTCAGTGCTTTCCCGATGCGTGCCATAAGACCCAATATGGATAACGCCGCCGGTAGAAACGTCGCCCTGTAAGACGGTTGTTTGGATATAGCGCACATCTCTTGCGGCCACCTTCATCGAGTCGTCTGCAATATGCAAATAGGTATAACTGAGTTGAGACCCCGCGCCTTGGGGCTCCAGACCATCCGATTGCCCCGCCCAATTCCCAACCATCTTGAAGTCAAAAGTCTTCACTGGGTGGTTGTTTGCATCGATATCGATGTTTCCCGTCAGAACGTCCTCCGGGCTGGCCATAGCTAAATACTGACTATTTAGAAGGACCGAAGAATCCTGTCTTTCAGACGAAAAACCAACCGAAATACCAGCAATATCGATAGCAAACCCTTCTGCCGTCGAGCCAGACGAAGAAAGTTCAATCAGGCCGGATTGCACGCGGTATTCCGTCTTTGCAACCAGCGCTGAGAGTGCTTGCGGACTAAAGTCAGCGTCGGTGTATTTCCCAACGTAAGCAGTCTTCAATAGTTCATAGCCGTTGATACGGCCTGAGCCGCTGACAATGAGAGGACCGGAAATCGGCAAAGTGTATTGGCCTTTAAACTGCACCTGGCAATTGAATGTTGTTCGGCATGTATCGGCATCATCCGGCCCGCCGAGGTATTCAAAGAGCGCGTAGTTTGTACTGAGGTTCATCGCCTGTCCGTTCAAGTCCATATCAAGGTCAATACTGAACCCACCCGGGTTATCCAGAGCAAACTGATAGAGTCCGCCCACGTAGGCCAGGTAGGTTGTGCCGCCAACAGTATCGAAAATCCAGCGATTGCGATTACCTGCCTCCCATAGAGACAAAACCGATGTGGGAGTGCCGGCACGATAGGTAGAAGATAGCCACACGGCCAGTTCACGATTTTCGCTACTGTCATATGGATGCACGGTAAAGTGGTAAGGGCTACTCGTCTCGAGAGTAATTTGCGTCAGGTCGAAGTAGAAGAATCCATCCGGGTTCTGCGTGGCATCCAGGACCTGGTTACCGTATTGCAGACGCATTGCAGATGACGAATTGCTGATATCCTTAACATACAGCGCAGTGGGTGGGGAATTCGTCAACGGTTCAAAATTATCGAAATTAGAGGTTTGCAGATAGTCGAAGCGCTTGCTGTCGGGATCGGAAGAGACCCAGATAAAGCCGAGGTTTGTATTGCCTGTGTCTTGCAGTTGAGTGGGCGCATTGTTGAAACCCCACGCATAGCTGTACTCCTGCGTGGGAGAAAAATTCGCCTGCTGATCGGCCCGATTAGAGAGAGAGACGACAAAATCGCAGTTGTTACCACTGGCGCACACGCTGTCGGGTGGCGGTGGGGGTGGGGGGTTATCGCTACCACCGCCACCGCCACCGCCACAAGAGGCCGTTAGCACAGTAAATAGATAGACGATTACCACAGGATAAACATTGTGATGAGCCATGCGCACTGTCCTCCGCCGGTTCTCCGGCAAGCTTGGTGGCCTGGGCCGTGATTAACACGGGTTGTTGCAGTATAGGTTAGATTACGGGCTTGTCGAATGGCGATGATACAAGTAAGTGGAAAAGACCATGCGGGCTAGCCGGATTAGCTCTAGTGGGCGGCAGATTGTATCAGGTCCCGTTGTTGCGTCCACGCAGGCCGGTCGCATACGTCCTATTGATGCCCAATAAAGGATTATGTGGCAACCTAGTACACTAATTGTTTTGTAACCGCGGGATAACTATGTTTTCTGGTCTTCAACGCCTCAAGTCTCAATTCTGGTCAGCCGTGTGAGTGCTACAAAAACGATCTCTTACATTTCGGGACCCAGTGCCTGGGCCAGCATATTCATCTGCTCGATATTTTTACTGACACAATTTAATGTCAGCGTGCTAAGTCCGGTGATTCCTGCTATTGGAGATAGTTTTAGTCTGAGCGGTCAATCGGCTCGACTGATACTGTCATACGGCTTTGCGGGTTACATGGTGGGTCAATTGGTTTGGGGGCCAGTGTCGGATCGGATTAATCGTTCAAATATCATTATCATTAATCTTGTTCTTTATATGTTGGTCGCGCTATCTGCGATGATTGTATCGACAGAAACAGCGCTTTGGGGTGTCTACATTACCATGGGCTTTTTGGCGGCAACATTTACCAGTGTTGGCAATGCCATTCTGAAAGACCGCTATCAGGGCGATGATTATGTGAAAATGGTGGCAAACGTTGGGGTTGTGATGGCAGCCGGCCCTGCTATTGGGCCCGGGCTTGCAGCCATTATAGTCACCTTTGCAAACGGTGCGTGGCAGGCGGCCTTCTTGTTACTGGGGCTAATAAGTCTCGCCAGTGTGCTGGGCTTTTCGATTTGTTGCCGCTATTCGTCAAGCAAAGGCCCGCTCCGAACCCAAGAAGACCTTTCCAGCAGTCTATTCCGCAATGGGCGGTACTTTGCCGCGCTTTTCTCTTTCAGTCTCCCTTTTGGGATAGTTATCTCCTACCTTGCAGTGGGCCCTTATCTCCTGCAGCAGTACTATGCCTTGCCGTTACACGTGTTGCATATCGGATTTGGGCTGACTACGGTTGTCTACCTGTTAGGTGCAGTTATTTTTCGTGTTCGCAGTACCGTGATGACCCCCGTCGTTGCGCTCTATATGGGAACGGGTATCGCCCTGATGGGCGCTGCCGCGCTGTTTGTAACAGCAACCTTGCGGCCGCATGATGCCTGGCTTGGTTTACTCGCACTGTCTCTGCTGCTGGGGGGAGCGGGTATGGTAGTGCCCGCCGGCAAAGCTGCCACGATGGGACAGGTCGATAACGCGTTTGGTACAGCAGCGTCAGTCATGAAATTTGTTCAAAGCGCGTGTGCCGTATTGGTGTCTGCCTGTGCTGCAGTGCTATATTCAGCCCAAAACATCATCCCCTTATTCCTGTTGTATTTTGGTATAGTATTGCTTGCTTTTCTGGGCGCGGTCCTACTGAGTCGGCAGGTCCCGGCGAATAAAAGTCAATAAATCGATGCAGGCACTATTGTGCACCCCAGTACCTGACGCACAGCGTTTTCAAGCTTCTACCTCGATGTGAGAGCGCGAAAATTGGCCGAAAGCTTAAATTGGAGCGCGCACGTTTTATTGGCAGGTATAACGTGAACGTGTCGCCCGGAAGCAGGGACACCAGAAGACAATCTGGTGCTCGACGTGTCCGCTTGTGATTGGTAGATTTTGTGTCGTATGCTTGTCTTCCAAAGGGAGGTGCGCGGATATAGGCGGCGAGACAGCGCTGCCGCATTGCGCATATTTTCTGCCATGAAAGACCATAGTCTGCCCCTTATTGATCATAGTGGATAGCAAAGGTGCCTGTTTCATTTTGCGGAGTATCTCTAGCCAAAGGGCTGCCATTTTCTGTACTAGCGCTTTCGGAAATACCGTGATCGACCGGTCTACGGCTCGAAAGGCGCCGCCGTACATAGAGGATTGAATCAATTGTGTAGTACACCTCAAGCTCGAGTTGTCTCGATAGCCTTATTATTAATGGTGAGCTTTATCAGCAGAGTAGAGGCGGCTGATCTAATCGTGCAAGTAAAGAACCTACCCCTATCCGGGAAAGTATCTTTTTCTCTCTATGACTCTGCAAATACTTTCGGTGATTTGCGTAATCCCGTTTACGTATACCAATTTGACGTTGATGGCGGTGAGGTATTTGAGCTAACCGGTATCCCGGCGGGCGAATATGCATTGGTAGGTCATTATGATGAGAATAGTAATGGCAGAATTGATAAAAATTTTATAGGTATTCCTGTAGAACCTTTAGCGTTCTCAAATAGTTATCGTCCGAAGGGCCCCCCTAGCTATAGTCTAGCGGCTTTCACCCTCGCCGATGAAGGCGTGCAGGAGGTCAGTGTATCGTTTTACAGGCCATTGGGAAAACGAGGACGAATTGGAATAGGCCCGGGAGTAATCGGTCGCAGTAGCCCCTACCGGGGTTATGATGGCAACGTCACGCAAGTTATTCCTGCGATTGCATACAATGGAGACAACCTACAGATTCTTGGTCCGAACGTGCAGTATGGTCTGCTAGGGTCTGGTGACCTGAGGTTGGCTGCAATTGGCAGTTATCGGATCGGTGTCTACGATGAAGATGATAGTGATTACCTCACTGGCCTTGGCGATAGGGACAGTACACTGATGCTGGGCCTGGCTGTTTTGGCCGAGCTAGGCCATGGGTTTGAGCTAGAGTTGAGTTATCAGCACGATATTCTGGATGAGATCGGGGGCGGCGAAGCGCGAATGGCAGTAGATAAATCGTTTCAAGCAGGGCGCCTCAGATTAACGCCTTCGCTTGGTGTCAATTGGTTTTCTGAAGACCTTGCTGATCATGATTTTGGTGTGCCGATTGATAAAGCGTTGCCCAATAGGCCTGCCTATCATGTTGATTCAACCTACACTTTTGATATTGGCGTCGGGGCATTTTATGAGGTGTCTACTGATTGGCTGGTAGTACTGAATATGGCGGTTGAATACTTGGATGATGAGATCACTGATAGCCCCATTGTCAAGAAAGACTATGTAATTAAGGGCTTTCTTTCCATCAACTACGTATTTTGAACACTCGGTGTTTCATTTTTTTTTGCAGCGTGGACGGATAAGTGCCAGTAGCCGATACGGAGTGCATTCGGTGAGCGTTACCTGATACGTCCGGGTCCTAGATGGGTACGTTCGAAGTGACTGTGATTACCAGGGAGTCCGATGGGTCGCTGGGATGCGTTAGTGCCAAGCTGATCAAGATTGATAGAATCTGGATGTGGTGAGATTTGCCTGGTCACGAGGAGTTGGTATTGAGTCTGGCCGGAACCTCTGGGTGCAACTGGTGATGATTTTGCCTGTGCTTGAGTTGTCATGCGGTGTGCGATAGTAAAGGTCCATGTGGGTGTCGCTGTTGGACAATGCGATAAGCTTAAATGATGATAGTGCCTCGGTGACACACGATGGAATAGTGTCTGCCGTTCAAAACGCAAAGAGGGGCTCTAGGTGACAAAAAAACGCGTGGCGCTGGTGACAGGCGCGTCTGCTGGGCTTGGTGCCGAGTTCGCGCGGCAATTGGCTGCCAAAGGCTATGATCTGGTACTGGTTGCCCGGCGCCGCGAGCGGTTGGAAGACCTTGCCGCCCAATTAG
>JABSPW010000118.1 GCA_013214285.1 Halioglobus sp. | reverse complement strand
ATTTTTGCGGCATAGAGCGTCATGGGGTGCCTGCGGTCAGTTACTGGCCAGCGCCCGATTGATGTAGTTTTTAGCCGGATACCGAAACGCCAAATTCATTGATGGATAGGGAGCACAGTATGACAAGTGGTAAACAGCTGTTCAGTACACTTGCTGACGGAAAGTTAACTGTTGAGATAGTGACAACTGAATTTCCGGAGCCAGGTGAAAATCAGGTGCTGGTGCAAATGGAGGCTGCCCCGATCAATCCCTCGGATCTGGCGATCCTCACCAGTGCCGCAGACCTGGAAAATGCGCGATATTCTGACGGTAAATTTGTCGCGCACATGCCGGAGCCGTTCAACAGCGCCCAGAGAGGCCGCCACGGTATCCGCATGCCGGCAGGTAATGAAGGAGCAGGCACTGTAGTGGCTGCAGGTGAAGGCGAGGCGGCGCAGTCCCTCATTGGCCAGCGTGTCGCCTGTGTCCCCGGCACCGCCTATGCCCAGTACAGTCTGGCCGATGCGGGTATGTGCCTGCCGCTTGGAGCTATGTCGTCCCGTCAAGGCGCCTCTGCATTCGTGAATCCTATGACGGCCCTGGGCTTTGTCGAAACCGCGAGGATGGAAGGGCAGGATGCCATTTTGCATACGGCGGCGGCATCGAATCTTGGGCAAATGCTGATCAAAATCTGCCAGGAAGACGATATTCCTCTGGTTAATATTGTGCGCAGGCAAGAGCATGTCGACCTGCTCTCCGTTCTGGGTGCAGCGCATATCGTAGACTCCTCAAGCGACGATTTTCCCGAGCAATTACGCGGGGCAATTGATACTACTGGCGCTTACTTGGGGTTTGATCCGATCGGTGGGGGGGTGCAAGTGGATAATTGTTTCAAGGCGATGGAACAAGTTGCGGTAGCGAAAATGACAGCGTTTTCCCGCTACGGATCGGACCAGAAAAAGAAGATGTACATCTATGGTCGACTCGATATGGGCCCGACCACCCTGACGCCTGCCTATGGTTTTGGCTGGACCTTGTCGGGCTGGCTATTAACCCCCTTCCTGCAGAAGGCGGGTTTAGAGACGCTGTTGCGCATGCGTCAACGGGTACTGGAGGGGCTTACCTCCACGTTCGCCAGTTCCTACAAGCAAGAGGTGAATTTGGAGGAGATGTTGACCAGGGAGGCAGTGCTGGATTATCGCGAGATGAAAACTGGCGAGAAGTATCTGGTGACACCGCAGGCCTGATAAAAGTTTGATATTTGCGGCACAGACTTGAATTGCGTTGTGATATTGCGTGGATCGCATACACCCTTAGTGAGGCATTTTTTTTCGGGGAAAGTGGACAGCAACAACACCTGAGGGTCACAACGTCGATGCCCGCCGCGCTGTCCTTGCGATTCCTGTGGTGTGGCCTCATATAACTGCATTTTTCACGGTGATAGTCGCCATGACAAGGTTGCTTTTTCGTGCAGGGTTGCTGGCACCGACGGTAGGTAGGGCACTAGGACTGACGCTGGGCTCGGTTGGTGTATCCTAGACTCAGAAGAAAAGACTACTGCGCTGTCACTATCTGAGTGTTCAGGTGCTCATCTTGATGGCCGTTAAGACCGATTAGTAGGCGAGATAACGCAATGGCAAAAAATAATCAGAGTGATCGCACACGTTGGTCCCGCAGCTGGATTGTGTGTGGCGTTCTCTACGGGATTTTCTTTTACTGGTATACCGCCTTCGAGGGTCCGCTGACGGAAGAAGAGATTGCATACTTCTCCAGCGTTCTTGAGAGTTCTCCCGACAGCCATGACCGGTCACAACGCTGGCAGACGTTCATGCGCAACGATACCGGCGATGATTTCGCAGTGTGGAACGCGATAGATCTTTTCGATACGCCCCTGCCGGTGGCGGGCGCTAGACCTGGTGAGACATCGCAGCAGGTGTTGGAGCGCTACACAGCGCCCTTTTTCACAACGGCGCTAGTGAGCGCGGGGCATCCGGTCATGGTCGGCGTTAGCGCAGGCGAAGCCATTGATCTGTGGGGAGTGGAAGGGGCAGATAAGTGGGATCAGGGTGCCCTGGTCCGTTATCGCAGCCGACGCGATTTTCTTGAGATGGTGGAAGAACTGCTGGAGGAAGAAGCGGGCATTCATATGTATAAAATAGCGGCTATAGAGAAGACAGTGGCGTTCCCCCTGGATCCCTGGTTCCAATTGGGTGACCCTCGCCTAGTGCTCGCTATGCTGTTGTTTATCATCGCATTGCTGCTGCAGCTGCGATGCCATCGGCAGACGTAATCCGTCGGCGTCATGAATGCGCCGACTGCAGTCAACAGCCCGTATGGGAAATGCCCATATCATAAAGCCTGTTGGCTGTTACGGTGCATCCGGGTCTTTCCCTTTTAATTAGCCTCAGAACAATAGCGGCCTTAAAAGGATTGGGAAAAAGGCACTAGGGTAGTTTCCGCATTTGCAATGACCGCGAGAAGTGACTATGCGCTGTTCTCGATTGCAGGAGATGTCTGGCGATTATCTCTGGTCTCACTGTCATCGCCGCAGGGCGCGAGGTGACCCGAGGAAAGTGGCGTGATTGCGTTCACTAAAAACCCTAGTAGTACTGTATGCGGTTGCGGCGTGGCATGATGGTCAATTACGCACGCCGTGTTGCCTGAGATTGTAGTGGATAGTTATGGGTGTTATTGTCCAGCGAGCTTGCCAATCAGAAGCTCCGCGGTAAGTTCAGATGACGCCGGGTTTTGCCCCGTAATGAGTAAACCGTCGACCTCTGCGTGTGGTTGCCAGTCTTCAGCCGCCCGATAATGACCCCCTAGTGCGCGCAGACGGTCCTCCAGTAGAAACGGCACTACCTTTTCCAGGCCAACGGCCGTCTCCTCGCTATTACTGAAACAGGTAACCTGACGGCCCTTGACGAGCGCACTGCCATCCGCAGACGTGACGTGAACTAACACTGCCGGCGCATGACAGACTGCTGCGACAGGTTTGCCTTGCACCAAAAACGCTTTTATTAATGCGATTGAATCCTTGTCGACCGCTAGATCCCATAGAGGACCATGTCCTCCCGGATAAAAGATGCCATCGTAGTTGTCCACACTAAGTTCCGATAAACGCCTGGTGCTGGCGAGGGCGGCTTGGGCCGATAGATCTGCGTTGAAGCGGCGCGTTGCCGCGGTTTGTGCAGTCTGTTCATTGCTCTTTGGGTCGATGGGCGGCTGGCCACCGGCTGGTGATGCCAAGGTCAGCTCTGCACCCACATCCAACAACCGGTAATAGGGCGCAGCGAACTCTTCCAGCCAAAATCCGGTTTTTTCTCCCGTGTCACCCAACTGACCATGAGAGGTGAGTACGATGAGTACGCGCATACTGTATAGGCCTATGTTTCAGGAA
This sequence comes from Halioglobus sp., assembly GCA_013214285.1. Classification (GTDB taxonomy): domain Bacteria; phylum Pseudomonadota; class Gammaproteobacteria; order Pseudomonadales; family Halieaceae; genus Marimicrobium. Next base: position 8,410 of record JABSPW010000118.1, on the reverse strand, counting down.
AGCCCGTAATTATATGCTATAACGACAGTCCCGGGGTGCTAATTTTCTGGCTGCGATAACAGTAGCCTGTGTCTCTCTACCGGGCTGATCAGTGCGTGGTCAGAGTAATATCTGGGCTATAATGGATACATGCGACCCGTCGAGAAAAACCTTTTGCTTGTCCTCTCTCACTTCGGCGCGGTCGCTCTGGGTTTTGCTCTGGGTATTTACATGCTGCCTGTGTTGATGGCGCCTGATCCGCCCTCTCAGGAATTTGTGGCAGAGGCTGAGCAGAGTGCTGTATATAGCGGCGTATTCCGACGAGATTTGGAAGACAGCGACTTCCTTCATTGGGGTGAAGGTGTAGTCTATCTATCGCCTTCGATGGTCTCTTTTCAGGGGGAGCTGGCGCCTGGGCCGGACTATCGGTTATACCTGTCACCGCGATTTGTACAAACTGAGGCTGACTTCGAAGTATTACAATCTGAGATGGTAGAAATAGGCAATGTAGATACCTTCCAACGTTTTGTATTGACTGTGCCGCGTGGCGTTGATCTCAATGCTTACAACAGTGTTATTGTCTGGTGTAAGGCTTTCGGACAGTTCATTACAGCCGCGCAATACCGCTAACCCAAGAATGGGTGCTTACCCATGGTGTGATCCCGCGTGCCCGTGAGAGAGACTACTGCAAGGTGAGTTACCCGTATTCGGGAAACTCGTTTGTGCGGAGCCCTTGACTAGCGCATTGTGATGCTCTCGACCGAAATCCATCAAGCACGGCTACATTAGTCAGTGCATTGCGTCGTTGGTGAGATAGGCAGCTATGCGACGATGACCTAGGCGCTATTGGAGGTCCTGCGGTAGGTAAAAGAGTTCACACGAGTAAGCCAATCCAAGAGCGTAAAAATCAGCTCGGCCTGTAGAATCCGCAGATTTTGTGTCCGTCTGGGTCAAGAAAATAGCACAAATACACATCACCCAGATCGCTTTCGCGAGGCCCGGGGGGTTCTTCTGTTGTGGTGCCACCACTAGCAATGGCGACATCGTGGAACTGCTGGATCTGCTCGGGCGAATGACACGTAAATCCGATCGTAGAACCATTGGCGGTGGTGGGTGCGCAGCCATCAATGGGTTCGGTTAGGCAAAATGTCGAGCCATCGTGCATGAAGAAAATGCGTTTTTGTCCAGTCGCATTGACATGATCAAACGGTTTTCCGGCACCGAGTACTCCGAGTACTGCCGAGTAGAAGGCCCTGGATCTTTCGATATCACTCGAACCAATCATGATGTGATTGATCATACTTTACTCCTTGGGTTATTCAACCTTGGGGGTGCTATAGCGCATATCGCAATATAGAGGATAGACATAGGTTATAAAACATACTGGCGCCAAAATTGATTTTTTAGTTTCGCATAGGCTGCGAAGTGTGACTAGCCTATATGCGGTATTGCCGTTGTTTGATCGGGTGAAAAATAGTCACGGGGCTTTTGTTTTTGCCCCAAATTGGCTTTGCGTATGATGGGATGTTGTCTGTCCAATAGAGCTAAAAAAGCGGTATGGTTTGCGGTTATGGTAGCTAATTAGCACTCGAATCGGCGTGACATCAGGTGGTCTAAAGCAACGAATTATCTGCTTGACGAGGTATACTACCGGTCTGTTGCATTTAGTATTGACAGAGTATGCGAAACATTTAAGACGACTTCTGAGGCATGGTGCTGAATTATGGATAGGCTACTCGATTTACTGAAGGCATATGATATTTCACTGTCACAATTGGCTATTGTGGCGGGTATCTTGTTGATAATGATCATAGTAGATTTTGTAATTCGTTTTACATTTCGGCGTTACGAAAAAGCACTGCATCAGTCGCCGACCATCAAAATGCTGTTTTACCTTTCACTAAAAACGCCATTACGGCTGGTTACGCTAATTATTGGCTTTTATTTTATTGTTTACCATCTTTCGATCTGGTTGCAATTCAGAGATTTCTTTAGCCGTTTCGTAACACCCGGCACAGAGCTCGGCTTGGCGCTTTGTTTTTTTCTCCTGACAAACAGTTTTCTGTTGCGGCTAAAACACTATTTTATAAAAAAGCAAACTCGTAAAGATGGCGGATATAACAATTTTTCCAAAGTTGAACAAATGCACAAGCTTGGACAAGCCATCACAATCGTCATTATGGTTTTTATAATTGCTGCTATTCTTGGATTGAGAGTTTCTCAGGGTATCGCCTATTTGGGTGGTGGTATGGCAATCACCGCGTTGGTATTTAAGGACGCCATCTCGAGCATTTTTGGAGGCGTCATCATTTATTTGGATGCCCCCTATGCAGTCGGAGATTGGATTTATACGATCGATGGAAAAATAGAGGGTACCGTCGAAAAAATCAGTTGGCGCCTAACACATATTCGAACCTTTGATAAAAGATTAATTTTTACGCCAAATAATATCCTAATCACACAGGCTGTCGTAAACGCTTCGAGGATGTCAAACCGTAGAATATTGCAATATATTGGCTTGCGGTACGATGATTTTGAAAAGTTTGAGGCAATACAGAAAGATATCTATAGTTATCTTGGTGACCATCCGGATATTGATCAAAAATGTTTAACCCTAGTAAACGTCGTGAACGGCAGTACCACTATGGGTTCGACCATTGAAGGTTTCTATGGCAGTTCCTCCTTAAATTTTCAGGTCTATACCTTTACCAAGGTGACTAACTGGGTGAGGTTTCAGGCCATTCAGGATAAAATCATGATGGACATCGGGCGAATTATTGCTCGGCAGGGCGCCGAAATTGCTTTTACCACAATGACCTTGGACATGCCAAAAGCAGTCACGGACCCTGCGGCCCAGGGTCCGCAGTAGCGCCGATAACACCGACTGTGTCTCCCGTGGTCGCTTAAATCGAGGACTCAACAGTTGAAAGCTCATTGGCAAGCCAGGTAAACCATTGTCATGGGTAGGGGAATTTGGATCAGTCGGGTTTCCTGCCTTTCACGTTGCGCTGAATAGACTGACGGCAAGCGGATTGCGCCCTAGCGAGGATATTTGATGCCCCCCCTATCCGACAGCCCCCTTGAACCAGATATTGATGTTAGAAACTGCACATTTACACAGTATAATCGCCTGTTTGAAGCCCACGGTGGTACGGACAGCAATTACCTTCGTTACCATTTTCAGCGATTTCAGAATACCTTTAGGCGTGTGACCGAAACATGGTCCGGTGGTGACGGTCGCGTCGTCGTCGATGTGGGAGCCCATTGGCTGCATCAATGCCTGTTTTACGCACTGGCGGGTTGTAAGACTGAGGCGTTTAACGCGCCGACAACATTTCGGAAGGACCGCGTGCGGCAGCTCGCCACTACCTATGGGATTAATCTCAATACGGTAGACGATCTTGAGACTGGCGAATGTTTTTACGGCCTACCTGAAGACAGTGTTGATATTGTATTGTTTACAGAGATACTGGAGCACCTAACGTTTAATCCCCTGCGGTTTTGGAAGACCATCTACCGCGCACTAAAGCCCGGCGGTCGAATTGTCGTTACTACCCCGAATTACTACCATATCAATGGGCGCGCATTCAGTGTGAGTCGCTTCCTCAATGGTTTCGGGGGGGGCATAAGTGTTGATGAGGTTTTACATATACACACGCAGGGTCACCATTGGAAGGAGTTCAGCATGAAGGAAGTGGTGCGCTACTTTGCCTTACTCTCCCCAGATTTCAAGTGCGTGCGCTGCGACTACACGGATGACAGCAAGGCTTCAGAGAGGAGTGCTGGTCTTATTAAAACGCGCCTAGAGAATTGGTTCCCGGGCCTCAGGCCGGGCTTGCATGTCGAGGTGGAGCTGACAGACAAAAGACACGGTATTGATTTAAAGCCAGAGTGGTAAAACGAGCGAATATTTACAGCCGACGAGCGACCAACATAATAGCGTTTCACAGCTGTTTGGCGCGGGTTGGCAACGATTTGAAAGCGACGATAGCCGCGCGCACTTGCCTGGCAGCGCTGCGGTCGTCTTCGCCGGGGGGCTGGTCTGTCTGGGGGCGGACGTCGGCAAACCAGGGCCAGCGGCTGGTTGAGCGTCGCAGCTGTTCAGTAGCGCCGAACAAGGTATGCGATGTGTCATTGTGACTGGCTAAAATGCTTGTGCAGGAGACGCCTTGCTCATGGCGATTGATCCGGTAAATAGCTGCTGTCGCTTTTGTTGTAGTGGATGGAACTGAGATGCCATGACATCCCGCAAAAGGCGCTCAATGCCGCCGGCGCGCATGAAGCCGGGACCTCCCCGTCGCTTCGGCTGCCTTGTTACAAGTGAGGCTGCACGCCTGAACGACGACGGTCTTGCGTTTGATCAGCTTGCTGACGGTCGCTATATCGGCCTCGAAGCGTAAATCATCTACCAGCCGCACCATGTGATCGGTCATGACTAGGGCTGTAGTTAGAGTGGTTGCCATCTCGTCCAGTAGGTACGGTGTCACTGGGTCTTTGTTGTCGGCACAGCGTTCATTGGCTAGCGCCGCTGCCCGTTCAGCCGCGTCCATGTAGACGGACATGATCAAAGGTAATGCTACCGAGAGAACGACGCAATACACGGCGTGGAAATCCCCGCGGGGACGGCAAGCCGCGATGCCCTCGGTTGGGATAAATACGTCATTGAGTTCCACGCTATTGGATCCAGAAACGCGCATCCCCATTGGTGTCCAGTCATCCAGTATGCATACGCCTTTCGCAGCCAGGGATACTGGGAAATGCAGTACCTGCCAACCCGCCTGGGCATCCTCTTAGGGTCCGGATGTGATTAGCAAATCTGCAGCGGGAGAACCGCTGGTAAAACGCTTGACGGCGTTATAGCGATAACCGCCTCGCACCACGGTCATTACGCCATTGGAAGCAAGCCAGTCGCCAGCCCCGGTACTGACCAGCTTGAGTTCTTTCTCTGCGGTATGATTCAGTAAAGGATTACCGCCGTTGCCTTGCCGGTCTTTATACACAGTCGCTGCGACAATATGCTGATGCATAGACAAGCACAAGACGGTCGACGGGGTGGTAAGCGGCGCAGTTTGCGCGAGATCGTCGCATGACACGAGAGTGGAAAAAATTTGTGCTCTGCCAGCAGTTGGTAGTTTTTAAGGGTAAGCTAGCCGGGTCGTCGGCGCGTGCGCCTTTAATGGCGATGAACGACCCTATGGCGTCGACAGTCTAAAGCATGTCGGTATTTGTTTTCACTTTGGTGCTCCCGGTCGGCCCTGCCGCGCCTCAGGCAAGTTATCTCGGTCTGTCTCTTGTGTAGTGTGTTCACGAACCCCGTGGAAACTTTGATTTTGCTTGGTCTGCATGTTTTCGGTCCTCCGCCAGTGATACGCTGTACTGTGACCACGGTAACGTTGGGTCTATCTGCACGGTACTGACTGGCATGGAGTATTCTGCTACACGTGCTGTAGTAAAAGCTTGGGGGTGGTGATGGCGAGTGCCGGGTAGGGTCAGTTTTGTCCGACAGCCAAGGCTATGGGCTTGTTGGGTGAGAGGTGGACCTTGCTTATTATCCGTGAATTGATCATAGGGAGCACACGGTTCAGTGAATTTCAGCGCGGCTTGGCGCATATTCCACGGACCTTACTGACTCGGCGGCTGGCCTCTCTAGAACAAGAGGGCTTAATAGTAAAGCGCCGCATCCTAGGCCAGCGCGGCTACGAATGCTATACAACGGATGCTTGTCAGGCCTTGCAGCCGGTATTGGAAGAGTTGAGACGCCGGGTGTGCGCTTGGCCAGGGATGCAATGACTGAAGAGGATTTTGACCTGGAGCTGCACATGCTCTATCTGCAGCGCAGCATCGATCCGATCAAGCTGCCGGGTCACCACACCGTAGTCCGTTTTCACCTCACCGATTTCTGCAACTATGACACTTGGTGGCTGTTGGTGGAACAGAATGCGGTTGACGTGTGTTCGTGACCCGGGCAGGGACGTCGATATCTATATCAACGTCGAATTGCGCCTCATGTGTACGCTTTGGATGGGTGAGGTCAGCTATCGACGGGCGTTGAAGGAGGGTCGATTGCAGGTGATTGGCCCGCCCGGATTCGCGCGCAACATTAGTGAGTGGATCATGCCTAGTTTTTTTGCTGAGATCGATTCGGCGCAACGCATTCTGAAATACGTCTAGAGCCTCGGGGCGTTGGCACAGTGGCGTCCGCTGAGAGGGTCTTTATCCCATCGCCCTTGTGCATCCACCTGAGATCAAGTGTCTATGAGACAGGAGAACCGTTGCCTCTTAAAGCATCGAATAACGTTCGGGCGATCAATCCTGTTCAAAGTGATATCGAATCCCGGCGATAGTGGCATCAGTATGACGGCCTGGGTACCATGCTTTGGTTCGCTTCACTTCTCGTTCTCGCTCTTCAGGACTCATGCTCAGAAATAGTTCTACTCGTGGTCGAAAATGGTCCCAACCATAGCAGTGACGCATTTCGTGTTCTAAGGTTCCCCGAGATCCATTTTTTCCTATGTAGATATCGCAGTGGTCACCTTTCAGAACAGCACATCCCCTTGCCCAAATCGATCCGCAGTAGTTGGTCAGGGAATCCACGTAATGAATGTCGATGGTCGGCTCGATCAGATGAGCGTAATTATACATCGTGTCTACGTTGAGGTTGGTATTATCGTTTAGCCAGTCCCCTGGTCCATAGGCAAAGTTAGCCCAATCTCCGCTCACACAGCCCGCCAGTAGCATGGAAAGCGCTAACACGGTTACCCGATTGCCTTCCTTGACGCTACCCGCACTTTTCCTCGCCCCGAACTGTAAAAGTGCTTTGCTGGTCAGTCGTCGAACGACGGAGACATGTGCGTTGCCCGATACGGCTGCTACGATAGTGCACCAATGAATTGCGCGCATAGGTCGTGTTTCCTTCCCTGCCGACACGGCTAGTTCCATCACCCCGATCGATAGGGTTTAAGCTGTTACCTTCATGATAATTTACGGCTCGAAATTCACAATTCGTATAAATACGGAGCTCTCGGTAAGTATTTCTACTTACATGACAAGGGTGAAATTGACGTTTTGCACTGGGCGAAAAGATGTATTGCAGCCCTCCCGGGCAGCGCGATAGCGCCTTACCTGATGCGACGCGTCACCCAATGGCGCATGGCAACGCCTTGACAAAAATGCGTCTCAGCGCGGGTATACTATGGACTTTGGTCGATGGATTCTGTGAAAGACTCTGGCGCTGCTACCTGAGGTTTCACGTCTCGCGATGACTGAGCGTGTAGGCGCATACGTGGTCCTGATGCTATTAGGTGACAAGGTATTGGGCAAAGCAGGAAACAAATTTTTTTGCGGGAGCCTCCGTCACTGGATTAAGAATGATGACAGGTGACTGGCATTCTTCAGTCGGTCGATAGGGAATTACTCTCTTGGTTCGCCTATACTCTTCAAAGGCCATGAATTATATCATGCAGTGTCAGTAACAGGTGAGGCAGTCATGAGGAATGCTAGTGCTATTTTCGTATGTATATTGATCATCACATTGGGCTCAGTTTCTCAAGTGTGTGCAGATGAGGCTAGCGAGTTGGCCAAAAAACTTGCTAATCCCATTGCCAGCTTGATCAGTTTACCTATTCAAGCCAACTATGATGAGAAATTTGGTGTAGAGGAGGAAGGTAAAAGATGGCTCGTAAATGTTCAACCGGTGATTCCAATCTCGTTGAACGACGAGTGGAATATCATTTCCCGCACTATCCTCCCCCTGATCGATCAAAAAAATATCCCTATGTCAGGTAAGAAAAAAAGGGGTCTTGGCGATACGACTCAGAGTCTCTTTTTCTCACCCAAGGCGCCCGCCCCATCGGGCTGGATTTGGGGCGCGGGTCCAGTCCTATACTTAGATACGGCGACAGATAAGATGCTGGGCGCGGAAAAATGGGGTGCTGGACCTACTGCAGTGGCGCTAAAGCAGAGGGGCCCTTGGACCTATGGTGCGCTGGTCAACCAAATAAATTCCTTTGCCGGTGACGGAAGCCGCGAAGACATAAGCACTGCGTTTTTACAGCCTTTTGTTTCCTATGTTACTAGCACAAAAACGACGATAAGCTTGAACACGGAGTCATCCTATAACTGGAAAGAGAATGAATGGTCAGTTCCCGTGAATCTGCTGGTTGCCCAGATGCTCAAGGCGGGCAACCAGATTTTCCAAGTGGGAGTGGGCGCCCGCTATTGGGCCAACCCTGCAACTGGCGGTGCGGAGGGTTGGGGTTTGCGGCTGCAACTGACGCTATTGTTTCCCAAAGAGTCATAGCGAGTAGATGTTGCTACTGAAGTGGATAGAACAGTGAGAAAGCAACTGGTATTGGCGCTATCCTTGTTTATCGTAGAGACTTCTGCCGCGCACGCGCAAGATCCGACGCCGGGTTGCAATAATGTGATACCC
>JABSPW010000117.1 GCA_013214285.1 Halioglobus sp. | reverse complement strand
CAATACACCAGGGAAAATGGGCCTTTGCGGGAAGTGACCACGGAAAAACGGCTCATTAACACTGAGGTTCTTATAGGCCAGGATAGACTCGCCAGCATGAATCTCCAACACCCGATCGACCAGCAGAAACGGATAACGATGCGGCAGATACTTGCGAATATCCGAGATGTCCAACCGGTCCCTCCTGAATCTAGGGTCACGCTGAAAAAAGTTCTGGACGCGGCAGATACCTGCCGCACCAACCCGTCAGGCAGCAAAGTTAGTCGGTATTCAGCTGGTTGAGCCTGTCAGTAACCTGGGCAGTTACACTGTAACTCGGTTCCGCATGGATCACCGCCTGGCGCTGCAACAGCAGGCCGATGCCCTCTTTTTCGATGATCTCGCGCAACACTTCCTGCACTTTCGGACCCATTTCCTGGAACACCGCCTGTGCCGCCACCTGCTCCGCCTGTTGCAACTTACCCGCCACATGCTCCAAGTCTTCCTGCATGCTGTTGATTTTCTGCTGGGCCGCTGCTTTCTGTTCCTCGCTCATGATCGCGGAGTCTTTCTGGTAAGACGTGACAAGGGCTTCCCCCTCGCTCTTAATCTTATCGAAATCAGCCTTGTTTTTTTTGTAGTCCTCTTCACCGCGGAGTTGCTGTAAACGCGCCTGGGCGGCATCCGTCTGCAGAATAGCAGCTTGCAAATCGAATACCGCGATTTTTCCTTCGGCCCAACTCAACGCGGACAGGGAGCACAAAATCGCAGCAAGTGCAATTGTAGGGATTCGAGACACATTAACCTCCAAGTATATAGAACAAAAAAATCAGAAACCGCGACCCAGTGTAAACTGGAAAATTTCCTCGTCGTCAAACTCCCCAGAATTGAGGGGCTTGGCGAGACTGAATGACATGGGGCCAAAGCCCGTGTACCAGGTCAAGCCTATTCCTGTGGAATAGCGCAACTCACTGAAGTCCACATCATGACAATTCCTCTGGGTGGAGCCACAGCTCGTATCGAATACATTACCCACATCGACAAAAAAGCCCGTGCGCAATTGACGTTGGTCTTTGATAAAAGGCAAGGGAAACAACAATTCAATGCTTCCCTCGATCAGCACGTTGCCACCGAAGGGGTCCGTATCATTATCAATCTGTTGTGCCTGCAATCTCCCACCCTCGGCGACATAGGCAAACTGGTTGCTGAGTTCCGCCGCCGTATCGTCCTCATTTAGGCGGATAGCCGCACGTTGGCGCTCATAATCCTCCGGCGGCGTACTGCGTGGGCCGAGAGTATTGCTTTCGTAGCCCCGCACTGAGCCAAAGCCTCCCGCAAAGAAGTTTTCATAAAAGGGCAGTTCTGTAGTATCACCATAGCCGTCACCGAAGCCCAACTCGGTGCGCATGCGAAAGGTCCAACTCTGCGTCCAGGGTACTGGCAGGTAGATTTCACCGTTATAGGTCAGCTTATAAAACTCCAAATCGGATGCCGGTACCGCAACCTCCAGCGCCACCGTCTGGGCCGCACCGCGAGTCGCGAGGCGACCCCGGTTTAGGGTCGACTGACTCCAGCTACCGGTGATTGTCCAGTTGAGAAAACTGTCGCCGTTTTCGTCAAGGAAGCCAGGGCCAGAGGGAGGCGGAACCTGATAATCTGCAGGCAACTTACTGATCGGGTTGAGCTTTTCCGGCTCGCGGTAGGTGGCTTGCCCCTGAGCATTGTTCCCCTTAAAGGTGCTGTCGAACCAGTCATCGTTGCCCAAACGTGGACTCGCCTCAATTTCCTGCACCGCGAAGCGGCCAGTATCGATTTCCGTATCAGACACGCCAAAACTGAATCCGATGCGCTCTGTCTCCTTGATGGGGTAGCCGAAATTCATCGACCCACCCAGGGTATTGGTGCTGTAATTCGCAATGTTTACTTCATCAAGATCAGTCTCGCGGTAAAACACATTAAAACCGCGACTGACGCCATCTTCGGTATAATAAGGGTTGGTATAACTGAAGTTATACAGATCCTGGTAACGAGAGGAATTGATACCGATACCCACCCGCTTGCCCGTACCGAGAAAATTATCCTGCTGCAGGTTGAGGCCAAGAATAACGCCCGCGTCCTGAGCGAAACCGACACTGGCACCGATACTGCCGGAGGATTGTTCTTCCACCCGGTAGTTGACATCGATTAGATCGTCATAGCCCGGCACCCCCGGCGTTTCTACCGTCGCTGAGCTGAAGTAACCTGTTTGCTCAAGGCGGACCCGCGACTGTTCTATCGCCGCTGAAGAGGCCGGAGCACTTTCCATTTGGCGCATCTCGCGACGTAGCACGTCGTCGGCAGTCTTTACATTACCCTCAAAATTGATACGCCGTACATAGGTCCGTTTGCCCGGATCGATGAAAAACTTCATCGCGACTGTATAATCGTCCTCACTGATCTCCGGGATACCTGTCACTTTGGCAAAGTTGTATCCTTCGTTACCAAGGCGTTTGGTAATGAATTCCTCTGTCGCCGTAACCATCTGCTGTGAAAATACCTGGCCCTCCGACACAAGCAAATAGTGACGCAAGTCGTCTTCCGGCAGAACCAGATCACCCGACAAGTCCACCGAGCTAATAGTGAACTTGTCGCCTTCATAGATATTGGCGGTGATGAAGACCTCTTTCTTGTTCGGTGATACCGATACCTGCGTAGAATCGATACGGAACTGGAGGTAGCCCCGGTCCATGTAGTAGGAGGTGAGCGTCTCCAGGTCGCCGGTCAACTTCTCCCTCGAATACTTGTCATCATTGGTGAAGAAAGACAGCCAACCTGTAGTCTGCAGCTCAAACTCGTCGCTCAAGTCCTCATCAGTGAAGATAGTATTGCCGACCACATTGATATGCTTGATCGCAGCCACATTGCCCTCATCGACATCGATATTGATCGATACCCGGTTACGCGGCTCCGGTATCACCTCCGTTTCAATGTTGGCGTCGTAGCGGCCCTGCAGTACATACTGACGCTGCAGTTCCAGTTGCATTGCCTCAAGTGTCGAGCGCTGAAAAACCTGTCCCACTGACAGACCAGCGCCTTTCAGACCCTCCAGCAACGCCTCGGTCTCAATGGCCTTGTTACCCTCGATATTGATCTCACTGATACTGGGCCTTTCGGTGACAAACACGACCAGCACACCGCCATCTTGCCCTATCCGGATATCATCAAAGTTCCCGGTGGCAAAAAGACTGCGCGTCGCGTCCCTGATTTTGCGTTCATCCACCGTGTCACCGACAGAGACGGGCAACGCGGCAAATACAGATCCAGCCGAAATCCGCTGCAGCCCTTCAACACGGATATCTGACACGACGAACGTCTGCGCGACAGCGCACCGCACGATCAGTAGCAGCGCCAGAGGCAACACTTTACACATTGTATTGATCAAAAATTAACCCGCTCCGGAGGTCAGTCGCGTCCGGATAATCAGGACTTTTATTGTCACCACGCTTTATAAGCGCGAGAAATCATTATACAGAGCCAACAGCATCAACGAGAGTACTAAAAACAGCCCAAGCTGATAGCCCAGAGCCTGTATCTTCTCAGGTACCGGGCGCCCCGCCAAGAGTTCCACCGTATAAAACAACAGGTGGCCGCCATCCAGCACCGGAATGGGCAGCAGGTTGAGCACTGCCAGACTGACACTGAGTAACGCCAGGAAGCTGATGTAGGCTTCAAGCCCATACTTGGCAGAGTCTGACGCCACATTAGCAATGGTTATCGGCCCGCTCAGGTTTTTCGGCGAGATCTGGCCCATCAACATTTTCTTCAAAGAGGCAAGCATAAAGACTGACATTTCACCGGTGCGCACTATTCCTTCCCCTAGCGCCTCCAGGGGCCCACGGGGAAAGCGCCGCACCAGTTCCGACGGCATGTCTGGCATAGCCACGGCAACACCAACCTGACCGATCTCCTGCCCCGATTGATCCGTTATCAGCTTGGGAACAATAACCGTGTGCCGCAGCTGCCCCTCTCGCTCGTACTCTATTCCGATGGCTTGCTGCGGCCGCGCGCGGACGTAGTCCACCCAGTTCATCCAAAGAGGCATTAACTGCCCGTCAGCCCTGAGGACCCTGTCCCCCTCACGCAGACCCGCCGCATCCGCAGGACTGCCGCCGACAACGTCCCCCACTACTGGGGGTATCTCTGGCGTGTACAGCGTCATTCCCAGTCCGCCATAGAGATCGGGTTGCTCCTGATCTGATAGCCAACTCGTAATGGCGCCCTCTGACTCATACACCATATCGGAATCTGGATACCGAACGGAAAAGCGGATAGTCCCCGTATCGCCAATGCGCTCCAAGAGGCGAAAACTGAGCGCCTGCCAGGTGGGCGTTTCTGCCCCATCCACCGCGACAATTTCTTGCCCCTGCTCCAGCCCGGCCACAGCCGCCACCGAATTTGGCTCAACCTTATCTACGATAGGTACATTACCCGACTCTCCCGCCATAAACAGGAACCAGTAAGCAACGATCGCCAACAGAAAGTTCGCCAATGGCCCTGCAGCGACGACCGCCATCCTCTGCACTGTTGACTTACGGTTAAACGCCTCATGCAGTTGTGATTCAGGCACCTCTCCTTCGCGCTCGTCCAGCATCTTCACATAGCCGCCCAGCGGAATAGCGGCAATACTGAACTCCGTACCATGCCGATCAGTCCAACTACACAGAGGCTTGCCAAAGCCGATGCAAAAACGCAGGACACGCACGCCACAGCGCCTGGCCACCCAGAAGTGGCCGTACTCGTGTATCGCCACCAAAATGGCAATCGTGACAAGGAATACAGAGATTTTGTACAACAAATCCATCGGCTTCAGAAACGTTCCGTTACTCGTTTGGGTTGCTGCAGATCCGCCATTATCACTGACGCTATTGCCCTTGCTTGGCTGTCAGCTGCTTCGACCACAGAGACTGCAGTGGGTTCAACGATGTCCATCCGTTCCAGCGTATGTTCAATGATCCAGGGAATCTCTGTAAAGCGAATTTTTTTCGCCAGAAAGGCCGCCACCGCGATTTCGTTGGCCGCGTTGCAAACCGCCATAGCGGTCCCCCCCACCGCAACCGATTCCCGCGCCAGGCGCAGGCACGGGAAGCGCGACTCATCCGGTGCTGCGAAATCGAGTCGAGCCGCGGCCACCAGATCCAGGGGGGGCACGCCCGAGGTCAGACGCTGCGGCCAACCCAGACCGTAAGCAATCGCCGTTCGCATATCGGGATTGCCTAATTGTGCCAGCACAGACCCATCAGGGTAATGCACCATGGAGTGAACAATACTCTGCGGATGAATGACAACCTCCACCCGCGCGGGCTCCAAACCAAAAATCCAACAGGCTTCGATATATTCTAGACCCTTGTTCATCAGGGTAGCCGAATCGACAGAAATCTTCCGCCCCATTGACCAGTTGGGATGGGCACAAGCCTGATCCGGTGTCGCCTCGGCCATTTGCTCCAGGCTCCACTGGCGAAAGGGCCCGCCAGACGCGGTCAACACTACCCTGCTCACATGGTCGGTGCGCGGTTTGGCCGACTTACCCACCGGCATGCACTGGAAAATAGCATTATGCTCACTGTCGATCGGCAGCAGGCGCGCGCCCCCCTCCCGCACGGCCCGCATCAGCAGGTGTCCGCCCATTACCAAAGACTCCTTATTGGCCAACAACAGGGTCTTCCCCGCTGCAGCGGCAGCCAGTGTCGAGGACAAACCCGCAGCCCCCACAATGGCCGCCATAACGACGTCCACCTCTGATGCCGTCACAACTTGTACCAAACCAGATTCGCCCTGCAGGACTGTCGTGTCCAACGCGGGCGGCAACCGCTCCCGCAATTGTGTTGCCGCCGCCTCATCCACCATAACCGCATAGCGTGGCTGGAAAGTCCGACACTGCGCCAACAGGGCATCGACCGAGGAATGCGCAGTAAGGGCATACACGCCGAAGCGATCGGAATGTCGCCCTATGACATCCAGTGTGCTAACCCCGATGGAGCCTGTGCAACCCAGCACACTGACCAGACGACGGTTGGCTGCCACCGCTACCAACCCACCAACAGCAAGCCCAGCGCAAATACCGGTGCAGCTCCACACAAACTATCCAGACGGTCAAGCACCCCCCCATGGCCCGGCAGCAAACTACCGGTATTTTTCACGCCACTCTCCCGCTTCACCATACTCACCGTCAAGTCTCCAATGACAGAGGCCAGTCCGGTCACAGTAACCACGACCAGAACGGAGATGAGTCCGACATGGCCAAACCCAAAGGGCAGAAGATACCACAGTGCCCCCGCGAGGAGCGCGCAGGCAACCACACCGCCCCAAAAGCCCTCCCAGGTCTTAGCCGGACTAACCCGCTCCGCCAACTTGCGACGCCCGAATTTTTTGCCTGCAAAGTAGGCTCCAATGTCCGCCGCGGCCACCACGAGCACCAACACCAGCATCAACACCCCGCCACGGGGATGGCTAAGCAGGTATACGGCGGATAGCCAGCCGGGCGCCAGTATAAGCAGACCCATGACGCTGCGTGTAATGCGGGCCCGCCACAAAACCGCACTGTCGGGATACCCTTTGATCCATAGCAAAGCGAAGGACCACCATAAGCAAGCCACACCCAACAACGGCTGGATCTGCTCAGGCCGGGGGGTATCGCCCAAACCACCAAGGCGGTAAAGTAGCACCAGGAGCAAACCGACTAACATTACATACAGCACCCGAGCAGCCGCGCTTTGCCATCCAGACAGACCGGACCACTCCCACGCCCCCAAACAGATAAGAACTCCGAAGAAGAGCGCCAGCCCGGAAAGCGGCAGATAAGCGATGGCCAGCAGAAACAGCCCTGCCATAATCAGGGCGGTCATCACCCGCTCCCTAAGCACCGGTGCCCTCGCCTGCAACGGCACCATCCCTTTCCCGGAGTCCGAAACGACGCTCACGACGACTGTACTCGGCAAGTGCAAGGCCGAATTCGACCTCTGAGAAATCGGGCCACAGCGTATCGGTGAAGTACAACTCGGCATAGGCGAAATGCCATAACATAAAATTACTGATGCGTGCGTCTCCGCCGGTGCGTATGCACAGGTCTGGCCGAGGCAGATCACTGATCGAAATATGACGATCGATCAACTCCGGCGTGATATCCTTGGATTGGATTTCGCCAGCCTGCACTTTACCCGCCAACTGCTGTGCCGCTCTTGCGATATCCCACTGGCCACCATAATCAACAGCGATTACAACGGTGGCCTCTGTATTCCCGCGGGTTAGTTCCTCCGATTGACGCATCAGCTTTTGTTGCCTCTGGCTCAGCCGCTGGCGCTCGCCGATAAACCGAACACGGATGCCATCCTCATGCAGCTCCCTTACCTCGTTGCGCAGGTACCGGGACAACAAGGCAAGCAACGCGCGGACTTCAGGTACTGGTCTGCCCCAGTTCTCACTGCTGAAAGCGAATAGCGTGAGCACTTCCACACCATGGTTCTTACAGGCTCGCAATACACCGCGCACCGCCTCCACTCCAGCACGATGCCCCCCAGGGCCAGGAACTCCATTACGCTTGGCCCAACGGTTATTGCCATCCATGATGATCGCAACGTGGCGAGGAACGGTAGGGACAGTCACGCCAGGATCAGCAGGGAGATTATTACGGGAATTCACGGGCAGCCGCTATATTTCCATAAGGTCGGTTTCTTTCACAGTCAACAGCTTTTCTATTCGCTCGATAAAACCGTCCGTCAGTTTTTGCACCTCATCTCCGCCGCGCCGCTCTTCGTCTTCTGAGATCTCCTTTTCCTTCAGTAACTCTTTCAGCATTCCCATCGCGTCACGGCGTGCATTGCGAACAGACACACGTGCCGACTCCGCCTCGTGCCTTGCCTGACGAATGTAACCTTTGCGAGTCTCCTCGGTAAGCATAGGCATTGGAATACGGATAACCTCGCCGGCAGTGACGGGATTAAGCCCAAGATCGGATTTCAAGATGGCTTTCTCAACCGCGGGCGTCATACTTTTATCCCACACTGTCAGCGCCAGTGTTCGGGCATCCTCCACATTGATATTTGCCACTTGATTGAGCGGGGTATCCGACCCGTAATACTCAACTTTTAAACCATCCAGCAGACTCGGATGAGCGCGGCCAGTACGAATTTTATTAAAGTTGTTACCCAGCGCCTCCAGGCTTTTCTCCATCCGTTCGCTGGTTTCATTCTTCAAGTCATCAATCATTCCAACACTCCTGGATCACCTCGACTATTCGATAAGGGTGCCTTCACTACCACCCCTAACGATACTAAGCAAAGCACCCGGTTTCTCCATCTCAAATACCCTGACCGGCATGCTGTGGTCTCGGCACAGACAAATGGCCGTCAAATCCATTACCTCCAGTTTTTTGTCCAGCACGTCGTCATAACTGAGTTGCTCATACTTCACAGCGCTTGGTTCTTTCATCGGATCTGCGGAGTAAACACCATCCACTTTAGTCGCCTTCAACACCAGCTCAGCACCCACCTCTATAGCACGCAGACAGGCCGCAGAATCAGTCGTGAAGAACGGATTGCCCGTGCCTGCTGAAAAAATTACGACATCGCCATTGGTAAGTGCCCGGATCGCCTTGCGCCGGTCATAGTGATCCACGACACCCGTCATGGGAATGGCAGACATCGCTTGCGTAGCGATATTAGAGCGTTCTAGGGCGTCACGCATAGCAAGCGCGTTCATGACAGTCGCCAACATACCCATATGATCGCCGGTCACGCGGTCTAATCCTGCTTTCTGCAATGCCGCTCCGCGAAAAAGGTTTCCGCCTCCCACGACCAGCCCGACCTGGACACCAATACCGACAAGCTGACCAATGGCCAGCGCCATAGAGTCCAGAATCTTGGGGTCAATTCCAAAGCTATCTGTACCACTGAGCGCCTCACCACTGAGCTTCAGCAGTATGCGCTTGTATTTTTTATCGCCTGCCGCCTGGGGCATTAAACTCCCTCCTGAAGCTGGCTCGTATCTTACAGGACATCCAGCCATCCCCCTAGTGGCTCATTAGCATATTTCCCGATCTTTAACTCAGGTAACACGATACCCAAGCGCTAGCAACGATGGGCTATAAAACAAAAAAAGGGGCCGCAGCCCCTCTCTTTGCAGCAGACGAGGTGCTTCAACCGTTGAGTTGTGCCGCTACCTCATCAGCAAAGTCCACCTTCTCAACCTCGATCCCCTCTCCAACCTCAAAACGGATAAATGTATCGACTGTAGCGCCCGCGGCGGTTACCAACTTGCCAACAGTAACATCCGGATCTTTGACAAAAGGTTGCTCAACAAGGCTATTCTCCGCAAGAAATTTTTTCACGCGGCCACCGACCATTTTTTCTACAATTTCCGGCGGCTTTCCCGAGTCCTTGGCCTGAGCAATAAAGATCTCCTTTTCTTTCGCTACGATAGCTTCTGGCATGTCAGCCGGAGCGACTACCTGGGGATTCGCTGCAGCAACGTGCATGGCAACATCTTTGGCCAAATCCTGATCTCCCCCCTTCAGGCACACCAGCACAGCAATGCGATTGTTACTATGCACGTAAGCACCCACCACTCCGGAGTCCGCATCGATTATTTCAATCCGACGTACACCCACATTTTCACCAATTTTTTGCACCAGCGCCTCACGCGTCTCTTCAAGCTGGCCGGCCATCAATGCAGCGATATCGCGCTGTTTTTCGGCAAAGGCCCTATCCAGGACCTTCGCAACAAAACCGAGAAAGTTTTCATCCCGAGCAACGAAATCTGTCTCGCTGTTTACCTCCAACACAACACCAAAACTGCAATCGTCAGCCACTTTGACAGCCACCACGCCATCCGCTGCCGTGCGGCCTGCCTTCTTCGCCGCTTTCATACCGCTGGACTTCCGTAATTCCTCGATAGCCTGTTCAATATTTCCGTCTGCCGCAGCAAGCGCTTTTTTGCACTCAAGCAGCCCAAGACCAGTACGCTCTCGCAATTCTTTTACCAGCGTCGCAGACATTGGTAATCCTCCTCTTTCAACTCTGGAACAGTGTGTCCGAAAAACTTACCCTCCCCACTGCTGGCGGGAAGGAGTATCCAAACAGCCAAATCAGTAGCCGCGGCGGCGCTGCGTGTTTCTAGTCCGCAGTTGTCTTGGAATCGGTCTTCGCTACTTCATCCGACTCAGGGTGCTCATCCGACTCAGGCGAAGTCTCCGCAGCCGGCACAGATCCGTCGTCTTCCGTTGCCGCGTCTTCTTCTACGAACTCGTCCGTGTTGGCAACGAGTTCACCCGCTTCCAGCCTACCAAGCACGCAGGCCTCTGCAACTGCCGTTACGTAGAGTTTGATAGCACGAATTGCGTCATCATTGCCTGGAATAACATAGTCCACACCGACCGGATCACTATTGGTATCCACAATGCCAATGACTGGAATGCCGAGCTTATTGGCCTCGCTAATCGCAATTCGCTCATGATCGACATCGACCACGAAAAGCGCATCAGGCAAGCCGCCCATATCCTTTATACCACCAATACTACGTTCAAGTTTGTCCATATTGCGAGTACGCATGAGAGCTTCTTTTTTTGTCAAGCTCTCAAACGTCCCATCACTCTGTTGTGCCTCGAGATCACGCAGGCGCTTGATGGAAGCGCGAATCGTCTTGTAGTTGGTAAGCATGCCGCCAAGCCAACGATGATTCACATAAGGCATACCTGCGCGTTCGGCCTGCTCCTTGATTACCTTACCTGCTGCACGCTTGGTGCCCACAAACAGAATCTTGTTCTTGTTTGCTGCAAGCTGTTTGACCATGTCCAACGCTGCATTAAACGCGGGCACAGTGTATTCGAGGTTAATGATATGTATCTTGTTGCGGGCACCGAAAATATACTGATCCATCTTCGGATTCCAGTAACGGGTCTGGTGACCGAAATGCGCGCCCGCTTGCAGCAGATCGCGCATACTGACTTGCGCTTGTGACATTGTCTTTACCTTGTAGTGGGTTAGTCCTCCACATACCCCTATGACCAAACCCTGAGGACGCTAGCGACCCCATGGCACCCTGGCACAGGTTGCGGCACGTGTGTGTCGTTGTAGGTCTTTGTCCAGAGATCCGACGGTCCTATCGACCGCTACTCTCCGAAAAAGAGCGGCGCTTTATACCATAAAGGCAATAGCGATTAAAGTGTGGGCCCGCTGTGCGCCCCGTGCGGTCACCCTTTTGGCGCGACAATGGGGTAGAATGATCCCGCCAGACAGCGGCATCTTTTTTGTTTTGACATATTTTATTGTTTTAAATCATAGGGTTGTATATGCCGGCGTCGATTAAGACAGCGGAGGAAATCGACAGGATGCGTACCGCCGGTCGCCTGACGGCGGAGGTCCTTGAAATGATACTGCCTCAGGTGGACGTCGGGGTAACCACAGGCGAATTGGACCGTGTCTGTCACGATTACATTACGAACGTCCAGAATGCAATTCCCGCACCCCTTAACTACCATGGCTTCCCACGCTCCATCTGCACCTCCATTAATGATGTCGTTTGTCACGGCATCCCGTCCGACACCAAAAAACTCAAAGACGGCGATATCGTCAACATCGATGTCACTGTGATCAAAGACGGCTACCATGGAGATTCCAGCATCATGGTCCAAGTCGGCAACGTAGCCAATCATGCGACTCGTCTAATTGAGGTCACCCGAGAATGCCTGTACATGGCGATTGCCCAGGTCAAGCCTGGGGCAATGCTAGGTGATATCGGGCATGTTATACAGAAACATGCAGAGCAAAATTATTATTCGGTGGTCCGGGAGTACTGCGGGCATGGCATCGGCAAAGTCTTTCATGAGGAGCCGCAAGTCTTGCACTATGGTCGCAAGGGCACAGGTTTGAGGCTGGAACCCGGCATGACATTCACCATTGAACCAATGATTAACGCGGGTCGGCGCCACACGCGACTTAACAAGTCAGACGGCTGG
>JABSPW010000009.1 GCA_013214285.1 Halioglobus sp. | reverse complement strand
AATATCCTGCGGGGCATACTCACTGAAACCCAGAAGCGAGTGGCTCGTCAAAAACCCTTTGCATAACAGGGGTGTATAGTTGACACGCCGTGTAGGGTTTAAAGTTGACCAATTTAGTAGGTTATAGCATAATGCAACTCTGAGCAGTCTAGAGGAGGCGCGCCATGCGGCTGACAACGAAGGGCAGATATGCAGTCACTGCCATGCTGGATTTGGCGTTGCACGGCAATGATCGCCCCGTAAGCTTGGCTGATATTTCTGGCCGTCAGGATATATCGCTTTCTTACCTGGAGCAGCTTTTCGCCAAGCTGCGACGTAATAACTTGGTCAGCAGCGTGCGTGGACCGGGGGGCGGATACCGATTGAGTCGGGATGGGCATGAGATTTTTGTCGCAGAAATTATCGATGCCGTCAATGAAACAGTGGACGCTACTGGCTGCGGTGGTACCGCTGATTGCCAGCAGGGTGAAGTTTGCCTGACCCACCATCTGTGGTGTGACCTTAGTGAACAGATTCACAGCTTCCTCAGCGGTATCAGCTTGTCTCAATTGGTAGAAAGACGGGAGGTTCAGACTATTTCGGCGCGTCAGAATGCGCGCAATCAGCCCAATACTGAACTGTCCCTGTCGGAAGTTTAGGGCGCTTGCCGCGTCCTCGTTTACGGAGCGAAAGATTGATGGATAAGCCCATTTACCTCGATTATCTCGCCACCACACCGACGGATCCCCGCGTAGCGGAAAAGATGATCCAGTGTCTCTCTATGGAGGGGAACTTTGGTAATCCTGCTTCACGATCCCACCTTTATGGATGGAAGGCCGAGGAGGCAGTGGAAAACGCGCGGCGGCAGGTGGCTGACTTGATCAAGGCAGATCCGAGGGAGATTGTCTGGACTTCTGGCGCGACGGAGTCAGATAACCTGGCTATCAAGGGTATAGCACACTTCTATCAAAAGAAGGGCAGGCATCTGATCACCTCAAAAATTGAACACAAGGCAGTGTTAGACACCTGTCGCCAGCTAGAGCGTGAGGGATTCGAGGTGACTTACCTGGACCCGGATGGGCGGGGCCTGGTGACGGCAGAAGCTGTTGCCGATAGTTTGCGAGAAGATACGATTCTCGTCAGTGTCATGCATGCTAACAATGAAATCGGCACTATCAACGATATTGCCGCCATCGGTGAGGTGACTCGAGCGTCAGGTGTGTTATTTCACGTCGATGCAGCCCAGAGCGCCGGCAAGGTCGATATCGATATGTCTCATATGAAGGTGGATTTGTTGTCGATGTCCGGCCATAAAATGTACGGCCCAAAGGGGATAGGCGCCCTCTACGTGCGACGCAAGCCGCGGGTGCGCCTGGAAGCACAGATCCACGGTGGTGGCCATGAACGCGGTATGCGCTCTGGCACCCTGGCGACACACCAAATTGTGGGTATGGGTGAGGCGGCGTACATTGCCGCAGAAGGCATGGAGTTGGAGGCGGCTCGGCTGAAAGGGTTACGCCAGAGATTCTGGAATAGTGTTAAGGATATTGAAGAGGTACATATCAACGGCGATGAGGATTGCCGCTTGCCTGGCGCGCTTAACATTAGCATCGCTTTTGTCGAGGGTGAGTCCCTGATCATGTCGTTGAAGGATCTAGCGGTATCCAGTGGTTCGGCCTGTACCTCGGCGAGTCTGGAGCCGTCTTATGTTCTGCGTGCCCTTGGTCTGAATGATGAACTTGCACACAGCTCTCTCCGTTTCAGTTTCGGACGTTTCACTACCGAAGACGATGTCGATACTGCGGTTAGGCAGTTGCGCGAAGCGGTTGAAAAGTTAAGAGAACTATCACCCCTGTGGGATATGTATAAAGACGGAGTGGACTTGGACAGCATTGAGTGGGCTGCCCACTAATACCGATTGGAGGATAGAGATCATGGCATACAGTGACAAGGTATTGGATCACTACGAAAATCCGCGCAATGTCGGTAAAATGGATGCGGAGGATGATAACGTGGGAACGGGCATGGTCGGCGCCCCTGCCTGTGGTGACGTGATGCGGTTGCAGATCAAGGTTAACGAAGAGGGTGTTATTGAGGATGCCAAATTTAAGACCTATGGCTGTGGCTCAGCCATTGCGTCCAGTTCTCTTCTGACGGAGTGGGTGAAGGGCAAAAACCTCGATGAGGCGGAGCAGATTCGTAATACAGAAATCGCCGAGGAACTGGCCTTGCCTCCTGTGAAGATTCATTGTTCCGTATTGGCAGAGGACGCCATCAAGGCAGCGGTCAAGGACCTTAGAGACAAAAAGGGGCAGGGCTAGTATGTCAGTGAGCCTCACACAGTCAGCGGCCGACCATGTGGCCGGTCAGTTGGCAAGCCGTGGGAAGGGCCTCGGGATTCGTCTCGGCGTCACAACCTCTGGCTGTTCCGGTATGGCCTATGTGCTGGAATTCGTTGATGAGCCCCAGCCAGAGGATGAAGTGTTCGAAGACCATGGGGTAAGAGTCTATATAGATCCCAAGAGCATGGTGTATCTTGATGGTACCGAGCTGGATTTTGTGCGCGAGGGTTTGAACGAGGGGCTGCAGTTTCGTAACCCCAATGTCTCCGCCGAGTGCGGCTGCGGAGAGAGTTTCACAGTTTAAGTCAGACTGTGTGACGCTTTCTTATGTCACTTCCCGAGTTCCAACGTAACTACTTTGAACTTTTTGATCTGCCTAAAAGCTTTGCCGTCGATCAGGTCGAGTTGGGCCGGCGCTATCGGAAGGCCCAACGAGAAACGCACCCGGACCGTTTTGCCCGCGCATCGGCACATGAACAGCGCTTGGCCGTGCAGTATTCTGCGCTGATTAATGAGGCTTACGTCACGTTGCGTCAGCCTGTGTCGCGTGCGCTTTACCTGTTAGAGCTAGCGGGTATCAGTAGAGAAGACATCGACCGACAACACCCTGATAGTGGTTTTCTGATGATACAGATAGAGCTGCGGGAAAAACTGGAATCCATGCAGGAACAGCCTGAGCCGGCTCTTATGCTTGAACAACTGCTGGCTGAAATCGGTGAGGACATGATTGAGTTACAGGCGGAATTTGCGCAGCAGTATGCAGCTGGGGAGCTAGCGGTTGGTGCCGCCACCTGTGTCAAAATGCAGTATCTGGATAAATTGTTGCTGGAAGCCGAGCAGATGGAAGCCAGCCTGCTGGAGAAATAGTGGTTCTTCTCAACATTGCGGAGCCTGGACAGTCACCGCTGCCGCATCAGGTAAAACGTTCGGTGGGTATTGATTTGGGCACGACCAATTCCCTGGTTGCGACTGTGCAAGGTGGACGCCCGAACGTTCTGCCGGACTCACAGGGAGGGTGTGTGTTGCCCTCCGTGGTAAACTACTCCGGTGATCACGGACCTGTCGTAGGGTCGGCCGCCATAGACTTAGCCGTGCGCTACCCGGCTGATACTTTGATGTCAGTGAAGCGTTTCATGGGTCGTGGCAAGGCAGATGCTGCCGCGGATGCCACACGTGCAAGATACCGGCTGTCTGATAGCGATCAGGGGTTGGTGCGCTTTTTGACCTCGGCTGGAGAGCTCAGTCCAGTTGAGGTATCTGCAGATATCCTGCGCTCGCTGAGAGACCGAGCTGAGACGGCGTTGGGTGGGGACATAGATGGGGCAGTGGTTACCGTGCCTGCCTATTTCGATGAAGCGCAGCGACAGGCGACCAAGGATGCAGCCACGCTGGCGGGCCTTAAAGTGCTGAGGTTGCTGAATGAACCGACAGCCGCTGCCCTAGCCTATGGTCTCGATTCGTCTGAGCAGGGCGTCATCGCGGTTTACGATCTCGGTGGCGGTACATTCGATATCTCTATCTTGCGTCTGCACCAGGGTGTCTTCGAGGTTCTCTCGACTGGTGGTGATGCTGCCCTTGGCGGCGATGACCTAGACGCTGCCGTGGCGAACTGGGTGTTGCAGAAAACGGGCGAGCCCGACTTGGCTCCTGGGGAGTACCGGCAGTTACAGGCGCTGGCGCGAGAGGCGAAGGAGCAACTCAGCACTCAGTCGTCGGCAGACCTGGACTTGGCCGGCATTCTTCCCGAAGGCGGTGTGCTTAGTCTCTCTCGAAATCTTTTTGAAGAGCTGATACAACCGCTGATTAAGCGGACGCTTCTGGCCTGCCGTCGTTGCCTGCGGGATGCGGGATTGGGTGCAGGCGTAGATAACATTGTCATGGTAGGTGGCTCCACCCGGGTGCCGCTGGTGCGTGCCACGGTTGCGTCATTTTTTGGGCGGGAGCCACTCATTGATATCGATCCGGACCAGGTTGTGGCGATAGGTGCGGCGATTCAGGCGGATATACTGGTCGGTAATCGGCCCCAGGGTGACCTGCTATTACTGGATGTCATTCCCCTGTCGCTGGGCATTGAAACCATGGGGGGGCTCGCTGAGAAAGTTATTCCTCGCAATACCACGATCCCTGTCAGTCGGGCCCAGGAATTCACCACAGCCCGGGACGGTCAAACCGCTTTGTCGGTGCATATTGTGCAGGGTGAGCGGGAAATGGTCGCGGATTGCCGCTCGCTTGCGCACTTTGAGTTGCGCGGTATTCCTTCGATGGTGGCAGGCGCAGCGCGAATCAGAGTGACCTTTCAGGTCGATGCGGATGGTTTACTCGAGGTGGCGGCGAGGGAGGAAATCACAGGATCGGAGACCAGCGTCACGGTGAAGCCCTCCTTCGGTCTGACTGATGAGCAGATCACTGGTATGTTGCAGGCATCCTTTGAATATGCTGAGGAGGATAAAGTAGCCCGTCAGTTGGCGGAATGTCGTCTTTCTGGGTGGCAATTGTTGGAAGGATTGAAGTCGGCCCTGTTGGCTGATGGTGATGTCTTGCTGGATGCAAATGAGCGGCAGGTCATTGATGCACAAATGACCGCATTGGAGTCGCTGATAGAAGGTGAGGATGCCGAAGGGATACGTGTCCAAACCGAGATACTCGGTCGCCTAAGTGAAGCATTTGCCACGCGGCGTATGGACAAGAGCGTGCGCGAGGCTCTGGCGGGTGTATCGCTTGATGAGTTAGATGACGAGGCGGCAGAATGACCAGAGTTGTGGTGTTGCCCCATGAAAAGCTGTGTCCTGAGGGTGCGGTGGTCGAGGCGGAGCCGGGAGAGAGTATTTGTGAGGCGTTGTTGCGCAACGACGTGGAAATTGAGCACGCCTGTGAAATGTCCTGTGCCTGCACCACCTGTCACGTCATCGTGCGGGAGGGCTACGATTCTCTGGAAGAGCCTGACGAATTGGAGGATGATTACCTGGATAAAGCCTGGGGTTTAGAGCCCGATTCTCGTCTCAGTTGCCAGGCCATTGTGGCAGACGAGGACCTCGTCGTGGAAATACCCCGCTACACTATTAATATGGTCTCGGAGCAACATTGAAAGGGCATACCCCATGCTGTGGACAGATATTACCGACATCGCTGTCGAGCTTTTGGAGGCTCACCCCGATACAGATCCCCTCGCCGTAAACTTTGTTGACCTGCGCAATTGGGTGCTGGCGCTGCCTGATTTTGACGATGACCCTGAGCGCAGTGGCGAGAAAGTATTGGAAGCAATCCAGGCGGCTTGGATTGAGGAGCTCGACTAAGCAAAGTTTTCAGGTGTGGTTAGATAGTCGAATCAGGTTGTCACAAGACTACTGCCTCCACAAAACGCGACTGAAAGGAATAATTCAATACAAAGTTAGAGTGCATCCTACAGCTCTGGGGCAGAAGCCAAAGCCAGCGGCTCAAGGCCGCAGATTTGGTAGCGCCAAAAGTCTGTTAATACCGCCCTCAGCAACTGGATACAGTCGAGAATGCGTCCGCCGCCTGAGGCTTCGCGTGCCAGCATGTTCGGCTCGCCGTATAAAAATGGTTAAGCGGCTGATTTAAAAGAAAAAATAATACTCGTGAGGCATCCTAGGCAGGTGAAAGAGGCGGCCAAAGTCCGTATAATTGCGCGCTTTCAATCAAGTACCAACCTGGAGACAAACCATGGCTGTTGAGCGCACGCTATCAATCATCAAGCCTGATGCTGTTGGCAAGGACATCATCGGAAAGATTTATTCTCGTTTTGAGTCTAACGGGTTGCGCATTGTGGGTTCCAAGATGGTGCGGCTGAGTGATGCGGTGGCCGGTGGGTTTTATGCTGAGCACGAAGGCCGGCCTTTCTATCCAGCCCTGATAGCGTTCATGACTTCCGGACCCGTCGTGGTTCAGGTCCTGGAAGGTGAGGACGCGATTACAAGGAACCGCGAACTCATGGGTGCTACTAATCCACAGGAAGCGGAAGAGGGAACTATTCGTGCCGACTTCGCATCGTCTATTGACGCCAATGCGGTGCATGGCTCTGATTCACCGCAATCGGCTGAGCGGGAAATCGCCTATTTTTTTTCTGCCAGTGAAATCTGCAGCCGCTAGCCGGCGACTTGAGTCAATGGATACGCTTCCCGCCAGGCTTGATTCCTCCGATGAACGACGTTCTAAAGTGAATCTCATGGGCCTGTCGCGTCAGCAGATGGAGGTATTCTTTATCGAGCTTGGTGAAAAAAAATTCCGCGCGCAACAGGTCTTGAGATGGATTCACCACGCTGGAGTGACGCGCATAGACGAGATGACCAACCTCGGTAAAAGCCTGCGTGAGCAGCTGCAGGTAATCGCAGAGGTGCGCCCCCCGGAGATCGTCAGCCAGCAAGATTCCAGCGACGGTACCCGTAAGTGGGCTATTCGCGTTGACGGAGGCGGCCTTGTGGAGACGGTGCTGATCCCAGCAGGTCGTCGCGCGACGCTGTGCGTTTCCTCGCAAGTGGGTTGCAGCCTGGACTGCACGTTTTGTTCTACAGGGAAACAGGGTTTCCAGCGTGACCTGAGTGCCGCAGAAATCATTGGCCAGGTGTGGTTGGCTATCAAATCTTATGACGCCTTCCGGCCTGACAGTGATCGGGTAGTGACCAATGTGGTTATGATGGGAATGGGAGAGCCACTACTCAATTTCGACAACG
This sequence comes from Halioglobus sp., assembly GCA_013214285.1. GTDB lineage: Bacteria > Pseudomonadota > Gammaproteobacteria > Pseudomonadales > Halieaceae > Marimicrobium. Next base: position 37,355 of record JABSPW010000009.1, on the reverse strand, counting down.
TGGTGATCGCGATGGATCTGATGCTTGAGGATCTAGCTTACGGTCTGTCCAAGCGCAGGGTAACCCTGAGCACGTCAGGTGTTGTTCCCGCTCTGGACCGTCTTGCCGAAGTTAGCGAAGTGTCGCTTGCAGTGTCACTGCACGCCCCCAACGATGCATTGCGCGACAGACTGGTGCCGATCAATCGAAAATACCCTATAGCGAGTCTATTGCAAAGCTGTCGAAACTACATGGCGGCACAAAGCGACAAAAACCGCGTGGTGACGATCGAATATACTTTGATCGCGGGTGTCAACGATACGCCTGATCATGCGGTCGAGCTAGCAGAGTTGCTGCGGGAACTACCCTGCAAAGTGAACCTCATTCCATTCAATCCTTTTTCCCAGTCGGACTATCAGCGACCCAGCGGCAGCGCGGTATCTCGATTCTGGCAAGTGCTTGTAGATGCGGGCTATATTGTGACCGTCAGAACGACACGAGGAGATGATATTGATGCTGCCTGCGGACAATTGGTGGGGCAGGTTGTGGATCGCACCCGCCGCAGCGGTCGTTATCGGGCCAATACGGAAAAACGGGTAATAGCAGCGGGGTAGTTATGATGGACCGTGTTCAAGGCATAGATATATTGACAATAAAGACGTTAAGCCTATTTTTGTCGCTTCTGCTCTTGGGCGGTTGCATCACTGAGACAACGGGAGGATACACCGAGAAAGCCGATGCACAGAAAGCTCTGCAAGAACGCGTTTCCTTGGCGCGTCAATATATTGGCGAGCACAACTGGGAGGCTGCCAAGCGCAACCTGCAACTGGCCACTGAGATCGACGGAAACAATGCAGAGGTAGCAGAAGCCTTTGCACTGGTCTACCAGCAAACGGGAGAGTTCGAACTCGCGGAAGAAAGTTTCAAAAGGTCTATTCGTTTAGATCGTAATTGTTCGCGGTGCCGCAATAATTATGCGGCTTTCCTGTTCAGCCAGGAACGTTATAAAGAAGCGGATAAGCAACTCGAAATTGTCGTGAAGGACACATTATACAGTGGACGCCCCAATGCCTTTGTCAATCTTGGTCTGTGCCGATTGAAGTTATTTGATACGCAAGGCGCGGAGGAGGCGTTCGTGCGTGCCCTGTCGATGGACAGGACCAACCCGATTGCTCTTCTAGAACTCGCTCGGATTCGCTATGAAGATCAGGATTACGCCAAGGCCAGTCAGCACTACAATGCCTACAAAAGTGTTGTAAGACAGCAGCCTGCCGCAGGCCTTTTGCTGGGTATTCAGCTAGCGCAGGCGAACGGGGATAGGGATGCTGAGGCGAGCTATGCGCTCGCGCTCGGTAGCCGATTTCCCAATTCGCCTGAGTATCAGTCTTACCGACGGTCTATACCCCGTGACTGAGGGCGGGCTTCAACTTGACGCTTTTGCCACTGCGGGTACTCTATTGAAAAATGCCCGTGAAAAACAGGGGCTGACTGCACGCGAGGCGGCAGACCAGTTGCATTTTATGCCCGATTACGTCGATATTCTTGAGCGGGGCGACTATGAGTCGTTGCGTAGTCCGCAATTTGCGAGGGCTTATGTTAAGGCTTACGGTCGATTGTTGGGTCTTGACGAGCCACACTTGCTGTCCTTGTTCGATGCATGCAACACACAGCTGACAAAGCGAGAGAAACCTCGTATTGAGACAAGGCCCTTGCAATTGCAGCGTACCGGGCTTGGCGTGGTCATTGGGTTGGGTGTGCTGTTGCTCCTGGTCGTAGGTCTCTGGTGGTGGGGACAGGGCCGTAATGAGACGACAGCGACTCGAGAAGGCGCTGTGCGGCTCCCTGGAGGCGCAATGACGAGGATAGGGGCCTTGCAATGAGCACGCCATCACCAATCAAGCGACGCGAGTCACGCAAAATTTTCGTGGGGTCAGTGCCAGTGGGAGGTGATGCGCCGATCAGCGTGCAAAGCATGACCAACACGGAGACTAGCGATGTGCCCGCCACGGTAGCGCAGGTGAACGCTATTGCTGACGCTGGAGCAGATATTGTCCGAGTGTCCGTGCCGACGATGGATGCGGCGGAAGCGTTTCGTAAAATCAGGGAGCAGGTATCTGTGCCGCTCGTGGCGGATATCCATTTCGATCACCGCATTGCGCTGAGAGTTGCCGAGTACGGTGTCGACTGCCTGCGCATCAACCCTGGCAATATCGGCCGCGATGAGAAGGTTCGCGAAGTCATTGATTGTGCCCGGGACAAGGGTATCCCCATTCGTATTGGCGTGAACGCTGGTTCCCTGGGTAAGGATTTACAGCGCAAATACGGTGAGCCCACGCCAGAGGCACTAGTGGAGTCCGCCATGCGCCACGTCGATATACTCGACCGATTTAACTATCCGGATTTCAAGGTGAGTGTAAAAGCCTCTGGTGTTTTTATGGCGGTTGCGGCTTATCGGTTGTTGGCCACCAAAATAGATCAACCTTTGCACCTCGGTATTACTGAGGCGGGCGGCCTGCGCAGCGGTACTGTGAAATCGGCTGTGGGCATCGGGATGCTTTTAATGGAGGGCATTGGCGATACTTTGCGCGTGTCACTTGCCGCGGACCCGGTAGAGGAGGTAAAGGTTGGTTTCGATATTTTGAAAAGCCTACAACTGCGTGCCAATGGCATCAATTTTATAGCCTGTCCGAGTTGTTCGCGGCAGAATTTCGACGTGGTGAGTACGATGAACATTTTGGAACAGCGCTTGGAAGATGTGCGCACGCCCATGGACGTCGCCGTTATCGGTTGTATTGTGAACGGACCTGGTGAAGCCAAGGAGGCGCATGTTGGTCTGACGGGCGCGACCCCTAATAATCTCATTTATATCGATGGTGAGCCGAGTCACAAGATCAGCAATGGCGACTTTATTGATCACTTGGAAGAGGTGATACGAAAGCGCGCTGCTGATCTGGAGCGCGTCCGAGCCGAGAAGGACAAAAACCTGATTACCCGATCATCTTCCTGATAGACGGTGAGGAGCACTGGAGAGCACGTGAGTGAATTAACGGCCATTCGGGGGATGAACGATATCCTGCCCAGCGAGACACCAAGCTGGCAGTATGTAGAGCGTGCGGTCGAGAATGTGTTGGCCAGTTACGGCTACGCTGAAATTCGCATGCCGCTGGTAGAGAAGACGGCCCTGTTTCAGCGCTCCATCGGTGCAGTGACGGATATTGTTGAAAAAGAAATGTATTCATTTGATGACCGCAATGGTGACAGTATGACTCTGCGTCCTGAAGGCACGGCTGGTTGTGTCAGGGCCGCGATCCAGCGGGGTCTTCTGGGTAGCCCTCAGCGGTTGTGGTATGCCGGGCCGATGTTTCGGTATGAGCGGCCGCAAAAGGGGCGGCAGCGCCAGTTTCACCAGATCGGCGTTGAGTCTTTTGGTGTTCCAACGCCGGATATGGACACTGAGCTGATACTGCTGTGCGACAGACTGTGGCAGCGGCTGGGCATTGCGGACAGCGTCAGCTTGCAGCTTAATTCTATTGGTAACTTGCCGTCGCGAGAGGCCTACCGTGACGCACTGGTGTGCTACCTGGAGAAACGGTTGGACCAATTAGATGAGGATAGCCGGCGTCGCCTCGACAGTAATCCGTTGCGTATACTTGATAGCAAGAATAAGGCTACTCAAGCGTTGTTATGTGAGGCGCCGAGACTTGCCGACTATCTCGATGACGACGCCCGCAGTCATTTTTCCAGACTATGCGATCTGCTTGATGCGGTTGGTGTTAGTTATACGGTGAACGAACGCTTGGTAAGGGGACTGGACTATTACAACAAGACGGTATTCGAATGGGTAACGGATCAGCTAGGCGCTCAGGGCGCGGTTTGCGCCGGAGGGCGCTATGACGGGCTCGTGTTGCAGCTCGGCGGTAAGGCGGTGCCTGCGGTCGGCTTTGCTATGGGAATGGAGAGGTTGGTATTGCTGCTGCAGGAGCACGGCAGTGTCCAGGAACGCCCCGAGGCTGATATTTATGTCGTCTCGGCAGGCAGTGAGGCGCAGCGGGAGGCCCTCGTTGCGACGCAAGCCTTGCGTGTGGCGTTCCCCGACCTGTGTATTCAGCAGCATGTGGGGGGTGGCAGCTTGAAAAGCCAGATGAAGAAGGCTGATAAAAGCGGTGCGAGTCTGGCCCTTATCTGGGGCGAGGACGAGGTCGCCGACAACTCGGTGTCTGTCAAGTTCTTGCGAGAAAACGCTGTAGGGCAGGCGCGACAAATTAACGTGGCCACTAATCGACTGGAAAAAACAGTGCGCTCCTTTTATGCGAGCTGATAATGAGGAAAAATCAAAGTGGAATCCTATACGACAGAAGAAGAGCAGCTAGAGGCACTGCGTCGCTGGTGGAATGAAAATGGCCGCTACCTGCTAGTCGCTGTGGTGGTTGCTCTTGCAGGCGTGTTCGGTTGGCAGGCCTGGCAGTCAAGCAAGACAGAGCAACTGCAGCATGCTTCCGATGTTTATCAAGCCATGATGCGGGAGCTGACTGAGCAGAAAGCTCCGTCGACGGACATGGCCGCGGTCGAACTCGCCGATCAACTCAAGAAAGATTATGGTGGAACAACCTACGCGCAATTTGCTGCCCTGCATCTGGCGGCGATAGCGGTCAACAGGGGCGATCTGGAGAATGCGGAGCAGGAGCTTCGTTGGGTGCTGGGTAAGGCTGCGAAGGGCAGTGACATCGCTGAAATAGCGCAGCTGAGATTGGCGCGGGTATTGGCCGCGGAGGGGGCCACGGAACAGGCCCTGGCGGTGCTGGCCGATACGGGGCGCGGTGCTTATGCTGCCACGTATGCCGTGGCTGAGGGCGATATATTGATGGCTGCGGGCCGTCCTGAAGAAGCGCGGCGTGCCTATACCGAGGCGCTAGCGCAGTCGGGAGGTGGCAGTGCGGTTAACCTGCCGGTCTTGCAGCAGAAGATACAGTCCCTTACGCCAGTGGCACCGAGGCCGCTGGAAGCTTCCGTCGCCACACCAGGCGGTGCCGATGCCGCACAGGAGGAGTAACAGTATGCGGCAATTGTCTCGTTTACTGCTGATTTTGGTTATGACGATTACGCTGTTTGGATGCAGCACGGTAACCGGCTGGTTTAGCTCAGATGATGAGGATTTGACAGCCCCAGCAGAATTGATTGATTTTGATGCATCGGTCGATATTGAAGAAATGTGGTCACTCGGTGTCGGTAATGGACAGGGCGAAGGTTTCTATCGAATACGTCCGGTTATCAGTGGTCAGACCCTGTTTGTTGCAGCGGCGGATGGGGAAGTGTTGGCGGTGAATCGGCTGACCGGTGACGAGCTATGGGAGGTCGAGTTGGACACTAGCCTGTCTGGAGGTGTGGGGGTCTACGGTGATGGCGTGTTGCTGGGCAGTAGCGATGGCTTTGTCCTGAAGCTCGATTCGGCCACCGGTGCACAGCGGTGGTCGACTCCCCTGCGTGGAGAGATCCTATCGGCGCCCCAGAGCAACGGCACGGTAGTGGTCGCCCAGACCTATGACGGTAAACTGCAGGGCCTTAATTTCGCGTCGGGCGCATTGTTGTGGACCTATGACAGCAACGTGCCTGTGTTGACTATTCGTGGCACCAGCACTCCCATCGTGGACGGTAGTCGGGTTTACGCGGGCTTTGGCAACGGGCGTGTTCTGGCCTTTGATATCAACACGGGAGCGGTTTTATGGGAAGTGCGAGTAGCGATTTCTCAGGGTCGCTCGGAAATTGAACGCATCGTCGACATCGACGGCGCAATGGCCCTTGCCGGCGGGGTTCTTTACGCCGCCAGTTACCAGGGCAATCTGGTGGCGATTGACGTACAGAGCGGTCGCAAAATCTGGCAGCAGAAGGCCTCCTCATTTGCGGGTGTGTCGCAGGCTTTTGGCAATGTCTATGTCGCCGACGCAGACGGCACACTCACGGCCTACTTGCGCGATGGACAAGGTGTACGTTGGACCGAACCGGTGCTTGCCTATCGCGAGTTATCGAGACCGACCCCAGTGGGGCGCTATGTCGCCGTCGCTGATCTGGAGGGTTATGTTCATTTCTTGTCACAGGTTGATGGCAGCTTTGTAGGACGTGTTAGAGCCGACAGTGATGGTGTGCGAGCGGACATGGTGAGTGATGGCAATATTCTTTATGTTTACGGCAATAGTGGTGATCTAACTGCGTATGAGGTTGCTCTTGACGAGTGATGCTTCCTGTCATCGCCCTGGTGGGGCGCCCTAACGTTGGCAAGTCTACGCTGTTCAATCGGCTAACCCGAAGCCGTGATGCACTAGTAGCGGATTCCCCCGGCCTTACCCGTGATAGGAAGTATGGCGAGTCTAAGTTCGGGAATCGACATTTTATTGTGATCGATACCGGTGGTTTGACCGGTGACGAAGTGGGTATCGATTCGTCTATGGCTCAGCAGTCGCTGAGCGCTATCAAAGAGGCCGATCTTGTTCTGCTGGTGGTTGATGCCCGAGAAGGATTAACCGCAGGCGACGAGGCCATCGCACGGCGGCTGCGACAACAGGGTAAGCGTTACCAGCTCGCAGTGAACAAAGTCGACGGGCTGGACGAGGACGTGGTGACTAGTGACTTCTATGCCCTCGGTGTAGACGTTCTGCATCCAATCGCTGCGTCCCAGGGGCGCGGTGTGCGACGCATGGTCGAGGTATTGTTTGAGTGTTTCCCGGCGTCGTCTCTCATTGCGGATGGCGGCGAGGTTGCAGACAGTATCAGGGTAGCAATCGTTGGCCGTCCCAATGTGGGCAAGTCCACGCTGGTTAACCGTCTATTGGGTGAGGATCGCGTCGTGGTTTTCGACCAGCCAGGTACTACCCGGGATAGCATTTACATTGACTATGAGCGTGATGGGGAAGACTACACTTTGATAGACACCGCCGGTGTTAGACGGCGTAAAAATGTGTCGGAGGCGGTGGAAAAATTTTCGATTGTCAAAACGCTCAAAGCTATTGAGGACGCGCACGTCGTGCTTTTAGTGATGGACGGTCACGAGGGGATTGTCGACCAGGATTTGCACTTGTTGGGTCACTGCCTCGATAAAGGGTGCGCATTGGTTATTGCGATCAATAAGTGGGACGGTATTGAATCTGATCAGCGCGACTGGGTAAAAAAAGAGCTGGATCGGCGCCTGCGTTTCGCGGACTACGCCGACATACATTTCATATCCGCCTTGCATGGCACAGGCGTTGGGTTGTTGTATGACTCTATCAACGCAGGGCACGATTCGGCAACTCGTCAACTGAGTACGAATGTGCTGACTCGGATTCTTGAGGGCGCAGTGTTAGATCATCCGCCACCCGTGGTAAATGGACGACGGATCAAGCTGCGTTATGCCCATGCTGGAGGTCATAATCCACCGCTGATCGTTATCCATGGCAACCAAACAGGCAAAGTTCCCGCCGGCTATCAGCGCTATCTGGAGAAGACGTACCGACGCAAACTGCAACTGGTAGGGACGCCGGTGCGTATCGAATTTCGCACGAGTGACAATCCCTTCGCCGATAAACGCAACAAGTTGACTGAGCGTCAAATCCAGCGTAAGCGTCGCCTTATGGCCCACGCAAAGCGCAAGCGAGGGAAAAAGTAATGATTGCGCGGTCCGATCTGGACTGTCGAGAGAATATCGAAGAGTTTGTTGAGCTTTTTTATGCGCGTATGTTGGCTGACGAGTCCTTGGCGCCCATTTTTTTGGATGTGGCCGAGGTCGATCTTTCGGTACACTTACCTCATATTAAAGACTATTGGTGCAAACTGTTATTGGGGCACACTGATTATCAGCGGCATACTATGAATATTCATCGCCAACTAAACGGTAAGCGTGCACTGAAGCCCGGAGATTTCAGGCGTTGGTTGAGCGTTTTTGTCACGACGGTGGATGCCAGTTTCGCCGGTGAGAGTGCAGAGCGCGCCAAGCGAGTGGCGGCGTCAATTGCGGCAAATATGGAAGGAAGCTTGCGCAATGAAAAATAGTGTCTTTCGCGCGGTAGGGTCGTGGTGGCGTTCTGCGGGAACAATGGTAGAGGAACAGTCGGAAAGAGAGTACAGCGGATAACGGTTTACAGTGTTTACGATGTAGTGGCGGCACCACGCTAAACGGGTCGTTCGAGCAAGATAACGGGCAGTCGTCGTGAGCACAGGTCCTGGTATCGCTCGTATTGTGGGTTGAACCGCGTGAGGCGTTGCCACATGACGCTACGCTCACGGCCGCTGAGTTCCCTGGCGTGAACGCGGCCAACATAACCGCGGAAGGTGACGCAGGCCTCCGGGGTTGTGCGCAAATTCAGAACCCAGGCAGGATCGTATTCCTGCCCCCAGTTGGAGCCAACTAACACCAGATCACGTCCCACGGGCATACATAACGTTGCGATGTCCCTGGAAAGCCCTGATTTTGCGCCGTGTGTGCGAAGTAACACGACCGGCTGCATGCCCGTATTTATCCAGCCACGGCTCATTCGTAACAATGTCTTGTCCAATGGGGGAATGGTTTTCTTTAGCAGACGTGTGGCGAGTCGGGAAGACAACGCCTGTCTTACGATATCAGTGCGGAGCAGTTCCATGCGAAAATCCTCGATAGAGTTTTAATCTACGTCGGCGCAGTACTTTCAGATTTCCCAACGTAGTCATTGAAAGTCAGAGTGGTAGTTGTTCCCTATAAAGCCAGTGCCTCATCCCATTGATATTTGTGCGGATCGTGCGGTAGTCCTGATGAGAGCCTGCGCTTTGCCTCTGCGTGACAGCGTGGGAAACGTGCTCGGGTGGCGACGCCTGTGGCCATGCTTCGCGCGTCGTCGGTCAGTGCTCATTGAGTGTCACCTAGGTAGTCTTACACGAGGATATTGGTGACTCTGACGATGACGTCGCTGAGCAATAGGAAGCACGGCGGGCACCGGCGGGGTGCTGTAAATCATTGCAATTATCACTACTCGGGTGCTTTTTCAGCGGCGTCGTGGAAACTGCCATAACACGATCACAAACAGGGCATGATGCGATTAGACGCTAGCACGGCGGCCGCCAACTATTCTCGGTAAAAATTTCGCCGACCGGTTTTCGGCGCAGCTTTGTCAGCTGTTTCACAGGTTTGCCCATGGGTATAATGGCCGCTACGGCCCAGTGCGGGGGAAGGTCGAGGAGGAGTTGCAGAGCCGGTTCCTGCGCCACGCCCCAAGTAGTCATTACGCCTCCATAGCCCTCGTTGCGCGCCGCCAGCAGCAGATTCCAGACCAATGGATAGATCGATCCACCGCTGACCAGCCCGACTCTGCCGAGATCTTTATCCATGCTGGCGACGACCGATAAATCCACGGTCACCACAAGCAGAGTGGGTGCGTGGCGAATATGATCGACCAGCCCGTCTGGTCGCTCAGCCGCGGCAACCTCAGCATCAGTGACCTTGCTAGGGGTGATGCTATTCATTGGATTTTCACCCGCGCCCATCTCGAGCAGATAGCGAGTAGCTGAGGGCAGCGACAGGTTCGCGAGCTCGTCCCGGACCGCGCTATCGGTGACGTTGATAATTTGCCAGCCCTGTCGGTTGCCACCGCTGGGTGCGAAACGGGCGTTATCGATGACGCGGTGCAGCACGTCAGCTGGCAGCGCTTCGCCGGTAAACTCGCGACAGGCGAAGGTCGTTCGCATGACCTCATACAATTCCATCAGCAACTCCTGGGTGGGTTCAGACAACGTCGGCTGCGTGTCGGGAATAGTTTGGCGCTGACGACATGCCGCCGGGCTATCTTCGCAAGGTAGAAACTCTCGCCGCACTGTACGATATGTGGGGCAGGCTGACCAGTCCTCGAGCGTTGAATGCTGCCCTAGGTCCATGTAGGAGGCAAGAATTCGCGAAGAAAACGAACCCCAAACTAGTCTCAACGCTCGCTGCACAGAGAATTTTTCAGTCCTATCTTTACATGGGCGCAAACCGGACAGGACTGCACCTTTTGGGAAGAAGCGCGTAAGAACAGTTGTACAGTGTAAAAGGATGAAGAAAATGCGTGACGTTATATTGGATCCGACAGATTACGTAGGTGTGTCGTTTTGGATTATCTCTGCAGCGATGTTGGCAGCCACTTATTTTTTCTTCGTCGAAAGAGACCGTGCCCACGGCAAGTGGAAGACCTCTCTTACGGTGGCCGCGATGGTAACTGGCATAGCCTGCTTGCACTACTTCTATATGCGGCAAGTCTGGGTAGAGACGGGCGCTAGTCCTACTGTGTTTCGGTATGTAGATTGGCTCTTAACGGTTCCTCTACAGATTATAGAATTTTTTCTCATTTTGGCAGCTGTGACTGTCGTGCGCGCATCGCTGTTCTGGCGTCTGCTTTCAGCCTCGGTGATCATGCTGGTGGCTGGCTACCTTGGGGAGGTCAATGCCGACAACGCCGGTTTGTTATGGGGCATGTTTGTGTTGGGCACGTCTGCTTGGTTGTATATCCTCTATGAGATTTTCGTCGGCGAAGCGAGCCGGGTTAATAATGCCAGTGGCTCCCCCGCAGGTCAGCGGGCCTTCAAATCATTACGCTTGATAGTGACCTTCGGTTGGGCGATCTACCCGCTGGGATATGTGTATGGGTATGCAGGTGAAGGGGATGTTGCAGCGTTAAATATCGCCTATAACCTCGCGGATTTTGTCAATAAGATCGCGTTTGGTGTCGCTATTTGGCTGGCTGCAACCAGCGACGAGGAGATGGGACAAGACGCCTAAGGGCGTCGTTCCCGGTGCGGTTCCAGAGGGGTAATCGGCCGAGAACGTAACCACAAACACGCAATCGTGACGCGACACTGCGAGGTAGGGGCCGATGCCCCCGCGCGATGGGGATGTAGAGCTCAAGAGCGAACAAGCACTCAACGGGCGATGGGAACCGTAGGGACATGATGACGACAAACACAACCGGTGAACAGCGGGTGCAATGTTAGGTGGACTGCGTGGGCCTGATACGGAAAGCGGCCTGGGTCTGTCGAGTAGCATGATGCGTGCAATGGCGTCTGTCCTGGGCGTGGATGCTGTTGTCGGTCATGGCTCGTCATTGCGAGAGAGGGTCTATCCATTCATTGTTAAGAAGAGGATATAGCGGGTATGAAGATGGCTTGTTTCGATTTCAGTCGGGGTGGGGACGTGAGGGAGAACGCAGAGCACCGTGCTGTCTCGATAGGGCGTGATCGTCAGCTCTTCTGGTCGGGTGACGTGCGATTTGTCGCCGAGATAAATCGTTGCCTCCAATCCGACTTGATTGCCCTGTTACTGCGATAACCTTCGTGACCTCGCCTATGAATTTTTCGCCGCCAAGAGGGATAAAGAAGTGGATGGCGGGTAAGCGCAATGGGTAGGCTTGAGAATATAATGGGCGCTCTACCTCGCTTTGAGCAGTTGCCTGCGTGGCTGCGCGCTGATCTGCGCTCAGATCACGCCGGAGAGCTGGGGGCCGTGTATATTTATCGGGGTATACTCGCCGTCACAACCGACGTCGCTCTGCGTGATTTCGCCGATCGTCATCTTCGTCAGGAAAGGGAGCACTTGCATTTTTTTGAAGCGTGGTTGAGCCCTGCACAGCGCAGTGCATTGTTGCCTCTCTGGCGTTTCTCCGGTTTCATATTGGGCGCGCTATCGGCTTTGTTTGGCCCGGCGGCCGTTTACACAACGATCGATGCAGTAGAGCGCTTTGTTGTGGCGCATTATGCTAGACAGATAGCACGCTTGCAGATGACAGGAGATGGGGTGGCAATAGCAGAGGTGCTGCAAAATTTTTGTGCCGATGAGCAGCGGCACCGTAATGATGCGGTCCAAAGACATCCTGTACAGAAGCGTGCGCGCTTGGCAGGTGCGTGGGCGGCGATTGTTGCGCTGGGTTCGCGGATCGCGGTCTGTACTGCACGCTGGGTGTAGTGTGGTGGGCAGCAGTTTCGCCGCTACCAGTGACCACTGCCTGGGCCACCCTTGAAGGGGCCGACAATGTTTCGCGTGATCCAACCGCCATAAAAATAGCCCGGCTGTGGCCGGACGCGCTCGCCATCGACATGACATAGCAACAGCCGAGGGAAAAAGGAGAGGTAGCCCGTGATGGCGGTGAAGGGCGGAGTGGGAACCTCATAGCTCCATCCGATTACAAGTGCGTCAGGGTCTTGGGCGAGGGACCAGTAGGTGGCCGCACCTTTCCACTCGCAGAAAGACGACGTGGGCGCTTGCACCAGGCGGTCTCTGTCTACGCTGTCTGGAGGGAGGTAAAAGGTAGGGGGGCTAGCGGTCTCCAAGAGGCGGAAGGCACGTCGGGTGGTCGCTAACAGCGAGGGCCCCACGGCAACGTCGACCCGCGAATTGCATTGCACCAGCGCCGGAGGGCGAGGGTAATCCCAAACGGATTCTTGCTCCGGACCTGGAATCTGCGCAAAGGGCGGTCGGTCGCTACCGGTGTAAAGCCACATGGAAGACTACCTGTTGATTTGCACTTAAAACTGACCCCGGGTTTGCATCTAATATTGATCCACCCTGAACGCCAGATTATGGCGTAGATTGCATCTTCTTGCTGCTTGTTTCTTCCTCTTGATTGATCAATGAGTTTTTGAGTCGTTAGCTGTCAGTGCCAGTCTCTAGGATATAGCAGTGGTGGGTCAGCCGTTCCAGCAACGCCGTGGTCATCTTCTCGTCCACGAACACTGTTGACCACTCGGCGAAGCCGAGATTGGTGGTAATGGTGATGCTGGTGCGCTCGCAGAGCTTACTGATCAGGTGGAACAGCAGGACTGCCGACCTGGCTGATGGGCAAGTAACCCAGTTCATCCAGGATTACGAGGTCCGTGTGGATCAGTCGGTTGGCAATGCGCCCCTGCGTCCCGGCCTGTTTCTCCTGCTCCAGGGCATTCACCAGTTCAATCGTGGACAGGAACCTGACGCGCTGGCACGGCTGCTGGTGCTCCAGGATGCAGTCGATGCTGTTGTTGTATCGCTCTTGAGACGGGCAGAGCATAGCGGTCATGCATTGCGGGTTCAATAGAAAGAAAATGTGTGGTTGAGCATCGTCTAAGGCCTTTGTGCGCTGTATGCACTGGAAAGGCGTTTATTGCAGGGTGATAGCCTGGACAAGCACGCCTCTGTCTTTGTTGGGACCCCAGGTGCCGCTATTGATCTCTATATTCAACTTATCGGACGCGGTAACAGTGTCAAGTGCTAGTGTTTTTTCCCAAACTTTTCCGGGTGCTGCCCCGGCGTACAACGCCACCCCGTTAACGCGGATATGCAAATCTGTGGTTTCTTCCGGACCCCAACCTAGTAGCGTAATCGATAGGGTGTTGGGGGGGTCATCGATATTTACCGGCACCTCCAGCTGCGCCTTGCCGTTTGTCCAGCGATGGGGCTTTTCCCGCTGGGTGGGGCCCGGCACGTGAAATCCGTGCTCGCGCACACCCCAAATGGGGGCACCGCCCAGAGCGACTCCGCGGAAGTCTCTCGACTCTCCGCTCATAGTGATATGCTGCAACCTGACTGGAAACCCGGACGTGGTATTCAGTGCGTAGATTTGAATGTCATTGTGGCCATTTACAAATGACGACTCCGGCACGACGGCGGCCCATAAGGTTTCCGACAGGTGCCGGTAGCGAAGATAGGGACGGGTTATTGCCGAGATAATCCCATTCACGCTAACCGCCAGCCACGGTAGCTCATCCTCTGAGTCGAGTTCCACATAGCCTACCACTAGCCCTGGCAATTTTCGGTTACGTAGGGACACTTCATGATACTGCTTCGGCGTGTCGATGCGCCCTCGCAACTCTGCCTCCAAAGGTGCCGGGAAAGCATCGAGTGGTAACCCCACCAGATCGCCAAAAGGCCCCAATCTGTAGAGATCCTGCGGACTTGCCGCAGCGAATAACGCGCCCTTGTTGGCGACAGCCTCTGTTCTAACGCGTTCTAGTGCTTCTTGGTCGAACCGAAGCGCGGTATCGCCATCAATGTTACTGACGTTGGTGCGATCTGCGATCGCAGGGTCGAATAACGATTGGCCATGCAACTGCCAGTCTATCTGGATGTTCAGAAGATCGATAATCGTTGGTAAAATGTCTGTACTGCGCGCGAGACTGTCGACAACCTTGGCTGTCTCCAGTCCTGGAGCGCGCACAAAGAGCGGAATACCCACGATATCAGCAAAATTGCTGGCAGAGGCAGTTCTGCGACGATCGCCCGGCCTAAAGCTGATACCGTGATCCGCGGTGACGATAATCACTGCGTTGTCCCAAAGACCGGTCTTCTTTAATTGCTGTATCATCTTGCCCAACAATTGATCGACCAGGCTTACCTGCAGTAAGTGACGTTGGTAAGCGTGTGCCACCGCCCACTCGTCATCAGACCATGGTCCCGATTTGGCGCCTTCCCCGCTCGGCGGTATACCGGCAACGGCATAGGTTCGTCCCGAGGGGTAAATAGTGTGCGGGCTGTGGGGGAGAATGGAGTGCATGAACCAAAGGGATTTTGGCGCGGCATCTAGACCGTTGCTGAAGTTGATCATTTCGCGCGCCCGTATTTCTATCTGTCGCATGTGTTTGTCTTTTCCGATAGCGCGTTTTGCGCTGAGATGGTGGCGTTTGTGCTCTTGTTGTTCCCTTGCCGCGAAGTTATTCCAGCGTTGGCTTATTGGCGCAAGAGTGCGTGTCCATTCAGCCGGAAGGAAAATATGTAAGTAAATCACCCACAGGTCGTCGAACAGCGATCTGAGACGCTGGCGAATACTCGGCAAGTCTGTGGGGTTTGGGGTTGCCAGATTGGTGATGGGTTCGAAGGTATCAATTTGGTAGGTGCCCCCCAGCAGTGTGAAGAGGTTATGCGGATGATCCTGCAGGGTCGGGTGGGACTCGGCTTGTGGGTTCCTACCGGTCAGAATGGAGGGCACCGACATGTGCGTACTGGTCGCCACAACAGTCGCATTTCGGAACCATACCGATCCTGTGGCGAGCTCGGCGAAATTAGGAAAAACATTGCTATCCACATGTCCACTGAGGTCAAGTATTGAGCTCGTCGGGAATTCGTCGAAAATAACCAGTACGATCGGCGTATCAGAGGATATTGCAACGTGCGGGACAATGTCCGCTGCGTCCGGACAGAGGGTTTTTCGAATCGCCGGGTCGAACAGGAACAGTAACGGCAGACAGAGGGCGCCTGCGGACAAAAAAGACAGGAATCGGCGCAATCCATCAGAGCGAGCGTACAGTACCCCCGCGGCGACCCCAATCAGTATGCAGATCATGAGCAAGAGGGGTGCGTGCATAGTGCCGTGGCGCACCAGTGCCGGCAGCGGGATCAGCGCGGTGAGGATGCCGATGAAAGATGCATGTGCTGCTGCGCAGGTCTTCACGCCGAACCGGGTGGCTGCTAAAGAAACCAGCGCGAGCAGCGCGGGTACAGAGAGCGTTACGACCAAGACGAGCACGATAATATCGAGTGGTTGGGACTGACGGATGGCAAAAAACTCGCCGTGCTGCGCCAGGATGTTGAACATGGGTTGGGCGATTGCCAGTGTGGATAGTCCGGCGAGGTGGAGAGTTCTTGCTGGCAATGGGCTGTTGACGAGCGTAGACGACATTAGCTTCAGTTATACCGTGATAGTACTTTTTTGCAAGGTCTGCAGGGTTCGCGAAGTGCAGCTCGTGGCAGCCCTGAGGTCGCGCAAAAGGCCTTACTATTTTGTGGTGAATTGATGATAGAGATGTGCTCGTGCTGCGAAATGAAACAGTTTGGTGGTGTCTAAGCAAAAGCTTGCAGCAGAATATACCGTATGCCGGTGCGCACATGACCACCGTCTCACAGAAAAGTAAGATATTCCTCAATATCAGTTAGTTTGCAGATTCTCGGCACAAATTAGCACGCGATGGACAGCCATTAATCGTTATTTTTTTATCGTCTAAACCGAAAATCGTGACCTCTTGACCTGCCCGCATTGACTGATCCAGGTTGCATGTTAGTTTACGCAGCCTTGCGCGGTCCTCTTTTGTTGAGTCAGTTGGACCGAGAATTTCCAGCCTTCAGTTAGCCCCTTGTGCCGTGTAATTCCGGGGTGGGATGTTGCCGAGAGCACTGTGAGGTCGGCTCTCATTGTACGCCTTCACCCACGGGGTAATCTTGAACCCTGCGTTCCTCATTGGCGAGAACCAATGGACATTCAGGCATTCATACCTGAACGTACCATTGAACGATTCGATGAAGGCATTATCTGTTGGTTTGCCTGGCCGAAACAACGCGAGCTCGACCGTATGATGATGCGCCCACACGTCGACGAGACGACCGAGGAACTCGCCACCGTGACTGCGGGCCTCGCTTGATGTCTGGCTGCGCCCCAGGCCACCATATTTCTTCTTCCACTGGAAAAGGTCTGCTCCGCAATGCCCAACCTACGCGATATATCCCCTACGGATAGACTCGATTCATGCTGTTGCACGGCCGTCAGGATCTGCTCTATCGGGTACCGTTTCGTCCGCATCGCCGGACCCTCCTTGCTGGGTCAGTCTAGCTGGAAATTCACAGTGCCGATGGCTCAGAATTTTGGGAGAAGCTCGGTGGCTAGGGCAACTTGCCAGACTTACCGAGCAAGGGTGCCCCCCTACTATGCTTACCAGGGCCCACATCAAAGGTCAAAACCTATGGCGGGAGCCCCTAAAGACACCCGTCAAATGCAGTGTTAGTTGAACGACGTTTGCCGCGTGTCTTCAGCCTTGAACTACTGATCATATTCCTCCAAGATCCTGCCTATCTCATTCAGCAAGCGCTTCAAAGACACCGGTTTATGCAGGAAACCGGCGAGCCCTTGACCTTCAAACCGTGCCAATACGTCCCGTGCAGTGAAACCACTACTTAAAATAACAGGAATATTAGGTCTGATTTTACGCAGAGCAGCGAAGACCTCTTCCCCATCAAGCTTCGGCATGTTGAGGTCTAACAGCACGCAGTCTACACCTGCTGGATCGCGACTAAAAAGGTCTAGGACCTCCTGCCCATCAGAAGCCTCAATCACCTCATACCCGGCACCATCTAGCGCTATTGCAATAATATCGCGTACCAGTGATTCATCCTCGCCGATCAAAATTCTTGCGGTTTTCATTACTTTGTCTGTGCTGAAATCAGTCTTCTTTTCATCCTGCTGCATTTCCACAATCGGAAAAATGATGGTAAAAGCTGTGCCTTGATCGGGTTTGGACTTCACTGCTATGCCGCCACGATGCGCGTCTACTATGCCTTTGACTGTTGATAGACCGACACCCCGGCCACCCTTCTTCGTCGAGAAAAAAGGATCGAAAATCTTTTCCGCGACCTTAGGAGTCATACCAGTACCGCTGTCACTGACCGTTATCAGCGCATATTCACCTGGCTCTACAGTGCAGTATGAATACTCCTCAAGCAGGTCTTCCCTGGTAAATACTGCAGCATTGGTCCTCACAATAATCTCTCCCGATTGCTTTCCGTATGCATCGGATGCGTTTGTGATAAGATTCATCAAAACCTGCCGCAACTGACTTCTGTCTGCGATGACTGCTAACGGCGCGTCATAGAGTTGATACTCGAGGCTTACCTTCTTTGAAATGGCCACCTGGAGGAGAGATCCGATCCCTTCGACCAGCTCATTGACGTCTAGTGGTTCTGGAGTACTGGAGCCTCGACCTGTGAACGCAAGTAGCTGAGTACACAGGTCACTCGCATTGGTGCTAGCGGTAACAATATGCTCCAGGTGCCGCTTGATATTTTGGTTCCCGGATGTAGAGAGTGCTGCTAGCTCCGCATTCCCCATAATTACCGTCAACAGATTGTTGAAATCATGTGCTACACCGCCTGCCATGACACCTAATGCCTCCATCTTCGCCGCCTCGCGAAGACGGAGTTCGAGGTAGTCGCTCTCTATCGCCATGGCTATCATACTGGCAGAAATTTCCAGCAGGTCTATCTGCCATTTGAGTGGTTCACTGGGCTCATCGGCATAAAGCGCCATTGCTCCGAGCACCTGATGCTCTCTTGTAATAATCGGCACTGACCAACAGGCACGCACTCCGGCGACGTTTGCTGTATCGCGCAGATTGCGCCAGAGCGGATCTTCATGAATATTCTCAACAACGACAGGTACACTCCAAAATGCTGCGGTACCACAAGACCCTACTGCCGGACCAATACACAAGCCCTCAACCGCAGAATTATATTTCTCCGGCAAGCTGGGACCAGCGCCCACGGTGACACGCTGCCCCTCTGGATCGACCAGCAGAATGGAACAGCGTAAACCTGGGTTTTTGGCCTCGACTGCATGAGCGGTGGCCTCTAAGGTACGTTTCAAGGCAGGACTTGCCCGCTGCGTGGTGTGACTCAGAGGGTTAAGCTCTGTTCCCACTGAAGGATAAGGTGAGCCAAGTAGGCTGACACTTCCATCCTGAGTTTTGACCCGCCATACGAGTTCATGCCACTCCCCTTTACTGGTCCTGTGCTTGGCCATTACACAGCCTTTGCCCGCCTCAAGGATACTATCCAAGTCAGCTTGGTCATCTGGATGGATCCAGTGCATAAGTGGCTCTTGCGCCAGATCTTCGGCACTAAAGCCAAAGTCTCTGTTAAAGCTTCGACTCAGTCTCAGCGGAGCGCATTTTTCTGCTGTCCGAAGAATCATTATTTCGTCGAAATTAGGATTTATGGGGTTTAATCGCTTCATGATCGCCTCGACACCTCTATTCGGAAGAAAAGCCGTCGCTACGTTGGACGGCAACGCCCCTGAATGTGATTCGTTATCTTCCGGATTTGCCGTCTTGAATTAAATTTGGAATTATGTGCGCTATAGTGTACACCATCAGTCCTACTATGACGCTATGGCCTCTCTCAGGCATACCAGCTGGGTTTAGATCGCCATTTTTATTTACAAAGTATTGCTGCTAGTCCAATTAAATACAGCTATTTTCGAAGCGCATGGCTGGCTGCGGTTTGGATAGGCAGGCTTTTATACAGTAGGCCGGGAGCGGCTGTTATGCTGCGCGGATCGCGGGTGTGCAGCTACGGCCATTCTGGGCTGTAGTCAGTTGTAGTCAGTGTAGTTTCTAGCGTGGATTGCGGCATGACTTTGGCGTTAGCCCCCCCATGGAAGTTTTTTTCTCAAGCTGCGTTCTGAATTCAGCTATTAAAAAGATATAAAAAGTGCAAGTGGCATAGATGCACCGTAAATATTGTGATTGATGCTACATAAGGAGCATGTGCAACAATACGGTATCCAGATCCTAGTGAATTATTCATTGCTTTGCTTCATCAGCACAGTGTCAAGTTCTTGCCCTTTATTCCTTAACAAGTGCTTCAATGCTGAGAGTATTTGGTCTTTTCGAAATGGTTTTTCCAGAATCGTTGGTTCGGTATCGCCGAATATGGATCGGGTACTGTCAGATGATGTTCCTGATATGTAAATAACCTCGATAGATGGCATTACTTCTTGCACTTGTTTGAACAATTGAAATCCATTCGTTTCAGGCATTAAAACGTCTGTGATCATAACGTCAAAAGGGTATTCGGATCCTGAAACTATTCTCATCGCAGACGACGGCTTTTCTGCTCTCTCTGTCTCATAGCCAGCAGACTGAAGCCAGGATACTAGTAGATCCGTAATATCAGCTTGGTCATCTACCACGAGTATTCTCGTGGGTTTTTCCAAATCGCTACGATTATCTATGGTGTCAGTGTCATCCTCAACAAGTGGCATGCACACACTGACGCTCGTCCCAAAATTTAATTCGGAAGCAACTGCGATAGCTCCTCCATGTTGCTTCGCGAAACTCGAGACCATGGATAGCCCGAGACCGCTGGCACTGCCCTCGCTCTTCGTCGTGAAGAACGGGGAAACCGCCTTGTTGAGCACATCGGATGACATACCCCTACCATTGTCTTTTACCGTTATCACTGCATAGTTACCTAGCGGAACAGCGAATCTGCGGTCGGAATGCTTGGTAGCCGTATACTTTTCGACAGTGAACGTGATCTCGCCAACTACAGCAATCGATTCTCTGGCGTTTACCACGAGATTCATGATGGCGGAGGTAAGAGCGCTATCGTCAACTTCCACCAAAAGCGGTTCTTCGACGCCATCATATGAGATAGTAATGTTCTCGCCGATAGTGCTCTGAATAAGTGGTAGAGACCGCCGCATCTTTAAACCCACATCGAGAACGCTAGGAATCATAGGCTGTTGCTTTGCTACCGCCAACAGTGATTTTACCATCGATGAGCCCCGGAGTGCTGCGTTAAGCGGTATGTCGATATGTTTTTTGTCGAGAATCCTTCCACATTGTTTATCAAACTGTTCGCTCATTAAATCTAGATGCCCAATAATGATTGAGAGTAGGTTGTTAAAATCATGCGCTACGATGCCAGTCATTCGACCTAAAGACTCAATCATTTGGCCTGCCTGCCGCCTTTGTTCTTCTTCTCGTTGCTTCGTATTGTCACGTACAACAGAAATGAATTTAATTCCGTCTGCCGTAAGGGTCGGACTAACAACGGCTTCAACCGGAAACTCCGTACCTTTGCTGTTGACGCAGAAAAGCTCATCTCGAGCATTAATCCAGCGAGCTTTTGCGTTGCCCAGGTGTTTGCGTATCTCAGGGAGGGCATGCAGAGACCGTTCTGCGATTAAGTCACTAAATTTACTTCCTAGAAGCTCTGCTCTGCTAAATCCAAACAGTTCGACGGCTTGCGCATTACATTCAATAAGTTTGCCTTCACTGTTATAGACAATAATCGCATCGGGTATAGCCTCGTAAAGCCGTTTTAGGTTGTCGAGCGCCTCTGTAAGAGCCAGTCTGTTTTCTTTTTGTTCCGAGATGTCTGAAACGAACGCGAAATAATGCCATTTGTTTTCATACTTCACCGAATTTATCAGCAAGGAGACAGGAATCTCTGAATCATCGGAGCAGCGTGCTTCGATTTCTATTGGACGCCCGAGTACTGGCCCTGTGCCGAGTTTGCCGTATCGCATCATCCCCTTTTCGTGAGCCTCTCGATACCGTAATGGAATCAATGTGTCACTGAGTTTTTTGCCTAACACTTGGTCTTGAGTCCAACCGAATGTCTTTTCTGCAGCATGATTCCATTCTTGCACAAGCCCTTTTTGGTCCAGGTGCACAAAGGGCTGTTGAGCGCTAATGACGACAGCGTCGCGCAGCGTTTTTGTTTTATCTCTCTCGATTCGTGATCGTTCGCGAGAGCGCAAGGTCAGAACCACTACCATCCCCAGGCCCATCACCGTGCTGGATTGAAGCCAGGGTGTCCAGCGCTTGAGATTCCATAGATATTGTGTGCCACCGTTGGAAACAATATTCCAGTCTGTGTCAGCGATCCGAATAGTTTTCTGCTCTAGAAGGCCAGTTGCGTCCTCCAGCCACATCATCTGCTCTTGTCTAGAGGTGTTGGCTTGGTAATCCAGGCTGGCATTTTCGCTGGTCCAGATCGGACCGGAGTCAATGTCGTCAGTATAGACATACAACTCGATCGTTTCCTCGGTTCCTTCCACAGCCTTTTTCATCAGACTTGACACCGCGTATGCTGCTATCAGAAAACCTTTTAACTCTGGAGTATGGGTTAAAGTCTCTCGCGAGTGATAAGCGGTATATACAGGCTTGACCAGCGTTACTGTATAACCTGTGCGTTTCTGGTTGGTGGCGTCGTATTGTACGTGCGCAGCCATAGAATGCTGGACGTTCTTATTGGTCGCACTCACAGCCAAAAAATCTCGGATCAATGCCCTAGCGCTCCGATTCAGATTGTCGCCACTCAAGTATTCGTATTTACGCGGTATTGCATAGAGTAGTGAAAACATTCCGTTGCTGTCTTCATCGCGTTCAGCGCTTATATTTGCGGTGCTCTCCGAAGAATATCGAATATTTTGGGGTGCCCAGATAAGGAAAAGCGATTTTGTATAGCCGTCTTGATTTTCCAGTTCCCTGACGTAATTGGAAAAAGACGTAGTGTTGACAGCTGCACCTGACTGAAAAAAAGCATCCAAGGCTTCAAGCTCTGCTGTAGCCTGCCTGAGCGCTGCTTCAGTGTTCAAGGCAACGATAGTCATGTCTTGTTCGAGCTTATTTTTAAGTGCTTTGGAATCTAAATTGTAGAAGGTGATGAAAAGGAGCACTGCAAGCATAGAGCTGGCGCTCAGAGCGATTGCGGTTCGGGCCGGGGCCATTCTTTGGATATTTTTGTCGCCCCTAAGGTACTCTATCAGGATATAGAGTCCGGGCGTTATGGTCAGCATGCCAATCGTATCTGCCAGCCACCAGATCAGCCAAGTATTATAACCCTTTGAGCCTGGCATGAGACCAGTGATATAGAGCGCAAATGTCCCGACGCTTGCTGGGATGGCTGCGCTACTAATGATGACGAGAAATCCTTTCGCGCATGCGCGTGGATTCATCCAAGACAAGGGAGTCGCGAAGATCTGACGAAGAAAGTATGCAGCAACGAGCGGTTGCACAGTCCAGCCTATTACAGTGGTAGAGCTGACGGCTAGAGTGGGGATAGTGGGAGCGTCCGGTTGGCTGACGATTGCCAGGAAAATAGTGCAAACAGAACCCAGTAAAATGCCGGGGACGGCTCGACCGCCCAGGAATAGAACGGCTGTCAGTGAAATGCCGGCAGGGGGCCAGAAAACGGTGCTTTGATACGGCTGCACGGTGAGATAGTCACCCAGCACTGAGCCCAATGTAAACAGGGCGGCGATACCTAGGGTAATTGTGATCCAATTCATCATTGGTGTAGCTAATCAGGTAAAGACCGCAATGTCGAATGGCACGGTGGAGGCCATTTTGAGTGTCGCTTCCCTGCCGGGCTGGCAAATGATTGCCCAGCCACATTGCCTCGCAATAGGGGTGGTCGCAAGAAGTAACGATGTCGTGATAAGTGAGCATTGTTTTTGGGTCCGACGTAAGCCCTCGGCACGCGCCGTTTTATGCGGAATAGTCTGGGGTGATAAGGGGGGCAGGATGGCTTGATGATGTGCTGTGTAGACCTAATCACACGGCGTGGCCATCTACTGCAAAACAGGGCAGGCACACTGAGAATGAGGTAAGTACGGGGAGCGAACAGAGTAAAGATTGCGCTCAAAATACACCCGATACAAACAAGTGATTGCGATGCTGTTGAGTTGTTCGGCCGACGTTCAATTAATTGACTTCTTCCCCATAACGCGGTACATCCGCGACATCGTCAGGATAGAACTCTCGTGTCGCCAAGTGCATAGGGTGCTCCAAATGATCGCCCCTAACATAGCGAAAAAGCATCCCGACAACGGCGAGCGTAACGGCTAACGCTGGCATAAGGATGAAAAGCCATGCAAAAACAATAAAAGATCCGACAACCAGTGATAACATGATGACCACCCCCTGTAATAGCAGCGCAGCGCGCCGGCCCCAGTGCAACAGACAATGCCTGTTACTGTGTCCTATGGTAGTCGTGACAAGCGGTCTAACAATCCGTATGAATACTTAGAGCGAGAAATAAAGTGTTATAAAAAGGTGTTTTTTATAATGATGGCAGGAATATAGGGTATCGCGCCGGGGTTAGCTGTCGTCCAATAGTAACTTCATCTTGACGATTTCGGCGACCGAGTCAGCCTCCATCTTTTCATAGATATTTTTCCTGTAGATTTCGACGGTGCGACTACTGATATCGAGTATGGCAGCGATAACCTTGTTTGCTTTGCCCTCTGCCATCCACGACATGACCTCTTTCTCGCGCGCCGTGAGCTTTTCAAAGCGCCGAGCGACGCCCTCCAGCGTCCCGCGACGCTCCCTGCGTTCCCTGTCCAGGGCGAGCGCATGCTGCACAGACGCCAGCAGCGCCTTTGCGCGATAGGGCTTTTCGATAAAGTCCACCGCGCCACATTTGAGCGCTTCAACGGCGGAGCCCACAGTTGCTGTACCTGTCAAGAATATTACCGGAGTCTCATTGGCCTTATTGTTTAATGCGTCCAGCAATTGCATGCCATCCATTTCTGGCATACTGATGTCAAGCAGTATGCAGCCGGGCCTTTCCGCATCATAGGCAGACAGAAATCTCTTACAAGATGAGTAGGTTTCAGCGTCTAGTCCTGACCTTCGAAGTGTCTGTGAGAGCACAGTGAGAATATCTGGATCGTCATCTACGACATAGATTTTTTCAGAACCGCGCACCAGAAAGTCCTGTAGAGCCACTGGGCCCTAAGTTATAAAAGAATCCATTTTCATAACCCTATCGATTACAAGCATCAGCGAGTGTGCGCCTGCGTAATCTAGTCTTAAGTGTATACCGCTTAAATGGGTTTGTGTAGTCGTCCGATGGTGCGCTGTGAATAATTCGCGTCACTTGCGAGATACCATTGTGTAACATGGGCTGTGATCAGTCAATTCAGCCATAGCGATCGCTGGTCACTGCGCTTAAACGTGACTGCCATAGCGACTAGTCGGTCGGTTGGGAATGATTCGGATGACACTTTCGAGCAGACAATGTTAATCGCCATAACAGCTGTGTTGCTATTGTCAGGCACCGTTTTAGTGACAATGTCTTTGCGTTCGCTGCATAAATTGGGCAAACGCATAGAGACGCTGGATACAAGGCGGTATTGGTGCTTTATCGGGGCACTTATAATCGTGTTGCTACTGAGTAGCGGACTTGCAGTCTACCTTATTCTTCTGCCTGGCGTAAATTACCTGACGGTAGTGATGGCGATCATAGTGTTCGCCGTAGGCATGTTTGTTTTGTTGCTTTTGGGGTTGTTACGGAGCTTGATAGAAGAAGTCCAGGTGTCAAGAGATGCGAGGAAGGCGGCAACAGAAAGCGAACTCAAAGCGCATCGAACTGAGTCTCTGGAGAGACATAAGCTAGTGGCAATTGGGCAGATTTCCGGGGGTCTCGCCCACGACTTCAATAACCTTTTGAGTATTGTGGTCGGCAATCTGGACGAAGTGAAGGAAAGTGTTCCCGCAAATGACACAGTGGCTCATCAGCAAATTGACTCAGCTTTATCGGCGGCGATACGTGGATCAGAAGTGACGCGTGCCTTGTTGTCGGTAGCAGGACGAAGGCCACGGGAGTCAATGGAACACAATGTCAACGAGATCGTACAAAGCATTATGCCACTGGTGAATAGCTCTGTAGGCGCTGATGTCGCATGCCGAGCGCAGTTCACCGATTTTTCTCTCTCAGCAAAGTTTGATGCCACTGGATTAAACAATGCAATATTGAATTTGGCGAACAATGCTCGCGATGCGATGAAGCAATATTCTGGGGAAAAGATACTCACCATAAAAACCAGGTACCAGACTATCGTAGACGATGCGCATTCTGGTCTTATGCCGGGAAATTATGCGGTTATTGATGTGATTGATAGTGGTACTGGAATGGATGTCGAAACGCAGAAGCAGATGTTTACGCCGTTCTTTACTACAAAGGATAAAGATGAGGGCACTGGTCTTGGAATGGTGATGGTTCGAGACTACTTCGAAGCTCTGGGTGGAGCCGTCACGGTGCGCAGCGAGGTAGGTGTTGGGACCGCTGTGAAACTTTTCATTCCACTCGTAGAGGAGTTGTTCGCAGCGCAAAAGTCCCTGGAGATTGGGCGCCTTGATGCACTGAGGAGAAAGGGTATCACGGACTCGTCCAGTGAGCCGTGTTTCGATGCAATAGTGAATGAGGCTGCAGCTATTTTTGATGCTCCAGTGTCGGCTATGATTTTGGTAGATGCTGAAAAATTGTCAATTAAAGCGGCAGTGGGCATCGCGGCAAAGGAGACTCCGCGGTATGGTTCCTTCAGTGCGCACACGGTTGCATTGCGGCGGTCGCTAATTGTTAATCATGCGAACACTGACACGAGGTTCTCCGGGCATCCGATGGTAACGTCAGACGATGGGCTACGATTTTTTGCCGGAGTACCGCTTGTGGACTCAGATCACTATGCTCTGGGAGCGCTGTGTGTGATTGATAGAGTAGCGCGCAGTAGCATTTCCGAAAATCAGTTGGCGCGGCTCAAAGCTCTAGCTGATAAGGCAATCGAAATCATCGAGGCCCGGTCTGCGGACCCCACTGTCGGTAATTTTGCTGCCCAAGGCGCCGCGACTAAGGTGCATGCGGAGCGGCAATTGCATGATAATCCTTTCGCTGTTTTAGTCGTCGATGATGAGCCCGATCTGGCTGATCTTGCGGCCACTTGGCTTGCCTCATTTGGCTGGAGGGTGGACATTTGTCGCAATGCGGCGGAAGCATTAGAGCAGCTATCTACCTATCCTTATTCTATTTTGTTTACGGATATAGTCATGCCGGGCGGTATGGACGGTATAGAGCTGGCTTATGAAGCAAAAAATGTACAGCCAGGGATACAAGTACTTTTGGCTTCAGGCTATGCTGATCGCCTGCGCAGAGAGGAAGAACTTCCTGGAGAGCTGCTTACTAAACCGTATCGAAAAAGTGATCTGATAGATGCTGTGAGCAGGCTTTAGGCTTGATGTTGAGAACGGAAACATCCTTTATGCGGAATGAAAATAATGATAGATAGTCGGGTCTATCCAATAGAAGCCGCTCGCACAGAAGCCTCTCACGCCTGCGGTGGCGACCTCATTATGGTCAATAGACACCTGCCTGACAGGGTAGATGCCGAGGGTCCGTCGATTGCCTCTGGGAAATACAGCGAGCCTGGTGCCGTGTGCTCCGCCACATTTTTCCCTGTTGAAAGTTAGGGAAATTGCTATGAGGTTAGCCGCAATAGTGCTCACGACGGGTGTTGCACTGGTTGCCCTGCTCCCGGCACGCAGTTGGGCGGCAAAGAATGTGCCTGTGGTCTACCAGCCCTGCATCATTTGCCATGGTGATATGGGCCAGGGCAATCGCGAAGTACACGCACCGGCACTCGCCGGACAGTCGGAGGCGTATCTGGCCCGCCAGCTTGTCCATTTCAAATCCGGTGTCCGTGGTGCTGATACTGGCGATACCCTTGGTGCACAGATGCGGACAATGGCCATGCCACTGTCTGCAGAGGACATGACTGCGCTGGCCGCCTACCTAGCTGCGCTGCCTCCCCCTGCTCCCAAGATAGAATTATCGGCGCTGAAAGGAGCCGATATAAAAAAGGGCAGTAATCTCTATCGAGGGCATTGTGGAGCGTGTCACGGTAGTCAGGCAGAAGGCAATCCGGCGCTTAACGCGCCTGGTCTGGCCTGGCTTGATGTGGCGTATATGGCCCGCCAGTACCGCAATTTCCAGCAGGGACTGCGCGGTAGACATCCGGATGACACCTACGGCCGACAGATGCAGGCCATCGCGAGCAACCCGCTGACCGAGCAGGATCTGAATAACGTGATTGCCTATATGCGCACCCTGGCAACGGAGTAGGTGAGCGTTGCGAAGAGCAGCTTTAGGATGGATCTTCGCGGGGCTGTCTTTGGGTTGGGCCCACATGGTAAATGGTGCTGAGCTGGTTCTGCGGGAGAATTGCCCTCCTAGTTTCGAGAAAACGCAGTCGGGGCAGTGCCGACTCCGTACCTTTTATGAGTTTTATGAGTCAGTACAAGGTGCGGGTCTTGGAGGCACTCGCACCACCCTTCCTCATCACCGCGATGGATTTTCACCGCAGCAAATTGATCTAGGGCGCTACTTGTTTTTCGATCCCATATTGTCTGCTGACAGATCACTGGCTTGCGCTAGCTGCCATCAACCGGCACTTGGGTTTTCTGATGGTTTGCGCCGTTCGGTAGGTATGGGGAGTGCACCGTTGCGCCGCGCTGCACCGACGCTTTGGAACGTTGCCTTTCTTAAAAAGTTCTTCTGGGATGCCCATGCGAGCAGTCTGGAGGAGCAGATGCTTGGCCCTTTGTACTCGTCCAGAGAGATGGGTAATGCGCCACAGAAAGTGTTGGCCGATCTGAATGGAATACCAACGTACCGCGCGCTGTTCGGCCAGGCCTTTCCCGGGCGCGATGGGCAGCGTATCGCCTTGTCTGAGGTTTATACGGCCCTGGCGGCATTTCAGTCTTCGTTGATTTCACTGAACAGCCGCTATGACCGTTATGTACATGGTGACCAGGATGCGCTGACGTCTGAGGAGATCGAGGGTTTGAACATTTTCCGTTCCTTCGTTGCCCGCTGTGCCGAGTGTCACACCCCCCCATTGTTTACCAATCAACAGATCGCTGTGATTGGCGCGCCGGAGCCAGAAGGTCTTCCATTGGATATCGGAGCGGAGAAAACCTTCGATACGCCGAAGTTGCGAGCAGGCTTCAAAGTGCCGACCCTGCGTAATATCACCCGCACTGCACCTTACATGCACTCCGGCCTGTTCGACGACCTGCGCGCCGTAACAGCATTTTATAATGGTGGCCGCGGCCACGCAGTGCCGGAGGGGGTCGACCTGCATCTGCACTGGCATATATCATCGCCCGAATTGACGGATGATGAATTGGATCGACTGGTCGACTTCATGGATACATTAACGGATGAAAGCCTCGTTCCCGATGTGCCGGAACAGTTGCCTTCTGGGCTAATGCCCGTGATTAACGAGGATAGGACGATTCCTGTGAAGAAAGGGGGAGATGTTTCATGCAAGCAGGAAAATGGCTTGGTCTAGTGGTCGTTTTGACCATCATTTTGGGTTGTCAGTTGGGTGGCAATAGAGACTATGCAGCGAGCACAGGGGCGGGAAATGTGACCTATGCTGGAGGTGTTGCGGCAGACAACAATAGGCTGACACTGGGCGGGAATAGCCGGTTCGTCGCCGGCCCTCCGCCGAACGACCGTGTGATAGTGGTACAAGATGGTGCGCTGATCCAGGACGCCGTGCGCGCTGCTTCACCCGGTACGACAATTCGCGTTATGCCGGGTATCTATCGCGAGACAGTGTATATCGATAAAGACGGCATTCGGCTGATCGGCGTCATTGAGCAGGGCGAGCGGCCGACTCTGGACGGTGGGGGTAAGTTAAATGACGCCATCCTGTACTCAGGTAACAACGTGGTCGTCGAAAATTTCAAGATCACCCGATACAAGGGTAATGGCATTATGAGTCAGGCGGGCAACAATTGGGAGATTCGCAATAATCTCATTGTAGATACTGGGGTCTACGGTATCTTTCCCCAGCTAGGTACCAACGGTGTTGTAGAGCACAATGTTATTTCCGGTATTGAAGATGCAGCTATTTATGTGGGTATGAGCGACAATATTCATGTAGCCTTTAATGATGTCTTTGACAGTGTAGCGGGGATAGAAATCGAGAACAGCCGTCATGCCATTGTCGAGTCGAACCGCGTATACAATAACACTGGTGGAATACTGGCCTTCATTACACCGGGTCTGCCGATTAAGACCACCTACGATGTGATCATCCGTAACAATTTTATTGTCGCCAATAACCACCCGAACTTTGCGGCGCCCGGCTCGACGGTAGCGGGCGTACCTGCTGGGACGGGAATTCTTATTATGGCGGCCGACGATGTCGTTGTGGAAGGAAACATTATTAGAGACAACAAAAATGCAGGTATTATTATTGTCGATCATGCCAATGCCGTGAACGTCATGGCAGACCCCGAGTCAGACCCGAACTCCGATCGCGTCAAAATACTGGACAATATGATGTGGAATAACGGCACTCAGCCTATCGCCGAAATCAAGGCATTAATGCTCAGCGAATTGAAGGTAGGTAATCCCGATATCGTGCGCATTGGTCCGTCCAAAGACAGCTGTATTATTAACCGTCACCGCTATGTTACTGTGGGACTCAAGGATTTTGGCGAATGTCAGATTACCAACACCCACGGCATAGCCAACTACTTGCTGGCCAATGTGCCGCCGCGCACGATCGCCCCTGGAGAGCGTGGCGAGGTCGCCTACCTCGGTATTTGTTCGGGCTGTCACACCTATACCGGGCGCATGATCGGTCCGCCGGTGCAGGTCATCCAGGCATTGTACAGGGATAATCCCCAAGGTTTAGCAGATTATATAGCTGCGCCGACCAAGAAACGCACCGATTACCCCGAAATGCCTCCGCAGGACTATCTCGATGCGGCAACGCGTCTGGCGGTGGCGCAGTACATGTTAGAAGTTACGGAGTAGGGCGCGAGGATATGGGACAACTCGAAAACAAAGTAGCGATCGTCACGGGAGCCGCCCGCGGCCTCGGTCGTGCGTATGCGGAGGCGATGGCTAAGGAAGGCTCAGCCGTGCTCGCCTGTGATATTAATTCCTGTGACGATACCGTGTCAGCGATCACCGCTGCAGGTGGACGTGCGGTGAAGGCAGTTGTCGACATTACCGACATGGCAAGTTGCACGGCGATGGCGGTGCAGGCGGTCAACCAGTTCGGCAAAATTGACGTTCTTGTGAACAATGCAGCGCTGTATGGTGGACTAAAGGGTGCCCGTTTTGAACAGCTGGAGGAGGCTCAATGGGACGCGGTGATGAACGTCAATATCAAGGGGGTTTGGCAGGCCTGTAAAGCCGTTGTCGATCCCTTGCGGGCCGCAGGCGGAGGCTCAATCATTAATATTTCCTCGTTGGCGGCGCTGTATGGCCTGCCCTATGGCCTCGACTACGCCATGTCCAAGGCGGCAGTCATTGGTATGACGCGCGCGATGGCGCGGGAATTGGGCAGGGACCACATTCGGGTCAATGCGGTGGCACCGTCCGCGGTCATGACCGAGGGCACTGAGGAGTTTTTTGGCGAGAAGTTTGATAAAGCTAAACAGGTGGTTGCCCAGGGCCAGGTGATACAGCGCAACCTGGAGACGTCGGATCTCACCGGCACGATTATTTATCTCGCCTCCGATGCGAGTGCTTTCGTCACCGGGCAAACCCATATGATCGATGGGGGCGCCTGGTTTCTGTAGTGACGCCACAGTAGTCGAAAGCGATTCGTGCGAGAGCATCCCTTAGTAGGTACTCATCAGAGAAAATATTGTGGCAACAGAAAAGACATTTCCCGAGATTCGTGATGCGGTGGCAGCCTTGTGCTCACAGTATCCGGGGGAATACTGGCGGGCCCTTGATGTTGACAAAGCCTATCCCACGGACTTTGTGCAGGCGCTGACGGATGGGGGCTATCTCGCAACGCTGATACCGGAGCAGTACGGCGGGGCGGGATTGCCGCTTGCGGCGGGCTGCGCCGTGCTGGAGGAGGTGCATCGAAGCGGCGGTAATGGCGCTGCCTGCCATGCCCAAATGTATACCATGGGCACCGTGTTACGACATGGCAGTGATCGTCAGAAAGCCCAATATTTGCCGGGAATCGCGGATGGCTCGATGCGTTTGCAGGCCTTTGCGGTGACAGAGCCCACTAGCGGTACCGATACCTCGCGCATTCGCACGCGAGCGGTGAGGGACGGTGAGCACTATGTGGTCAACGGTCAGAAAGTGTTTATCTCACGAACTGAGCACTCGGATCTTATGGTGCTGCTGGTGCGCACCACGCCGCGAGAGGAGTGCGTTAAACACACGGACGGCATGTCGGTGTTATTAGTTGATATGCGCGACGCGCTTGGGCAGGGTCTCAGCATTCAGCCGATTGACACCGTTATGAACCATGCCAGTACGGCGTTATTTTTTGACGATCTGAGGGTGCCTGTTGACAACTTGATCGGTGATGAAGGTGGCGGTTTTAGCTGTATCCTGGACGGTCTCAATGCGGAGCGGATACTGATCGGTGCGGAATGCATTGGCGACGCGCGCTGGTTTACTGAGAAAGCTTCTTGCTATGCCAAGGAGCGGCAGGTTTTCGACCGCCCGATCGGTGCCAACCAGGGGGTCCAGTTTCCGATCGCCCGGGCTCACATACAGACAGAGGCCGCCGCATTGATGGTTCAGCATGCGGCGCAGCGCTACGATGCGGGAGAGTCTGCCGGCGCGGAGGCTAACATGGCTAAATTGCTTGCCAGTGAGGCAGCCTGGGCAGCTGGGGATACCTGTGTGCAAACCTTCGGTGGTTACGGTTTTGCGCGCGACTACGATGTGGAACGTAAGTTTCGGGAAACACGCCTCTACCAGGTCGCTCCCGTGTCGACCAACCTGATCTTGTCCCATATTGCGACGCGGGAACTTGACCTGCCTCGGTCCTTCTGATGGGCGGGGCACTCAATGGCGTGCTGGTCGTTGCACTAGAGCAGGCGGTGGCAGCGCCACTGTGTAGTTCACGTTTGGCCGATGCCGGTGCACGGGTTATCAAGATCGAGCGTCCTGTTGGCGATTTTGCGCGACATTACGATCATGTCGCCGGTGGCGAGAGTGCGTACTTTGTCTGGATCAACCGTGGCAAGGAGTCGATCTGCCTGGATATCAAAAAGCCTGAGGACGCGGGCCTACTGCGGCGTATGTTGTCCAAAGCCGATGTTTTCATTCAAAACCTCGCGCCAGGAGCTGCTGCGCGTGCGGGTTTTGCCTCCACGGCCTTGCGCGCAGACAACCCAAAACTAATAACTGTTGATATCACTGGTTACGGTGAGGATGGACCCTACCGCGATATGAAGGCCTATGACCTGCTTGTGCAGTGTGAGAGCGGTCTCGCCGCGGTAACCGGAGCGCCGGAGCAGCCGGGGCGGGTTGGAGTATCGGTCAGTGATATTGCTTGCGGCATGTATGCCCACGCTGCGGTTCTGGAGGCTTTGATAGAGCGTGGTCGCACCGGTGTTGGCAAAGGCTTGTCCGTGTCCCTCTTCGATGCGACAGCCGACTGGATGACCGTACCTCTATTGCATCAGGAAGGTGGAATGTCGCCACGACGCGTTGGCCTTCACCATCCCTCCATCGCGCCCTACGGCGTCTATGCCTGCAAGGGCGGACAGCAGGTGGTGATATCGATACAGAATGAGCGTGAGTGGCAACGCTTCTGTGACAAGTTGCTCAATGATGGAAAGCTTGCGCTTGACCCACGTTTCGATTCCAACACATCGCGCTGTGAAAACCGGCTTGCACTGGATGACATCATCAAGCGTGTCTTTGGTGTGCTGGAAAGAGCATTGCTTGTCCGCCAGTTGCAGGCAGCTAGAATCGCCTTCGGTGCCGTTAACTCCATCGCGGATCTGGCGGAGCACCCACATTTGCGGCGTATCACCGTCCCAACGCCCTCTGGTGCAGTGCAACTGGTGGCACCGCCGGTGCGGTATGCTGAAGGCGATGCACTGCTGCGACCCGTGCCGGCATTGGGTGAACACGCCGCAGCCCTGCGCGAGGAATTTGGCGTCGCCGGTCGCATGTCGTCATGAGCGAAGTTGACAGTGACATATTGCGGGCCTGGGTGGGCAAGGCTGAGACGCGCGTCGATGTGATTGCCCCGGCGCCTATCTCGGGGTTGGCTGCGACCCTGGGGGGTACACCAGCTGTCGTCGATGCAGGGGAAGCGGTACCAACGGGCGGACACTGGTTGTACTTTCTCGATGCGATAACAGCGTCTGAGATTGATAGGGATGGTCATGAGCAACGCGGTGGATTCATGCCGCCAGTGCCGTTGCCGCGGCGAATGTGGGCAGGTAGTCGTGTCAAGTGTTTAGCGCCCCTCAGAGTGGGCGACACGGCCCGTCGGGAGACAACAATAGCCGGTGTCCAGTGCAAGCGCGGGCGTAGCGGAGAATTGGTGATTGTCACCCTGCACCATCAGGTATTTACGGCGGACGTGTTGGTGCTAGACGAAGAGCAGGATTTGGTTTATCGCCCGGCTGCTGCCGGTGACACTGTGCCTGCCGCGCTCGCGGCCCCGTCGGACGCGCAATGGACGCGGCAAGTCATCCCTGATCCGGTACTTCTGTTTCGCTTTTCCGCGCTCACTTTTAACAGCCACCGCATTCACTATGATCGAGATTACGCATTGACGGTAGAGGGTTATCCGTCGTTGGTTGTGCAGGGACCCTTAACGGCAACGCTGCTGTTAGACCTGTTATACCGTGAACGCCCGGGCGTCCAACTGGCAGCATTTTCATTTCGCGCACTGCGGCCCTTATTCGAAGGTGTACCATTGACTTTGCAGGGTCGCCTGGTGCAGGGAGATGTGTACTGTTGGGCTCTGGATGAAGCGGGTGGACTGGCCATGGAATTGCGGGGATCGGTGGTGTAAACCCGTCATTGGCGTGGGATTGGTAGCTGCTTCAACTGCGGTCGGCCCCGTTGTAGGTGATGGTGCGCTGTATCGTCGTCGATACCTTTGACGCCACTACGCGCAGCCGTGGTCCTGTGCGCATGCCAAGAGCAGGACGGTGCGCGGAAGCTTTAATTGCGCAAAGCAGGGTTCTCACTGGTCCACGATGGTATGGAAGCGCACCCCTTGGTCGTGCTAGAGACCCTGCGCGTTTTCCGGCAGGTAAGCCTGGAAAATATCCCCTAGGTTGTCGCTGTCATGGCGTGGTACGCGGTAATAGGTTCGAATATCAACCGATTGGTCTGAGCCGAAACGGTAGGTCTCCAGACTGTACTGTCGTTGCGAGCCGGTTACGCCCTCGAAATGATTTTCCAGGCACCAGGCAACCTCGTTGCCGCAGACAAACAGCGTGCCTGGCTGTATCCTGAAACGCACACGCGGCTGGAATAGGTCCCAGGAGTCCTCGCAGCAGGCTTTGAATCCGCGTTTCTCTGGTGTGCCTACGGGATCTAGCATGCGAAACTCGCCCGTCGCGACACTGCGCCAATTTTCAATCCAGGCCTGCTTGTCGCCCACGTTCCAGAGTTCAGGGTAGTTCCTGGCCCAGTTCAGTAAGGCCTGTTTGGCGGGATAGGACATTGTGGTGTCTTCGGAGCTTGCTCAGTCATAGTGTGAGGGTATAGCAAGTGCGCCGCAATGACACGCATGGGACAGTAGGAGACAGAGCCGTGCATCTGAGCACCCGAGGGGAGCCTGCTGTGAGGAGTGCTGCAGACATCCTGGCATTCGAGCGCACTGTGGGTTGCGCACCCACTATAATTCATACAGTGAATAGTAGAGATATTTACTATTAATTTAAATTATAGTTGGGTCCTGACTACAATGCGCTGCAGGGGTACAGCTGAGGCGCGAACACGGTGGCGTCCGGCCTTGGATTCACCAGCCCGCACCGTAGAGGAATGAATATGTCCACATATCAAGAGGAAATTGCCGATCTGGCCCGCCTGCGCGAGGAAAAGGGTGCTAGTTGGGAGCAGATAAACCCCGAGTCCGCCGCGCGCATGCGCGTGCAAAACCGTTTTAAAACGGGGCTGGATATTGCCCGTTATACGGCGGCGATTATGCGTCAGGACATGGCGGAGTATGATGCAGACCCGGCTGCCTACACCCAGTCTCTGGGTTGTTGGCATGGCTTCATCGGGCAGCAAAAGCTCATCTCTATCAAGAAACATTTCGGAGACACCAATAAACGTTACCTGTATCTTTCTGGATGGATGATCGCTGCGCTGCGCTCCGAATTCGGTCCGTTGCCAGACCAGTCCATGCACGAGAAGACGACCGTACCTGGGCTGATTGAGGAACTGTACACGTTCCTGCGCCAGGCCGACGCGCGTGAACTGGGTGGTTTATTCCGTGAAGTGGATGCTGCTCGGGGCGCAGGAGACAGCGTTGCAGAGAAAGCGCTTCGAAACAAGATCGATAATTTTCAGACGCATGTCGTACCTATCATCGCAGACATTGACGCAGGCTTCGGTAATGCTGAAGCAACCTATCTGCTCGCAAAAAAAATGATCGAGGCGGGCGCCTGTGCCATACAAATCGAGAATCAGGTCTCTGATGAGAAGCAGTGTGGTCACCAGGATGGCAAGGTGACTGTCCCTCATGAGGACTTTCTCGCTAAGATTCGTGCCGTGCGCTACGCCTTCCTGGAACTGGGTGTCGAGGACGGGGTTATTGTTGCGCGCACTGATTCATTGGGCGCTGGCCTGACCAAGCAGATCGCCATCACGCTTGAGCCCGGCGATCTGGGAGACCAGTACAACAGTTTCCTCGACATGGAGGAATTGAGTGTTGAAGCAATGGATCACGGCGACGTGATCATCAAGCACCATGATCAGTTAATGCGTCCTAAGCGGCTGCCATCAAACCTTTATCGCTTTAAGCCAGGGACAGGCGAGGATCGCTGCGTACTCGACTGTATTACATCTCTGCAAGAAGGTGCCGACCTTTTGTGGATAGAAACGGAGAAGCCCCATATTGGTCAGATTGCCGGGATGGTGAATCGTATCCGTGAAGTTATCCCCAATGCCAAACTGGTCTACAACAACTCGCCGTCCTTCAATTGGACGCTCAATTTCCGCCAACAAGTGTTCGACAGCTGGTCTGCGCAAGGCAAGGATGTGTCCGCTTACGACCGTGATGCTCTTATGCAGGAAAGGTATGACGCTAGCGAGCTAGCGGCTGAGGCCGATGCGAGAATCCGTACCTTCCAGTCAGATGCCTCTCGTGAGGCTGGCATTTTTCACCACCTGATTACTTTACCGACCTACCATACGGCGGCGTTGTCTACGGACAGCCTCGCAAAAGAGTACTTTGGTGACGAGGGTATGTTGGGGTATGTGCGAGGAGTGCAACGCAAAGAGATCCGTCAGGGTATTGCCTGCGTGAAACACCAAAATATGGCGGGTTCTGACCTGGGTGATGATCACAAGGAGTATTTTTCCGGCGATGCTGCATTGAAAGCGTCGGGTAAAGATAACACCATGAATCAGTTTGGCTGATGCCTTTCTGGCGCCGCGAGAAATCAGGGTGCAGCAAGCAGGCGAGTTTAGGGCTCGGGCGTTTTCACGTGTTTGCTGCTGGGTTTTGTGCGACAGTGATTGTGTTACATTTGCCTCTACTGTCTCATTGCTTTCGACGGTAGTCGCGGAGGTGGCATGCGCTGGGATGATATTGATAAACAGGTGTGCTCTGTAGCGAGGGCATTGTCGGTTGTAGGCGAACGCTGGACCATGCTTATTTTGCGAGATGCCTTTTTCGGTACCCGACGTTTCGATCAGTTTCAGAGCAATTTGGGGATTACCCGGCATCGTCTATCCGAGCGTCTTGGCAAGCTTGTCGAGCAGGGAGTGCTGGTAAAAGTGCCCTACCATGATCGCCCTGTGCGCTATGAATATAGACTCACGCGCAAAGGCCTGGGGTTGTACCCGGTCTTAATGAGCTTGGCCGTGTGGGGCG
This sequence comes from Halioglobus sp., assembly GCA_013214285.1. GTDB lineage: Bacteria > Pseudomonadota > Gammaproteobacteria > Pseudomonadales > Halieaceae > Marimicrobium. Next base: position 249 of record JABSPW010000009.1, on the reverse strand, counting down.
ATGAGTGGATGGATAATGGGGAGGGGGCGCCTCTGGAGTGGGTGCACCAAACCTGTGGCCACAAGACCACGCCTACGCTCACCTGCAGTGAGTGTGGTGAAGCCTTGCGTCCGGAGGAAGTAAAGCCGCAACTGGGTCCTGCTCTCAAGCAGCCCGGGTTGTCACAGGAGACTGCGAGCCTGCGCGACATTCCCGCGCTGTTGCAGCGCTCTGTCTAATCAACGTTGCGCGGCAGCGAGGGCCTGGTCG
>JABSPW010000116.1 GCA_013214285.1 Halioglobus sp. | reverse complement strand
CCAGGAAGGCGCCGACTTCGTCAAACCCGGCGGAGAGTCTCTCAAGCTTAAGACCAAAGTTGAGGAAGTAGCGAGTGTCGAGTCTAGGATAACGGATCTGCAGTTCCAGCGCACTGGTGATGGTGAGGGTAAGTTAACCCTTGAACTTACTGATCCGTCAGTCGATGTGAATGTGTTCAGCGAGGCCGGTAATGTCAACGTGCAGTTTCTCAATACAGGGGTAGATGAACGACTCATGCGCCGGTACGACGTTACGGACTTTGCAACTCCCGTAAATTCAGTAGACGTAAATTCGACAGAACGTGGCGCTACCTTGACGATGAGAACGACCGGTGATTTCGATTACCTCGCTTATCAGACCAACAACGAATATGTAATTAGTGTGAAACCGCTTAGCAAGGCGGAACTCGAAAAGCGGAAGAATGAGTTCAGTTATGTTGGCGACCGCATTTCCCTGAACTTTCAGGATATCCAGGTGCGCGCAGTACTGCAGCTGATAGCGGATTTTACCGAGATGAATCTGGTGGCCAGTGACACGGTTCAGGGCCGCATCACTCTGCGTTTGCAAAATGTTCCCTGGGACCAGGCACTGGAACTGGTGCTGAAGGCCAAAGGCCTTGACAAGCGTCAGGTGGGCAATGTGCTCATGGTGGCGCCGGCTGCGGAGATCGCCGAGCGCGAACGGCAACAGATTGAAGCGAACAAGCAATTAGCCGAGCTGGCGCCCCTGGTGTCCGAATTTGTGCGTATTCGGTATGCCAGTGCATCCGATGTCGTAACGCTATTTGAGGCGGGCTCGGAGGATGGTGGCAGGCTCACCTCGCCACGGGGTTCAGTGGTAGTGGATTCTCGGACTAACTCGCTGATTATCACCGATACTGCTTTGAAAATGGCCGAGATTCGAGACCTCATCGCTCTGATTGATATTCCCGTGCGCCAGGTGATGATCGAGGCTCGCATCGTCATTGCACAGTCTGATGCATCTAGGAGCCTCGGTATTGAGTGGGGAGGTGCATACGCAAATGTAAGTAATGACAATGTCCTCTCTGTATCCGGCGATAACGCCAACGTCACCCAAATAAACGAAGATATCATCAATGGGAATCCGGTCGAGGTGACGTACCCCGGGGCCTTGTTGGTTGATCTTGGGGTGGCATCGAACAGCGGCTTTGCGATCGGCTATGCAGCCAGTGATCTGTTTCTGTCCGCTGAGCTTTCCGCGCTTGAAGCTGAAGGTAACGGTGAGGTCGTATCCCAGCCAAAGGTGATCACGGGTGACAAGCAGGGGGCTGTTATAAAATCCGGTACCGAAGTGCCTTACCAGCAATCTTCGGCCAGCGGTGAGACCACTGTAGCCTTCAAGGAAGCGGTACTGTCGCTGGATGTTACGCCCAATATCACGCCGGATGATCGCATCATGCTGGATCTTCAGGTCAATCAGGATTCAGTGGGTGAACTCGTGCCCAGCGGCACCCTGGGCGGGGAGATCCCGACAATCGATACAACAAGCCTCGAAACACAGGTTTTGGTTGGTAACGGTGAAACGGTAGTGTTGGGCGGTGTATTCAGGGTGGAGGATGTTGAGTCGGTCAATAAAGTACCCTACTTCGGCGACATACCCTATATCGGTGCATTTTTCCGCAGCGAATCGAATTCTTACAAGAAGACGGAAACGCTTATCTTTATCACTCCGAGGATCCTTGCCGACACGCTGCTTGACTAGGACCATTTAGGGCTTTCGAATGTCCGCATTGCATAGAGTCTTCTTGGTCGGTCCCATGGGTGCCGGCAAGACCACCATTGGCAAGCACCTTGCACAGCATCTGAAGCTGCGGTTTGCCGACACAGATACGGAGATAGAACAGCGCACCGGTGCTGATATCCCGTGGATTTTCGATGTAGAGGGCGAAGAAGGCTTCCGTGACAGGGAGCAACATGTGGTGGCTGAGATGACTGAGTGGGATGACATTGTTCTTGCCACAGGTGGTGGTGTGGTACTGCGTCCTGAGAACCGGACGGCGCTGGCAGGCCGCGGTTTCGTGATTTATCTCTATGCCTCGGTTGAGGAGCAGGTGAGGCGCACTCGGCGCGATCGACGCAGGCCGCTGTTGCAGAAAGGCGATCCTGGCGAAATTCTTGAGGCGCTTATGGCCGAGCGGGACTCCCTGTACCGCGAGATTGCCGACCACATCATAGAAACCGATAATTGCAGCCCCCGCAATGTGGCGCAGCGCCTGGAACTGGAGTTGTCTTCGCTGTAAGCACAGGGGAAAGACAGCATTCCCCTCATAGCGCTATCATTGGATCTGTTTCAGGCACAAACGAAGGAACGATTCCTCATGTTGATGCATACCCTGCACGTTGACCTGGGTGAGCGCGGCTATCCTCTGTACATAGGCAAGGACTTGCTGGCGGATGAGCAACTGCTGTCTCAGCACGTGACAGGTTCTCAAGTGGTGGTCGTCAGTAATGAAACGGTTGCACCGCTGTACGTGGATCGGGTCATAACTGCCCTCGGAGATCGCCAGCTGCTCACCAAGATTGTGCTGCCGGACGGTGAGCAATATAAGACGATGGATACTCTGTCGACTATTTTTGATCAGGTGGTGGCGGACAGACACAACCGCAGCACGACCTTTGTCGCTGTTGGCGGGGGTGTGATCGGAGATATTACTGGCTTTGCCGCCGCCTGTTATCAGCGGGGAGTCAACTTTCTGCAGATCCCGACCACCCTGCTTGCTCAAGTTGACTCTTCGGTTGGTGGGAAGACGGCGGTAAATCATCCTTTAGGCAAGAACATGATCGGTACATTTTATCAGCCTCGTGCGGTGCTGATCGACATCGATACGCTGCAAAGCCTGCCGCCGAGGGAGTTGAGCGCAGGGCTGGCAGAGGTAGTGAAGTATGGGCTTATCCGCGACGAACCGTTTTACCGCTGGCTGCAGGAACATATGCCGAGGCTTCTTGCTCGGGAGGACGCCGCCTTGGCTGAAGTGATCGAGCGTAGTTGTGCGATAAAGGCTGAAGTCGTTGCGGCAGATGAGCGGGAAAGCGGGGTTCGGGCAATTCTTAACCTGGGCCATACCTTTGGCCACGCGATAGAGGCAGGTCAGGGTTACGGCGCATGGTTGCATGGAGAGGCGGTCGCCACCGGCATGGTGCTTGCTGTGGAACTGTCGGTACGACGTGGTTGGATAGTGGCGTCAGAGGCTGAGGATTGTCGTGAACTGCTGCGAGGCATGCGCCTGCCTGTCGGAATTCCTGGTGATATGGATGCACAAGGTTTTCTGTCTCATATGGCTTACGACAAGAAGATAGTGGATGGCCGCATGCGCCTCGTCTTGCTGCGAGCAATCGGCGAGGCATGTATCGTCGACGATGCCGATAAAAAGGAGTTGCACGCCTTACTAGATGGAGCCGCGAAACATGAGTGAGCTGAATAACGACCGTTTTCTGCGTGCGCTCCTGCGCCAACCGGTTGATCGTACTCCAGTGTGGATGATGCGCCAGGCGGGGCGATACTTGCCGGAATATCGCTCGACGAGGGAGCAGGCGGGCTCATTCCTGGACTTGTGCAAGAATGCTGAGCTTGCCTGCGAAGTCACACTGCAGCCACTCAGGCGCTACCCCATGGATGCGGCTATTTTATTTTCCGATATCCTTACCGTTCCTGACGCCCTGGGTCTGGGCCTGTATTTTGAAGAAGGGGAAGGTCCGCGTTTCCGCAAGACGGTGCGCAGTGAAGCGGACTTGGCCGGTCTCAACAGCATTAAAGCTGACGACGATCTTGCTTACGTAATGCATGCGGTACGCACTATTCGTCGGGAGCTGAACGGGGCTGTGCCGCTGATCGGGTTTTCCGGCAGCCCCTGGACACTGGCCACGTACATGGTGGAGGGCGGGTCCTCGAAAGATTTCAGTCGCGTCAAGGCGATGGCCTATGATCGGCCGCGATTGATGCATCAGCTTTTACAGTTGCTCGCTGATACAGTGACGGACTATCTCAGTGCGCAAGTGCGTGCGGGGGCCCAGGTGGTGCAGATATTCGATACCTGGGGTGGTGCGCTGAGTACCGCGGGATACCGGGAGTTCTCCCTTGCCTACATAACACGTATTATTCAACGTTTACCCTGCGAGGCCGATGGGCGCCCGTTGCCGGTCATTGCTTTCACCAAGGGCGGAGGACAATGGTTAGAGGATATCGCTGGTTGTGGCGCTCAGGCGATTGGCTTGGACTGGACCGCTGACATTGGCTCAGCGCGACGTCTGGTGGGGGACCGCGTAGCATTGCAGGGCAATATGGACCCGGCTATGTTACTCGCGTCACCCGCAAGGATTCGGGAGGAAGTCGCGTCGATTTTGTCAGCCTATGGCGTCGGCGGCGGTCACATTTTCAACTTGGGCCACGGTATCACCCCGGGGGTTAATCCCGATCACGTTACAGCATTTGTTGATGCCGTACAGGAACTATCACCTGAATACCACTGAGCGGATCAGGATGCGTCGCGCTTGCCGGCCTCTTCGTCGTAGAAGAAATTTTGTTCCATCTCGAGGGCAGGTTGGTCCGAAAGTGGGCGGCCCACCACTCTGGCTGGCACGCCGGCGACTGTGGTGTGTTCCGGGACGTCTTCAAGCACCACACTGCCTGCGCCAACCTTAACGCCCTCACCCACTTGGATATTGCCGAGTATTTTCGCGCCCGCGCTGATTAGCACCCCGTCGCCGATCTTCGGATGTCGGTCGCCCTCGTCTTTTCCTGTTCCCCCCAGGGTCACCTGTTGCAGAATGGACACGTTGCTTCCGACCACGGCGGTCTCACCAATCACGAGTCCTGTTGCGTGGTCAAGCAAGATGCCACTGCCGAGTTTTGCTGCCGGGTGAATGTCTACGCTGAACTCGGTGGACATGCGGTTCTGGAAGAATAGCGCCAGGGACTCTCGGCCGTTGCACCACAGACAATGGGCCACTCGGTAGGCCTGCAGCGCGTGAAACCCCTTGAAGTAAAGAAATGGCACGTACAGTTCATTGCAGGCGGAGTCTCGTTCTTCGACTGCCCGAAGGTCTGCCCGCACTGCATCATGAATGCCGCAATCCCCTTCCATCGCCTCCAGCATCACTTCGCGCAACAGCAAAGAAGATGCGGTAGCGCTGTCCAGCTGGTGAGCAAGGTGGAAGCTAAGCGCCATCTCTAATCGTGAATGATTGAGGATAGTGGCGTGCAGGAAGCTCGCTAGAATCGGCTCTTCGTTGGCGTGCTGCGCGGCTTCCTTGCGAATTCGCTCCCACACCGGGTCAGTCGTCATGGAGATCCCTCCCTGCAAAGGGGGCACTTTAGCCTATAACGTGGTGGCTGTCCTGCTTGAGACCGCTGCGCAAGCCTGGCTGCCTGTGGCAGGCAGTGAATCACGATACTGGCTTTACGGCGATATGGAGGTGGTATAAGACCAAAGTGTGTGACCGCTTCCACGGAATTTCCGCTCGAATAGACTGAGGTGAGGCGCCTTCTTTGGCACCGTCGCTATATGGCCCGGTTGTCCCGCAATATGCATGGCCACACTGAATTCTTTTACGTAGATTTGCCAGTTTGAACGCAGCTCCAGGTGCCCTCCTAGTTGCAGCAGGAGTGGAAAACTGTTGTGGCCGTGTACGCGGCGCTGCAGGTGTGCGGCTTTGGGCCAGGGGTTGGGGTAAAGCAGGTAATGGAAATCTGCCTGCTGGCCAGCTGCGACGAGCAGTCGCCAGATGTCCTCGCAAGGCGCGCGCAAAAGCAGGTAGTTATCATGTTCGCCGCTGGCGTGCTTCGACAGACGACGTTCCGATTTGTCTATGCCAACGACAAGGTGATGCGGGTGGCGAGCGGCGAGGTTGACTGTGCTGTGCCCTGTGCCGCAGAAGGAATCCAAAACTAGTGGGCGCTGCTTGCTCTGTAATTCGCGACACAGCGCGACATAGGCTTCACGGCTGTGTGCTGCGATCGGGGAACGGTCGTTGGTCTGCAGGTGTCGGCGAACAACGTACCCCAGTTTGGGATGCAGGTGGGCCTGGTTACTCTGGATAAGACGAGAGTGGGCTTGCAATGCAGTAATACCCCCGGAGTGTGGTTATTTATCGCCCTGTGATTGATGTCCGTCACGGCCACTGCGATCATAACCGCCGAGTATCGGCATATCTACCTGGAAGCTCTGCTATGCGTGACGACCTGCGACCTTACTGGTTGAAGAAATACTACCTGAAGTTTAGGTTTTGGTATGCAGAGTACTTTCTGCGGCCACAGTGTAAATCCCTGGGACCATACCACACGATCATGAAACCCTGGTTTGTCCACTTTTCCGGTAACAATATTCATATCGGAAAATGTTTTACCGCGATTGGGGAACCAGGCAATCGTGTGGAGGTAGGCGTCTGGGGTAGGGAAGCCGGTGATGGGCGCGTCATTATCGGTGACGACTGCCTAATGAGTCCCGGTTCACGAATCAGTGCCGGCGAGGAGATCGTCGTTGGCGACGGAGTGATGCTCGCCAATGGCGCCTATATCACAGATTCCGACTGGCACACTATTTATGATCGCATGGCTCGGGATGAGCCTTTGCCTGTGCGCATTGGTGACAATGTTTGGTTGGGGGACGGGTCCACCGTGCTCAAGGGAGTGAGTATTGGCGACAATAGCGTGGTCGCCGCGCGAGCAGTAGTCACCCGGGACGTGCCTGCCAACGTGGTAGTCGCCGGCAGTCCAGCGAAGGTCATCAGGGAATTGGATTCGAACAGGGAGTTCAAGACACGCATGGATTACTTCGCCGATCCAGAAGCATTGGATTGCTTCTTCGACGCGGTGGATAGAGAAGTGTTGAAGGGAAATTCTTTCTGGCGTTGGCTGTGGTCCGTGCTCTACCCGCCGTCACGTATTAGGAAATGAATGGGGTAGTGCTCGATACACTCCGTACTCGTGTTGCGAAAAAAGTGCGACTTTGGTCCCGGTATATGCACTGTTTGAGTTAGTAGTTAGGTCATATGTCGATGAGACAGCGCTATCATTCGCGTCCGGTGACTATGGGCTAGTTGCGCATAACCGCCCTGCTAACAATGCAGCGTGGGCACGAGGCGATAGTATACAGCGGAATCACCCGCATCACTCACAGCAATTGCAGTGGCGTCTCCTGCAGTGCTGCCATCTGTTCTCGCAGCTCCAGGATGTGGTTCGCCCAGTAGCGCTCCGTATTGAACCAGGTGAAACTGCGCGGGAACGCGGGATCTTCCCAGCGCCGCGCCAGCCAGGCTGCATAATGCACAAGACGCAGTGTGCGTAGCGCCTCGATCCACCGCAGTTGTTTTGGGTCAAAGTCGGCAAACTCCGAGTAGCCCTCGATTAGCTCGGATAACTGCAACTGCTGTTCATGGCGCTCACCATTGAGAAACATCCACAGATCCTGGATAGCCGGCCCGTTGATGCAATCATCGAAATCAACGAAGTGCGCCGTGTCATCCCGCCATAAGATGTTGCCTATGTGGCAGTCACCGTGCAGCCGTATCAAGTCGCGTTCCTGCACTTCTGCATACAGTGAGACCACCATCTCTTGCAAATCCTCGTTGATGGATTGGTAGGCCCGGATAAGTTCTGCAGGTACGAAGCCTGTTAGCAGGAACTGTGCGCTGTCCACCAACATCCTTTCTACCGAAATGCTATTGCGTGTCATGAACTTTTCGGTGCGCCCGACCGCATGGATGCGTCCCAGGGTTCGTCCCAGCACCAATAGGTTGTCAAGGTTGTCGAGCTCTGGCGGATATCCGCCGCGGCACTCAAAGAGGGCAAAGCGAAAACCGTCGTGAGTGTGCAGTGTGACACCCTTACTGTCGATGATAGGAGGAACGACGGAAATATCGGCATCCATCAGCGCCTGGGTGAACGTGTGTTCCTCGAGTATCTGGGCTCTGCTCCAACGTTCTGGCCGGTAAAATTTGACGATCAGTGGTGCACTATCTTCTATCCCAACTTGATAAACTCTGTTCTCATAACTGTTCAGTGCCAGCAGTCGTGCATTGCTCATATAACCTACCGATTCTACCGCGTCGATAATGGTATCGGGGTGCAGACGATCGTAGGCATGTTCTGTCACGTGTGATCAACCGTCTCAATGAGCAGAGCTGCACTTTTTACCTGTGCATAGACTTTGTCGCCGGTTCGCAGACCAAGTTCCACAGCGGACTTCCGCGTGATGCGCGCCAGAAGGTGCTGTGAGCCCAGTGACAGCCTCAACAGCAGGCGTGTTGCATCGGTGTCTTCGACTTCGGTAATGGTTACGCCCACGATATTCAATATGCTGCTATCACCGGGCCGCTCGCGGCATACACTCACATCTCGCGCAGGTACGCGCACCCGCCGCTGCAGGCCGGGCGCATCAGGCAGACGATTGACCAGCAGGGTCTGTCCTTCTACAGACAGTTTAGTGAGCCCGAATGTACTGTCGTGGCCGGCAACAGTCGCGGTCAGAATCGCCGCAGCTTTTTCTTCCCGTGACAGATGAGTATCCAGACGGCTGCATAGTGACAGCAGTGAGCCCTGCTCCACCATGCGACCCGCTTCAAGCAGTAAGAGGTGATCAGCTATCTGGCTGACTTCCTCAATATCGTGGCTAACGTAAAGCATGGGTAAACGCAGCTCCTGGGACAAGCGCTGGAGGCAGCGCAGGCAATCCCGGCTGGCGGCGTGATCCAAATTTGCCAGGGGTTCGTCCAGTAGCAGCAGCCGCGGCGCACTCAGCAGGGCCCTGGCGATTGCCACGCGTTGCTTCTGACCTGCTGATAGGGCATCCACGTGACGCGATCGGAACGCCGTCAGCTCTAGCAAGTCTGCCACCTCATCGTAAGTTAGAGGAGCCTTCTGTCCGCTGCGAGAGAGACCGAAGCGCAGGTTTTGTTCCACATCCAGGTGCGGGAAAAGGCGCGCTTCTTGGAAGACGTAACCGATACGGCGCTGCCAAGGTGGCAGCGTGAGCGCAGGCGACAACCAAGTCGTGTCTCCCAGACGGATCTCGCTACCCAGATCGGGATGGCGCAGTCCTGCGATACAATCCAGTAGGGTGGTTTTACCACTGCCGCTAGGCCCGTAAATCGCGGTTACGCCGTGGGCAGGCAATTCGCAGTGCATTGTCAGTGCGAAGTCGTTGCCACTTGTGTAACGGATATTTATAAGCAGGGTGCTCACGCCCGAATTCGCCAGCTGCCGCCTTTTTCAACGCGGTAAAGAAAAAAGAGCAGCACCATTGCGAACACCACCAGTGCTGCTGCCAAACTGTGCGCCTCCTCAAAACGCAGCGACTCCACAGAATCGTACAGGGCAATGGATAATACCTGGGTTTCCCCAGGGATGTTGCCACCGATCATCAGTACGACACCGAATTCCCCTATTGTATGTGCGAAACCGAGGCTGGCGGCTGCAATAAAACTGCGTCGCGTCAGGGGCAGAACAACGCTGCGGAATTGATCCAGCGGTGTGGCGCCAAGTGTTGCCGCGGCCTGCAGCAAACTATTCGGTACACGGGCAAAAGCCGATTGCAGTGGCTGCACAACAAAAGGGAGTGAGTAGATAACGGAGCCGATGACCAGGGCGGAGAAGCTGAAAGCAAGTTGCGACCCTGTCAGTTCATGCCACAGTCGACCCACTACCGTGCTCGGTGCAAACAGCAATAGCAGGTAGAATCCCAGAACAGTGGGCGGCAAGATCAGTGGCATGGCGACGACCGCCTCGATAAACGCAGTCACGTTGCCTTGACGTCGCGATAGCCACCAGGCCAGCGGTGTGCTTAACACTAACAGGATGGCCGTGGTCATTGCGGCGAGCGAGACGGTGAGGCGAAGCGCATCCAGCTCGGTGGCATTCAGGGACAAGGTTTGTAGCCGACTTCTGCTATGAGATGACGCACCGTATCACTTCTTATCCAGGCGAGGTAGGTGTCCAGGATGTCACCCTCCCGGAGTGTCACGGCGTACTGCACTATTGGTGCATGCCATGCCGTGGGTATCGGTATCGTATCAGGCGCCCGCAGTGCCGTGGGCAGCAATGCGAGATCGACCGCACCGCTGAGCCAAAACTGGTAGGCCTGCGCGACGTTGTTGCCGCGTACTAACTTTCGCGTGCTGCCGGCGGCAAATTGCGTTCTTGCGAGAACTTGCATAGCCGCTGTGCCGTAGGGTGCGGTGACCGGGTTTGCAATCGCTAGGCTCAGTTTGGGGTTGGCCAGCGCGGCCAGGGTGTCGCCGCCCGCCAGCACCAGGCTGCCTTGAGCATAACAGAATGCCTTGACCCCGGATTGATTGCGCGATGTAACAATCCTCATCGGTGTCAAGCGGTCCGCTGCAAAAAAAATATCGAACGGTGCACCGTGTTCAATCTGCGTCACCAGCATGCCGGTTGACGCGCTGCTCAGCAGGACGGACAAGCCGGTGCGTGCCTCGAAAGCCCTATTGATGCGCTCCAGGGTGGGCTTGAAGTTGGCGGCGACCGCCACCCGCAGTTGTCCCTGTGCATGTAGGGAGGAAAACAGCAGTATCAGCAACAGTGCGGCGGTGCGCATGGAGCAACTCCAGTGGCCCCGGCTTGGGGAAGTGAGAGTCGGTCAGGTAGCGTGTGCCGGCGTCCGGGCAAGGCACCAGACCTCGATGTGCTCTGCGCCGGCCTCTGCCAATGCCTCAGCAAGGGCGGAGGCTGTCGCGCCGGTTGTCAGCACATCATCCACGATGGCCACCCGCAGGTTGTCACAGGGCCCGGAGACTGTAAAGGCACGGTGCGTGTTGCGCGTTCGTTGCCTGGCGCTCATGCCTGATTGCGACGCTGTCCAGCGCATGCGCCTGGCGAGCCAGCTAGTCAGACGGGCGTGGCGGAGCTCGGGGCAGGTGGTGTGTAGTGTTCGCGCCAACAAATCGGATTGGTTGAAGCCGCGGCTCCAGCGCCGCAGCCAGTGCAGCGGCACTGGCACCAACAGGTCGATACCGCAGGGTATGCTCGCATGCTGTCGCCAGAGTTGCGCCAGTAGCGCAGTGAGGTGCAGTTGGCGGCCATACTTCCAGCAGTGGATCATATGGGCCATTAATTCGTCGTAGCGCCAGGGTGCGATCACCCGATGGTAGGGTGGCGGTTGCACGAGGCATTGACCGCAGAGTGTGTTGACCGATGGGCCGGTGGTCAGCGGCACCGCGCAGCGAGCACAGCAGGCCGTGTTCAGCGACATAGCCTGCTCGCAAGCCCAGCACAGGGGCACCGCCCGGTCGCTGCGGAGCTTGCACAGCACACAATGATGGGGAAATACCCCATCCAGCAGCGCGCCCCCTATGTTGTTAACCAAAGCTGTTTACCCAGGTTGACAAGCCATTGTCCGACAGTATGATGCAGATACCTGTTTTCCTTATCGAAATTGTCGATAGACTATGTCTGAGCCTGTACCAGCCCCGGAGGCGCATGGCACCCTGCGCCATGACTGGACCCGCCAGGAGGTCCAGGCACTGTTTGCGCTGTCGTTTAACGATTTGCTGTTTCAGGCCCATGCCGTGCATCGGATGTATTTTGACCCGAATGAAGTGCAGGTCAGTACACTACTTTCCATCAAAACCGGCGATTGCCCCGAGGACTGTGCCTATTGTCCCCAGAGCACCCGTTACGATACGGGTCTCGAAGTTGAAAAGCTGATGGCGGTTGAAAAGGTGCTAGCGCAGGCGCGGTCTGCAGCCGCTAGCGGTGCGACCCGCTTTTGCATGGGCGCGGCGTGGCGCTCGCCAAAGGACCGGGATATGCCGCATGTGGTGGCGATGGTGAAGGGGGTGCGCGCGCTGGGCTTGGAGACTTGCATGACCCTCGGCATGCTCTCCCAGGGACAGGCACAAAAATTGGCCGATGCCGGGCTGGATTATTACAACCATAATCTTGATACCTCACCAGAGTTTTACGAGGACATCATCACTACGCGCACCTACCAGGACCGGCTCGAGACATTGCATTACGTGCGTAAGGCT
>JABSPW010000115.1 GCA_013214285.1 Halioglobus sp. | reverse complement strand
GCCCGAACTGCAAAGCCTGGCCGAAACGTTAGGTATTGCTAATGATGTCGCTATGCCCGGGTTTGTAGACACCCCATTTCAGTACATGTCCCGATCCTCGGTGTTCGCATTGTCTTCCGCGTACGAGGGCTTACCCGGTGTTCTGATCCAGGCTATGGCCTGCGGCTGCCCGGTGATCAGTACCGACTGTCCAGGGGGTTCCACGGAAATACTAACTGATGGAGAATACGGCACATTGACACGCAGGGGTGACGAGCAGGACATGGCACACGCAATTTTAGCCTCACTGGACAAGGCCCCCGATACACAACGCTTAGTCCAAAGAGCCGAGGATTTTTCAGTCGAGCGAGCCGTTGAAAGCTACCTGTCCCTGCTTGATTCCGTCGTCGCGCGAGCGGCGACTTGAGGATGAAAGGGCGCTAATCGATGTGCGGCATTACCGGCTTTATTCAATACGATGGGGGGCCTTTGGAACAGCTCGCTGAGCGCTGCGAGGCAATGGCCGACACAATCGCACATCGTGGGCCCGACGCGCACGGTGTTTGGGTCGACCCCTCCTTTCCCATAGCACTTGGCCACCGCCGGCTCTCCATTATCGACCTCTCAAAGGCTGGAGCTCAGCCGATGGTCTCTGCATCTGGACGCTTTGTGCTGTCGTTCAATGGCGAAATTTATAACTTTGCCAGGCTTAAGAAGGAGCCCGGGCTGGCGAGCTACCCCTACAGAGGGCATTCCGACACTGAGGTGATTCTTGCCGTAGTCGAACAATTAGGCGTGGAAAAAGCTGTCAGCAAATTGCACGGCATGTTTGCCATCGCCTTGTGGGACAGGAAGGAGCACTGCTTGTGGCTGGCCAGAGACCGTGTGGGGAAAAAGCCCGTCTATTATGGCTGGTGCGGCGGCAGCTTCCTGTTCGGGTCCGAGCTGAAGGCCCTGCGCCGCCATCCGCATTTCAACGGTGAACTCGACCGAGACGCACTGGGTCAGTACCTGCAATACGGCTGGGTGGCTCAACCACTGTCTATCTACCGGCAAGTGCGTAAACTGCCGCCTGGTACTCTGCTGAAAGTGCCTCAGGAATACAGTCCAGAGAGTGCCGTGCCTGAGCGCTACTGGTCTGCGAAGCGGGTGGCAGAACACGGCGCAAGTAATCCGTTCCAAGGGAGCTACAAGGAGGCCATCGACGCACTGGAAGAGATGCTGCAACAATCGGTTGCAGACCGCATGGTCGCCGACGTAGAACTCGGTGCGCTGCTGTCTGGCGGTATCGACTCCTCGACAATCGTCGCATTGATGCAGCAACAGATGGACCGGCCGGTGAAGACATTCAGCATCGGCTTTGAGGAAGAAGACTATAACGAGGCCGAGTACGCCGCCGCAGTGGCCCGCCACCTCGGCACCGATCACTACGAAGCCTATGTGAAACCGGACCAAGCCCTGGACGTCGTGGAAGAGCTGCCGCGACTGTATGATGAGCCCTTCGCCGACTCATCTCAGATTCCCACCTACCTGGTCAGCAAGCTGGCTCGCGAGCAGGTCAAGGTGGTACTTACCGGCGATGGCGGTGATGAGCAAATGGCCGGGTACCGACGTTACAAAAACTGCCTGTCGCATTGGCGGGATGTCAATCGGGTACCCGTCCCGTTGAGACCCCTACTGCAGTCAACCACTGCCTCTATGGGCAAGCACAGCTGGCGCTGGGCGAAACGTTATGCGCAGGAAGGCAGGATTGTGCCAAGCTGGACCCGCTCGCTGGGCAAGATCAGCCACCGCTCCTGCAACTGGACTGCAGTAGCGCCACAGCAAATACTCGCCAACAAGTTTAACCACTGCCAGGCGATAGACCAGTTCGTGCCAGACGCGCTGGTATCTCGCACCCCGCTCTCTGATGACGCTGAGTGGCCGGATGTGCAGGACGCCCTGCTCGGCATGCTCCACTACGACTATATCAATTACCTTCCCGACGATATCCTGGTGAAGGTTGATCGCGCCAGCATGGGTGTCAGCTTGGAAGCCCGGGCACCCCTGCTGGATCAAAGAATTCTCAACCTGGTGTGGTCACTTCCCATGGACTATTTATACCGCGACAAGGTTGGCAAGCGCGTTCTCCGTGACCTGTTGGCCCGCCACATACCCAATTCTCTCATCGACCGCCCCAAACGCGGTTTCAGTGTACCGATCAAGGGTTGGCTCGTTGGCCCACTGCGCGACTGGGCGGAAGACCTGCTTTCGGAGCAGGCGCTGCGGGAGCAAGGTATATTCGAGGTGGCCAGCATTCGCGACGCCTGGCAGCAACATCTATACGGGTGGGCAAACCACTCTGAATTGCTGTGGTCAATACTGATGTTCCAGGCCTGGTGGAGGACCCACGCCAAAGGCTGACTATCACCCCAAACGGGTCAACTTACCGTACCTCCTCACCGCGTGTCTGGCATTGCCACTGGGCCACCACAAAGCTCTTGAGCAGCAGCACTATTTTTTCTTTAAAGCCATATAAAACAATGTGTTATGCATTGCTGGCCCCGTCGGTCAGAGACGCTTTTAGGGCGCCTGCAGGGGCCGCTTTTGACCCTAGCAAGACGCTGCAATGGGATTGTTCCCCCTTGCCATTGGTATTATTTCCTATGGGTCAGAAACGGCTGAATGCTAGTATTTCCTCCCATCAGGTAACCCCTTTTTCAGGGCCTGAACATAGGGTGGCCGCATGTACACATCCATGTACAGAAAAACAAACAAGTGGCCCACAAAAAAAAATTGACTCGCGCTTGATCCCCTGACTCGAGGGGGAGTGCATAGCGCTATTGCCCGCAAAATGGGTGCCAGGGTAGGCCGTCGAATACGAGGATTCCACATTGTCACACGTCACCGTAAATACCATGCCCACTAACAACTCTCTTGCCTTTAGGCCGGCCGACTTTGCTACGCTGACGGAAGCACTAGACTATGCCGCTCAGGGCGATACCGGGTCCAATTTCTACACGGGTCGTGGTGAGATCTACGCGAGCATCACCTACCATGAATTGCGTGAGGAATCTGTCACGCTGGCACACAAACTGCTCGGTATCGGCCTGCAAAAAGGCGAACGAGTGGCCCTGGTCGCGGAGACCAACCCGGAATTCATCCGCTTCTTTTACGCCTGCCAGTACGCGGGCCTGATCCCCGTTGCATTGCCTGCTTCAGTAAAAGTGGGTGCTCACACCGCCTATGTGGCGCAGCTGAAGCAGTTGCTGCAAGCCAGTGATGCGGTCGTCGGCATTGCATCGGAAGGTTATCTGCCCTTCCTGCAGGAAGCCAGCGAAGATCTAGCCATGCGTATGGTGGATGTGCCTGAAGCCTTTCATGCACTACCTGGTGATGAGCAACCGCTCCATCAGGCCGAGCCGGATGACGTCTCTTATATCCAGTATACCTCTGGCAGTACACGCTTCCCGCGCGGCGTCGTGATAAAACACCGCACAGCCATGGCCAATTTGCAGGCTATTATTGCCGATGGACTGAAGATGAATGGCAAGGATAGGATGATGTCCTGGCTGCCGTTTTACCACGATATGGGACTGGTAGGTTTTGTGCTGGTCCCTATGTGTGCCCAGGTCACCATTGACTACCTCGATACTCGCGAGTTTGCCATGCGCCCGCGCCAGTGGCTGAACCTGATGACCGAGACTCGTGCCACCATTTCGTTCGCGCCTTCTTTTGGCTACGACCTCTGCGCACGGCGGGTTCGCCCCAAAGACGTCGAAACCTACGATTTGAGCAACTGGCGCGTCGCCGGTATCGGGGCAGAGATGATCCGCCCTCAAACCCTGGAACAATTTGCCGAAATGATGGAGCCCGCCGGCTTCGACCGCCGTGCGTTCCTGGCCTGCTACGGCATGGCTGAGTGCACACTCGCCATTAGCTTCTCGCCGCTCTGGACAGGTTTTACCACTCACCACATTGATGCCGACCATCTCTCCGAGCACCATGAAGCGGTACTGCTGGACGAAGCCGGCACCCAGGGCCGAGGCCGTCACTTTGTCAACTGCGGTATTCCGCTACCAAATTTTGAAGTAGAGATACGCGACGACAGCGAAGTATTGGGTGACTGGCACAGCGGCGTGATCTATCTGCGCGGCCCCAGCGTGATGTCGGGCTATTTCAACCTGCCGGAGGAAACCAACCACGCGCTGTGTGACGACGGCTGGCTGAATACGGGCGATATCGGCTATCTCGTCGACGGTGTACTGACTATCACCGGGCGCAAGAAGGACCTTATCATCATCCACGGCCGCAATATCTGGCCGCAGGACCTCGAACACATCGCCGAAACCCAGACGGAAGTTCGAGCAGGGGATGCTGTGGCATTTTCCGCACCGGACTCAGAAGGTGAGGAAATGTGTGTACTCATGGTCCAGTGTCGCGAGCGTGACCCGATCAAGCGCAACAACCTGGTTCGTCGCCTCACCGCCCTTGTGCGCATGGAAATGAGTCTCGACTGTTTCGTTGAACTGGTGCCAATCCACTCACTGCCCAGGACGTCTTCCGGAAAACTCTCCCGTGCCAAAGCGCGACTCGATTTCATTAACAGCAATGACCTGAATTCACTCGATGCAGCTGCAGAGGAAGTGCGCCTCAGGGTAGCTTCAGCCTGACCACCCATAATCAGCTTGTCGCCATCACCGGCGCTACCGGCTTTATAGGAACCAGCCTCAGGCAACAGCTGCTGCAGCAAGGTTTCCGCGTAAGGGCACTTGTGCGTAAGTCCGCTCGGGCTAATGGACTGGCCTCTGCAGGCGTTGATCCGGTCGTGGGGGATCTCGACAACAGCGCAGCACTGGCAACCCTCGTTGCTGACTGCGATGCGGTAATACACGCTGCAGGAGCGGTGCGCGGAAATTCTCAGGCCGACTTTGACCGTGTCAACGTCAGCGGCACCGCCGGACTGCTGCAGGCAGTCGCCGCGCAGTCAGCGCCGCCAAGGCTGCTGTTGCTGTCTTCCATCGTCGCCCGCGAGCCCGGTCTATCCTGGTATTCCCACAGCAAGCGCAAGGGTGAAAAACTGTTGGAAGAACAACACGCGGTACCCTGGACAATACTGCGGCCGCCTGCGGTCTACGGCCCAGGTGACAAAGAGATGCTGCCCATTTTCCGTTGGATGCAACGCGGGGTTGCCCTGGTGCCTGGTTCTCCGGAGGCCCGCAACTCACTGATTCACGTATCTGACCTTGTCGACGCCATCGCGTCCTGCTTACGCAGCGACGCGGCGATAGGCCAAATAATGCCCCTGTGCGATGGCCGTGAAAACGGTTATAGCTGGCATGAACTAGCCTCCATAGCCAGCGAGCGCTGGTCACGGCACGTCCGTATGGCTACCATTCCCCATTGGCTCCTTGATGCCGTCGCTATTGCAAATAGCAGGATCGCCCGGGTCACCGGCACCGCACCCATGCTGACACAATCGAAGCTGCGCGAGCTGCGGCACGAAGACTGGGTCACCGAAAACGGGGCCATCACCAGCACCACGGGCTGGACGCCGCGAGTGGAGCTCCTCCAAGGCCTACAAGATCTGACTTTTTAGGAAGACGGGCCCAAACTATACGGTGCACTTGCGATACAATACACACCTCTTTTCAGGATACCCTGCCCAGGCAACTCTCCCCGTGACTGAATTTATCGTCGGCAATTCACTTCGAAGATGGGCACGCCAACACCAGCTCCTGCGAGCCCTGTTGTGGCGGTTGGACTACAGTGTTATCTGGCTCCTGTCTAAACTGGCCGCTCTGCTGCCGGCAGATACAGCCTCTAGACTGGGGCGGGCTATGGGCAAGTCAATCGGACCTCTACTGAAGAAAAAGACATCTATCTACAGGACAAACATGCAAACTGCGTTTCCAGAGTTGGACTCAGGAGCTACCGATGCGCTTATCAAGCGTGCCTGGGGCCAGGTGGGTCGGGTTCTGCTGGAGTATCCGCATCTGAGCAAAATCCTCTCTCAGGAAGAACGCCTCCAGATCAATATCAAGGAGCCCATTGCAGCGTACAGCGATCCGGCTACGCCCTGCGTGATCGTCACCGCCCACCAGAGCAACTGGGAAGTTGTGTGCTCTGCCATGGCTAAACTCGGCATGCCAAATGCAAGCCTCTACACACCGCCCTCGAACCCAATGCTGGACCGACTACTACTGAACTCACGGCGCGCTCTAAATAGTGAATTATTACCCAGAGAACACGGCGCTAGATTGCTGATGCGCGCCTTGAAAAATGGGCAGACCGCTGCCATGGTCATGGACAGGCGCATCGACGGAGGTAAACCCATCCAGTTTTTCGGCCACTCCAAGCCCTCGACAATCTTGCCCGCCCGGTTGGCACTAAAATACGGCTGCGCACTGGTGCCAGTGCAGGTCGAACGGCTGGTAGACGCGCATTTCCGAGTGACCTTTCATCCGCCGGTTCTACCTCGCAACACAGACGGGGACGATAACGCTCTGGCAATAGACATGATCCAGCAAGTCCATGAGCAGTTCGAGGAGTGGATTCGCCAGCGCCCCGATGACTGGTTCTGCTCGAAACGTATCTGGCCAAAGGGTAACATACCCCATACCGAGGAGGCCGGCGGTGAAGCCGACAATGACTACTATGCAGCCTGACAAGCCCTACCAATCCATCCGGCTGTTCGAAAACGAGATTCTCGAAAAACTGTCTCACGTCCACCCTATAATTCCGCTACTTGTATGGTTACCCATCGCCCTCTGGCTGCTGTGGCGCGGGCTGTATGTCTATCAATTACCCACCACCCTGCTCGTTGCGGTGGCGATCGCCGGACTGGTGGCCTGGTCGTTCAGCGAATACGTCCTGCACCGTTTCGTGTTTCACTTTAAGGCCAGAAGTAAGGCCGGCAAATGGTTCGTCTACCTGTTTCACGGCAACCACCACGACGACCCCAAGGACAAAAGCCGCCTCGTCATGCCCCCTGCGGGTGCGATTCCTATCATGGCATTACTCTACCTGCTCTTCGGGTTGATCATTCCCCAGCCCTGGATTCAACCCTTTTTCGGCAGCTTCATTATCGGCTACCTTATCTATGACTATATCCATTACTCCACACATCACTTCCCTATGAAAAACCGACTCGCAAGGTTTATTAAGCACTACCATCTCAAACACCATTATGCCGGTGAGTCCGGGCGCTACGGTGTAAGCTCACCACTATGGGATTGGGTGTTCAGAACCGATCCACAGCGGAGCTGAGCCCGCCAAAGTGCCAGAGTTCTATTTGATTCCCAAACGGCTGGCACGGAAAGCGCCACGTCTTGCGGCAGCGGCCCAGACCATAGAGGCCGGATTGTTTCGGTCAACATTTTGGCTTATGCGCAGGATGAGTATCGATACCTCACTTTGGCTGTCAGGTCTTATGTTCAGCCTTATCGGCCCCTTCTCCAGCAAAGCTGCCAAGGCACGAGAAAACCTGGCTATCGCATTTCCGGACAAGACCGAAGAATGGCGCAGGAAGACTACCCGACAGATCTGCAAATACATCGGTATATCGCTGGCTGAATTGATCAAACTGGACCAAATCTGGGAAGAACGCGAAACACGCCTTGAATACGTCATCGAACCAGAAGCGCGCAAGCGAATGGAAAATCGCAAACCAAGCATCTTTCTCACCGCTCATGTGGGCGCCTGGCAGATTGCTTCCCTGGTTACTCGGGAATTCAATATGGATATCTGTACGGTCTATGCCCCCGAATCAAATCCCTTCATGAATGATCTCATGTTGGCCCTGCGCCAGTCTTTTGGTCGTGACCTCATCTCTACCGAAGACAGTCCGCGCCGATTCATACAAGAGCTCAGGGCGGGAAACAGCATCGTCATGGCAATGGACACACGACCCGATGCGGGCAAGCTGATTCCTTTTTTTGGCCGGAAGGCGCTAACTAGCACGAGTCCGCCTGGCCTAGCCCTAAAGACAGGGGCTGCACTGATGCTTGGCCGCGGCGAGCGCCTACCCGGAGGACGTTATCGAATAACGATTTACGACCCGTTGATCAGCCCCTCGCCGGATGAATCGGTGAAGGAGCAGGCTGCCGCACTGACGGAGATTATTTACAGTCACTTTGAAAAGTGGATAAGCGAATATCCCGAGCAATGGCTTTGCCTGAAGCGCCGTTGGCCCAAGGCTCACAAACTCTAAGGTAAGATAATTAGAGCAGAGCTAGCGGCTTTATCGTATGATGTTGACCGCTCCGGGAGACCCGTAGAGAACGCCTTACAGAACCATGTCGCGATTGGGGAGGCTATTTATCTCTGAACCTGCTCGCAATTCCATTGCGGTGTGCATCTGTACATTCAGACGACCTGAAGGCCTTAAGCGCCTACTTAAAGCACTCCACAAGCAATCATTCAAAGCCACGCCGACGCCTGCAATTTTCCTCATCATTGTAGACAACTCACCTTCAGCAGAGTCCGCTCCAATCTGCGATACAAAACAATGGATTCTGCCGGTAACCTACCTGCACGAGCCTCGCCCCGGGATATCCTATGCTCGCAATGCGGCCCTAGCTGCAGTTCCTGAGGGTACGGATTTCATTGCAATGACAGATGACGACGCGGTGCCAGAGAGTAACTGGCTCGACCAGTTACTCTCCGCCCAATCTCGCAGCCAGGCCGATGTTGTCGTGGGGCCAACAATTCCCCGGTTCCCTCCAGGAACACCGGCTTGGGTAGCCGCAACGGGATTCTTTCTTAAGCCTCAGAACCAAAAGGACCTTCGAGCATTGGATCCGGACCCGCCGGCAGCCACTTGCAACGTGCTGTTGCGCGCCGAGCTGCTAGGAGAATCGCGGTTGATGTTTGATCCTACGTTGGCCATGAGTGGCGGCGAAGACAAACTCCTGTTCCAGTTACTGAAGTCCCAGGGACGACACTTTGCATGGGCTCCCACCGCACGAGCCATCGAGTGGATTTCGGGTGACCGCGCAAATTTTAACTATATGTGGCGCGAATCCTATCGTAGGGGACTGGTAAAATTTTTTGTTAAACGAAAAACAAAATCTCGATCGACTGCACACTCTTTACGCATTGCACTTCGCTTGAACCTACATTCAATCATTTTCATTCCGTATGATGCCTTTCGTATAGTGATAACACTGAGTCACGGCCGCGAGACCTGGGTACCCATTGCCCTCAACATCGCTCGCAACCTAGGTGTCGTTGCAGGCGTAATGGGTGTATCCAGCAAGCACTACCGACTGGAAAGAAACGAGTGTTGACTCTTTCACGACCCGTTTCCGGGCCCTGGTGGAAACTGCCGAACGTAGCGCTCGGAACTTATATGGTGTTTCTGTCAGGCTTTTACTTCGTGCCGAACGCGGTAGATCTGTACAAGTTTTATATTTTTGCAGTTTTTTTCCCGAGCCTTTTCCTGATACCAAACGTGATTAAACAATGTCGTGCAAGTACTCTGTGGCTCAGCTTATTTATATACCTCACTTACATGCTACTCAGCTCACTATGGAGTCGCGACTTTTCCGCTATACTGCTCTGGCGTGACTTTCGCTATGTGTTATACATCCTATCATTCATCCTGTTAACCTTGTATTTATATCAATGCAATCGAGAACTGCCCGACGCTATTATTCAACGCGTTACTCTAATCGTGTTTGGAGCTGCGGCAATATCAATTTTTTTATTCGACCCCATTGGTCACTTTCCATCCTTTGTCGACGAGAGACTGGTCGGCGTTGGTATAACCCAGAACCCTAATCCAAGCGGTTTCATTTACGGATTTTTTGGCATTGTCGCGCTAGATTACACACTACAGAACTGGAAGAGCGGTTTGGCGTATGTCTACGCAGCAGGCGCGGCTATCATTATGTTATTCGTTGTGCTCACTCAGAGTAATACCAGTCTCCTAGCGCTTATCACCGCAAGCGCGTTTTTGCTCCTCGTGGACCGGCGCCGTACTGGAGACACCCTGATGCTTGGGCTGGTTTTTCTGATCGCATCGGGAGCCTACCTCGCCTGGTCACTGGGCGGGCTCACTACAGAAATGGATATTGGTTTCACTAAACGGTGGCCCATCTGGCAACATGCCCTTGCCCTGTGGTGGGATGCACCGGTTTTTGGTCAGGGTTACCAGTTAGACTTTGTGCTTACAGCCGATGGTGAGACCAGCGGACTGAACTATGCACATAGCGCGTTTCTAGCCACATTGCGCGATGGAGGCCTGGTTGGCCTGGCCCTGATAATTATGATGTATTTCTTTGCTTTCAGAACAGCTCTTAAAATCACGCTAGCAGATGGACGGGCGCTTTATCTCAGCCTGCTGATCTTTGGCGTTTTCTGTGTACTCGTGGATACAGATCAAGTTATCACAAGGCCACGTGAACTCTGGATTATCCTGTGGTTACCTCTGGCATGCCTTATCGCTCGCGAACTAAACGTCGCTGACACTGCACCACGGAGTCGCCACCCTTCTCAGCATTTGCAAAGTGAATCGCCATAGATTCAGCGGCTCTAAAAACGGCTAAGAGGCCTGCCTTACCCAGCTACCTTACTATTTTGCGGAACTCCCAGCGGTGCTGATCCGTTCCTGTGCAGCGGGCAAAGAGGCGACCTGGTCAGTGTACCGACACGCGGACAGGTCTGTGCCTTTTGCGAGAAATAGCTGCTGGTATTTCGCTGCGGCACGCTCGGGGGAGAATTCTCGACCTCGACGCCGCAGAACTTCCGGCTCAGGAGCATTTTCCAGCGCAGCGATTATCGCCCCAGCCAATGCTTCGATATTTTCGAGCGGAACTAGTTGGCCATAAATACCACCTTCCAGGATCTCCGACGGCCCGCTGGGGCAATCTGTACTAACCACAGGGCAGCCGGCAAGCAGGGCCTCTACCAGAACATTACCGAAGCCCTCGTAGCGCGACGATAAGACAAATACACACGCACTGCGCAGATAGTCCTGAGGATTTGGCTGGTAGCCCAGGAGCCCAACATCAGCAGAGAACCCCAACTCGGACGCAAGTCCCTGCAGCGACTGCCTGACCGCCATTTGGTCGGCAGAGGAGTCATCCCCACCAAGAATTAATAGCCGGCAATCTACCTTGCCGCGAACCGCCGCAAAGGCTCTAATCAATAGAGGGAAATTTTTCTGCTTGACCATCCTTCCAATACCCAAGATGACAGGTATGTCGCTGGAGTCCAGCCAGGGATGCGTTGTCGCCAATGATTCCTCCGCAGGGCTATCAGGCACGGATACGGGATTATAAACGACGTGTACCTTGTCTGGATCCAGATCAAGAAAGCGAATCGCATCCTCAGCTACGCCACAGGAAGCGGCGACAATCCCCTCAGCGCGCCCGTAACAGAATCTCATCAGAGATACCATATGATGCATTTGTCCCTTACCATCACTGAGGCCCCGTGCTTCCCGAGCCGACAGGGAATTTTGGACGCCTATAAAAATTTTTGTACTCGCCTTTGCCCGAGCGGCTGCAAGTATGGCAGAGATATTTGCTTTAGGCAGGACAGAAAAAAGAACTGAGGAACCGCTTTCTGATAAATAAGTCTCCAGGGCCCGGATATACCGGAAACTGGCGGGAACCTTGTGCGCCGACTTCAGACAGGAAATAATCCCTGGTATACCGCCGCTAGTGGCTGAAACGGCACTCCACAAACCGAACAATCTGCCACTTGCCTCCAGCTGAATCAGATTCACGCCTTCAGGAATACTATTGCAAAGCTCACCGCGAAACTCACAGACGAGCAAGTCCACCGTGTGACCCAGCGCCACAAATTCAGAGGCAATATTTAATACAACCCTTTCGGCACCTCCGCCTCGGAGGTTATCTAACAGAAAGGCAAACCGTTGCGGCGGCAAAACGTACTTTTCCTCTCTCATTCTTTCGTGCTCCCGGGCAACGGGAAAAGTGCAGATGAAAGCCTCTTCATTCGCTACCTGAGCCAGGCATCAGTATAGTTCAGGCATCATCAAGGGCCAAGCTGGACAGCAAACCTGGCACTTAATCATCATTA
>JABSPW010000114.1 GCA_013214285.1 Halioglobus sp. | reverse complement strand
CGCGTTGCGGGAGGGTATCACTGGTTCTATCATCAGCGCCGGTGTTAATGATGAGCATTGCAAAAAAGTGAAGCGTGTGTCTTACCGTGATCAACTATCTCTTTCTAACAGTTTGGCTTCCGTGTCCGTCACTCGCGCAGGCAAAATGAGCCGTGTGGTCTACTGAGCCCACATAAAATAACTTTAAAAAAATTGCGCCGTACTGTGCTCGCCTCGGCCGGGTAAAAGTCTGTTTTTGACGCGCATGTACTGCTATATTTGCGCTTTGTTGTGTTCATTAATGTCGAGGTAGACCACATTGCAACAGGCGCTCGTCAACATGCTTCGCATGCAGGACCGCATGAATATGCGGGTGCATGACAGTTGGCAACGACAGGGTTTCGCCTGGTATCGGGCAATCTGGATTGAATGTGCAGAGCTCATCGAGCACCACGGTTACAAGTGGTGGAAGAAGCAGGAGGCGGATATGGAGCAGGTACGTCTCGAGGTGATCGATATCTGGCATTTTGGTCTTTCGGCTTTATTGCGCGACGGGAAGAGTTTCGAGCAGATCGCGTCTGAAGTGGTGAGCGAACTGGCAGATCATCAGCCCGATCGTAGTGGCGTACCAGAGGCGACGGAGAAGCTGGCATTACACGCTCTCAGTGAAAAAAAATTTTCACCCACAAAGTTCTGGGATCTCATGCTGGCCGCCGGACTAGAATTCGATACGCTTTACGCTGCATATGTGGGGAAGAACGTGCTCAACTTTTTTCGACAGGATAACGGTTATAAGACGGGAACCTATATCAAGACATGGGCGGGCCGAGAGGACAATGAGCACCTGGTCGAACTGGTCGGCTCGTTAGATAAAGATGCGACGGACTTTGCAGACCAAGTCTACCGAGCATTGCAAGATCGTTATCGAGAGCTAGTGTTGCGGCCTTAGTCAATGCAGTCCGAAGGCGACAGTCTCTCCACAACGGCCATCGCACGGAAGCTAGATATTCCTGTTCAGCAATTGTTCACTACGCTTAAGGATTATGGTTGGATAGAGCGTGCTGAAGACAATTGGGCTCTAACGCCGAAAGGGGAATTCGAGGGGGGTACTTACCGAACTAGTCGTCGCTATGGCGCCTATATTGTATGGCCCTATTCGTTACTCGAGCACCCACTTTTTCAGGCGATTGAATCCAACCAGCGTATTAGCACAGCTTCCATGTGCCGTTATTATCCTCACCTTGGTGTTCGACACATTAATCGGGCCCTTGGCGAATTGGGCCTGCAGCGGCACACGATTATGGGGTGGGAATTGACCGACTTTGGGAGTCGACTAGGCGGATTGCAAGAAGAAAGCAGTGTAGGCGTCTTTTTCGTCACGTGGCCGCATGACATCATCGATCATCCGATTGTGCATCGAGAGCTGGACTACCAGTCGCGACAGAATTGCACTAACTTTGGGGCCGTGGTGGACGAGCCCGATCTGTTTGATCTTGCAACGCGCACCAAGAAAGCGTGCCGCGGTATAGACGGGCATGAATTGGCATCCTTCTTGCAAATGCGCGTGTGCAACTGGCTTTATTTGGCACAGTTGGCCCACGCGTATCGACGTGCGCTGCCTACAGAGGAATCGATATATGCAGATTTTTATGTTCCCAACGGTAATGTCTATATTGATTGCTGGGAGGCGGACGTGCCTGCGGAAGAGTTATCCATAAGGCTGCGAAAAAAAAACGTGTATGAATTGCTTGCACTGCGTCACCTGGAGGTCAACGCGACTGATATGGAGCGGCTCGACGATGTCCTCGGTCGTGGGCTGATCGCGCTTGGTGTGCGCTACTAGGTTTGGCGTCGATTCAGTAAAACACCACATTCCATGTGCTCGGTATAGGGAAACTGGTCGAATAGTGCAAAGCCCCCGATTTTGTGGCTTTTGCAGAGCGTTTTGAGGTTGTCTGCGAGTGTGCTGGGATTACACGATATGTAGAAAATATTAGTGAACCTGGCGGCTAATATGATGGTCTGATGCTCTAAACCCTTGCGAGGCGGATCGACAAATAGGGTGCTCAGGGTATAATCTCCGAGGGGTGTGGGTAACGCTGCCAGGCGCCGGAAGCGGCGCTCGCCATGCAATGCTCGGGCGACGTCTGCGGCCGACATTCGGACTAACTGTACATTGCTAATACCGTTTTCCTCTAAGTTTAGCCGGGCCGCGTGAATCGATGTTTTCGCCACTTCGGTTGCCAATATTCTGTTGAAATACTTCGACAATGGGAGAGTGAAGTTGCCATTGCCGCAGTACAGCTCCAGCAAGTCATCTCCTAGATTCGCCGCCTGTGTACACGCCCATTCGATCATGTGAACGTTGACTACCCCATTGGGTTGAGTGAATGCTTGCTCGTATTGTCGTAATGAGAATCTCCGCTCGCCGATCTGCAGCACCTCCTGCACAAAGTCGTGCCCTAAGACGAGTTTCTGGCGTCTGCTGCGCCCTACGAGCGATAGAGAGGGACAGGTTGGGGCTAGCTGGTCGATCAGCGCCTCCGCAGTGGTTTCCCATTCCGCGTCAAGTGTGCGGTGATAGACCAGCGTAACGACCATGTCGCCAGTGAGTGACGCGAGAAATTCTATCTGGAATAGCTTTCGACGCAGCGTATCGCAAGCTTTGATGCTATCTAACAAGATGGGCATCAGAATTTGGATAGAGGTGGTTGCGATAGGAAAAGTCGAGATACTCACTGGCGTTCGCGGGTTCGACTTGCGGAACATCACGTAATCCAGTTTCTCCCCGTCGTGCCATACTCGAAATTCGGCGCGCAGTCGGAAACCCTCCGGCGGAGAGGGATAGACAGCTGGTTTCGGCGGCGAAAAAGGTGCCAACAGTTTGCGGACACGGTCGACTTTTTCTTTGAGCAAAGTCTCGTAATGCGCGGGCTTTACGTGGGAAAGGGGCATCAGCCTAGACGGCTCCGGTCTCTGCTCTGCCACAGGCTGTCGGCGCGCGTCAAAGCCTCGTCCATTGCCAAGCAGGGTTCAAGGACGAGCAGTGCTACTGCTGTGGTCATCCGCGTGGCCTGTACTCCATAGTCGTTACGCTCTTCCCCCTTCCAAAGAGCGCGTAATGGGTCGACGGCGGGTGTATCGACCCGCTCATGGCGGTCTGTCAGGCAGCGGGGCCAGGTGCTTTCACGCGACACGCCTGCGTCGAGCAGCTGGACCCGGGTATCGGCATGGGGCTTGATCTCTACTTCGCCGCTGTCGCCCTTGAATACCAGCGCGCGCGGTTGCTGTAACAGGTTGTCTGCCTCCTGATGCAAGCGCGCGTAGGCGGGATGAAAAATACTTTGCAGGCTTGCCTTCGCGCGCAAAGGATTGAGCATGCGAGTAAGCGTGTTGACGGGCGAGCGCAGTCCCAACAGTGGGCGCAACAGCATGAGAGATTGCAGAGGAGGGCAGATATGCGCCAGAGGCAGGTAGGAGAGTTGGTGCGCTTCCAGTTGTTGCGCCACCTCAGGCCAGCTAGAGGCCACCGGTAGGCCCAGCGCCGCCATGCTGTCTTCTGTATAGAGCCGCGCCGGCATGTGGCCCCGCGAGCCGTGCACAAAGATTCTATACCCGGCACCTGCAAGGAGCAGCATGGCGAGAATATACCACGGGTGTTGGTGTTTCTTGCCGGCGTAGCTGGACCAGTCAAGGTCTGCCTGCAAGGTGGCGGGCGGCTGCGCCATGACCGCGCGACAAGCCTCCACGAAGCCTGCTAGCTCTTCTGGTGACTCCTCTTTCACTCGCAGTAGCATGAGGAATGCACCCACCTGCAGAGCTTCAGCCTGCCCGCGCAACACCATGGTAAACGCATCGCGAGCTTCTGCTTGAGAAAGAGAGCGGGTGCCAGTTTTACCTTTGCCGAGGGTGCGTATATATAGCGCAAACGGGTGTTCTTCGCGCGGTTTACTGGAGTCGACGTCAGCCATCGGGTTGCTCACAAACAATTATGGGGTTTGGGTAGGCCGGCAATCTTGCTGCCCAGCTTAACGGGTGACCCGGGGAATAGCGACAACAGGTAGACGCTCTTGCCCTTATCAGCCCCTAGTTTGGATGCGCAGTATTTTACCAAGGAGCGCATGGCCGGTGTGCTGTTGTACTCATCGTAGTAAGTTCGCAGCAAGTATAGTATTTCCCAATGAGCCTCGGTCAGAGCGATGCCTTCCGCGTCAGCCAACTGTTCAGCAACGGTTGGAGACCAATCCGATAGCTCACGCAGGAACCCCTCGTTATCAAATGCGCTGCGATGGAGCATTGGATTAATACCATGCCTGCTGTCGTGGGAAATTTTCGGTCAGACTGACCAAACCCTCCATATCGATTGGCACAATACCTTGTACGTTGGGATTGACCCCGGCAAGTAGGGCATCAGAGAGCAGCACGTGGACTCGTGCAGGACTGCCCTGCAATGCCTCATAGGCATGGGTGCCAGCGACTGCGGCGTACACACCATCACCGAGCAACACAAGGGCATCCTTCGCGTGCAGCAGTGACAGACAATCCTGGAAGGCGGCGCTGGACGGGGATGCGTTCAGAGTGTGTAAGATCACGGCTAGAAACTGAGCAGGTGGTCGTAGTCAACCATCAATTTATGCATTTTATCAGGCTCCAACGCTTCAGTAGCGAGTAGCGAAGCGTCCAGATCGAGCTGGTACCGGCTGACGGCTTTTGCGTCAACGTAAACCCGATCGATACCGTAGAGTGGCAGAGATGCTAGCACTTTGCCCATGTGCTTTATCTTCAGTGCCTGATTGTCTTGCTTGGACTGTAATTGCAAGACGCCGTCGCCAATAAATAACAGGTCAACGGGCTGTTCGAAGGCGGCGCTGGCGAGTGCCGCATCCAGTCCGGCACCGGCTAGACTGCTGCCATAGGGGCTGTGCGTGAAAACCATCAGGACAGCGTTTTTCCCAGAGCCGCGCATGTCTAGCCGCCGAAGGTGACGACGCGGTCGGCTTGCGCGCAGGCATCCACAAGGTCCCCGAGGCCGGATATGGTGAAACTGGTGTCTATCGTGGGTGCCTGCCGGTCGTGCCGGCGAGCCTCTTCGGCGTCGAGCATGCCATAGCGCAAGGCAGACGTTACGCAGATTACCAGTTCCACAGCATGTTGTCGTGCTAGCGCTGACCAGGGTTGCACGGGGTTGGCCTCATCCTGAGGCAGCACAATACCGGCGGCACTGTTGAGGGTGCCTGCATCGAGGAAGAACACGCGGTGAAGGGTGTGGCCCCGGGCGATCACAGTGCGCGCAAACGTTAATGCATGCCGCGAGGCCTGCCCGCTAACTGGCGGTGCGAGGACCAGCAAAGCGTAGATCAAGTGTCAGCCCCTAAACAAAAAACCCCGACAAGTGCCGGGGTTTGCGTGCTGCAGCGGAGACTTCAATCATCGCCGCTGAAGGCTGTCAACAAGCTCAGCAAGTGGATGAACAGGTTATAAATATCCAGGTACAGAGCGACGGTGGCACGAATATAGTTAGTTTCGCCCCCATTGATGATGCGGCTTGTGTCGAATAGGATCAAGCCGGACATGATCATCACGACGGCAGCTGAAATGGTCAGAGACAGCGCGGGTATCGCCAAGAAAATATTGGCGATCATGGCCACCACAGCAACCAACAGGCCCACCATCAGAAAGCCTCCCATATAGGAGAAGTCCTTGCGTGTCGTCAGTGCGTAAGCTGACAGGCCAAAGAACACAATCGCCGTACCGCCCAGCGCCTGCATGACAAGCGCAGGCCCGGAGGGCATGGCGAGATAGTAGCTCAGCATGGGCCCAAGGGAGGCGCCCATGACGCCGGCGAACGCGAAAATAGCCAGCAAGCCCTTACTGCTATCTGCCATGCGGTTCACCACGAACAACAGACCGAAACCCACCAGCATGAGAATCAGTGCAGCGCCCGGCGGCAGGCCAACGGCGATGGAAACGCCGGCGGCGGCCGCGCTGAATACCAGTGTCATGCCGAGCAGCATATAGGTGTTTTTTAACACCTTGTTGGTGCTCAGGGCCGACTCGATGCCGAGTGTGTCCGGCCGATATAGTCCTTTCTCTTGCATAGCGTGACTCCTCATCTCTCGCAGGGTCTATATAGAACTGAATTGGACCACATATTACTATGGAAGTTCTACCCTAACCGGTTGGAATTGATACAAAACCCAACCCTTTCCCGTAGGTTGTGTAGGGCTTACTCACCCCACTCCGATTGAGGGTAACTATAACGATTTGGGCGTCTCTCCACAATATCAAGGGGTGCGGGTTGCCGTTGTCGTATCATCACCTGACGCCGCCTCGGTAGTCTCCGGCGGGTCAGTGAATTCGCCAAAAGGACGGTCCGGAAAGCGCCGTAGCCACAGCGCAAGGCGTTGTCTGAGCTTCGCGGCAACCTCCGGGTGCTGATCCAATACATTGTGCTGTTCAGTCGGGTCAGCCATCAGGTCGAACAGTTGATCCGCCGCAAAGTAGTGCGGATTGTGTTTTGCGGCAAAATAGCCGAGGTTGCTGTTAGGCGAGTAATAGGGCAGGGCGTTAGGTGGATGGTTATTCCAGTTGAGGAACGGCCTGCCCTGCTCGATCCGGCGGCGCACGTTGGGCGGGTATCGCACAGCAATATATTTCCAACGCCTGGTCTTAACCATGCGCGCCCAACCGAGTTCTGCAAATACGGCGGTGCGCACCGGCGCGTCAGACCCCTGCAAGACAGCGCGAAAGGAGCGTCCGTCTAGCGTGCCAGGCGGTGGCGTTACGCCCGCAAGGTCCAATACTGTAGGAGCAACATCAATACTGCTGATCAGACCATTATGGATCCTCCCGGCGCGGCCTGCCGCCGGCCAACGTGTAATCAGGGGTACGCGCACGCCCCCTTCGTAAAGTGTGGCCTTGCCTCGGCGCCAGCTGCCGTGGTCTGAGGTGAGCACTACCAGTGTATTATCAGCGGCACCGATTGCTTGAAGCTTGTCCAGGATCGCGCCGATACCCGCGTCCAACCAGGCCATATAGGCAACCTGTTCAGGGAAACCCGCCGCCGCGTTTTGTTCACGCAGCGCGGAACGGGGAGGCATGAAGTCGTAGTCCTGATCCAGAATGCCCTCAGGCGTCACTCGAATATCACCATCCAGGCCATGAGGATAAACCGGACCGCCCAAACCGAACGGATATCGCGTGCCACCGACGTTATTGGCGGCAGGCCCGTGGGGCAGTGTTGTCGCAAAATACAGAAAAAAGGGCTGCTTGCTGCCGCGGGAGCCCTCCAGGAATTGCAGTGCCTTGGAGACCGTCCATTCGAGGTGGTGGTGGTTGTTAGCCACCATGAACAGCTCCAGAAGATTGCCCGCGTAGATCCCGTCCACGAAGTCAAAACCGTAGGGCATCATCCACTGCTGCCACTGCTGATGATTGTGGGCAAGCGCTGCGTTGACCACATCGTCGTAGGGATTGGCATTGCGGGGGTACGTTCTCAGGCCCGCTCCCTCCCAGGTTTTACCCGGCTTGCGCAGAAGCGTGTGGCGAATGATGTGCGATTTGCCGACAAAGCCCGTGCGGTAGCCGTTCGCCTGCAGCAATTGAGGTAAATTAGGCAATGTACCTGGGGGATCAAGTTCCACCATATTTTCGGGCCGGCTCATGGTGCCGGGTGGATAAAGTGCTAGGAAGTGTGGGCCCAGAGAACGTGTTGGGTAGCGGCCAGTCAGAAAACTGTAACGACTGGCCGTGCAAACGGTCGATACAACATTAGCATGCTCAAAACGGATACCCTCGGCAGCCATGTGATCAATATGCGGTGTCCACACCTGCCCGCCGTAGACGCCAAAGGCGTGGGCGTCGCTTTGGTCGGGCAGTTCCTCTGGCATAGGGCTCTGGTCGTCAGTGATAATTAATACAACGTTCGGGCGCGGCCCGCTGGTATACGCGTGTGAAGGCGCAATACACAGCACAAGGCACAAAGCCCCAAGCCGCAGGTGTGTCTTTAGCAAATTTTCAAAGACGTGTTGTATACAATGTTCGTACAGCTCAGGAGCCTCCCGTGGTTGCGTGCCATTGGGCCGATTACTGTATTTTGCCACCCGGGTCTATCGTTGGGCAACCGGGCCGCTGGCACAGCGGTGTGTTGCGACGAGATCTGCATATCGGGCTTGAGTCTGCGGGGTGATGCCCAGGAGGGAGGTAGTATTCGATGGTGAAGCCATGCTGATCTGAAAACTTGGGCTGCACGCGTGTTTGTGATGATGCGCTCAACTGTGCCTTACTTTGGACTACAATTTTTCAGGGTCGATCAGATCATAATTAATCAGTTTGCGGTAATGCTTTTTGCGCTCCAGCACAGGGCTCGAAATCGAAATCACCCGCGCTGGACCGTCACGCCAGTAGCCGCGCAGCCATACGCTGGCGCACCTGCGCATAGTCCGGTTCGTCAGCAAGGTTACGTAGGTCAAGGCCAGATTCGACTACTCGAGGCAGTTCTACCTTATCGCGCTCATCGTCAAAGCAGCGTGCGGCCAATAGGTTTAGTTCACCGCGCAGGTGCACCTGATGTAATGCCTTGAAAGAAGCGGAATATGCAAAACCGTTTTGGATGCAGCCGCCGTGCATCGGATACTGATTTTCCTTGTAGAGGAATTTGGTGTCGCGCATATAACTACCATGCCAATTGCAGACTGCAAAAACAGCGTTATGCGCTCTCAGGTCGCAATCTGTGAACACGCCTGCAAAAGTCGTTCCTTGCATGACATCTGGCACCGGTCGGCGGGCCAACTGCAGAAGTGTCAGCGCAATATCGACAGCGCTCAACAAGCCCATGTAGTCTCCAGTAATGCCCAGGCCTTTCGGTCAGTATACGATAAAAGGTGTGCGCACTCCTTCATCATAAATCCACGTCTTCCCCCGCAGAAAAGGCCGACCGTTATCTGACATGACAATAATCACGGTAGGTTCCAGCTCACCCTGTTGCCTGAGCTCATCGACGACCTTGCCGACATCGCTGTCGCATCGGCTCACCTCGGCGTAATACTGTAGCCACTCCTGCTGCACACCCCCGCCCTGTACAAACGCTGATGGCAGCACCAGACTAGTGTCCGTGTCATACAGATTTTTGGAACCCCTCTCCAGCATTGTGCGGCCGGTGTGGGTCCCTCGAGGTCAGCCAAAAAAAGAACGGCTGCGTGGGAGGGCGCTCCCGCAACAGTTCCAGCCAGCGAGATGTTTCAGGATTATTCTTGCGCCTGACTATGACGGCATCAAAGTGTTGTTTGGCGGCACCGCCGAGGTACCATTTGCCAGTCGCCGCGGTGTAGTAACCGGCCTTTTCAAATAAGCTGAAAGTGGTGACTTATTGCCGCGCAGTGATTGGCTCAAGTGCACCAGGTCATGGGTCTGGGCATACCGCCCAGTGAGGATGCTGGCACGACTAGAGCTACAGGAACTGCTGGTGAGGAACATATTGGTAAATCGCAAGCCGTCCTTGGCAAGGCGGTCGATATTGGGTGTTTGCGCCACGGCGCTGCCATAGGCGCCAACATCGTTCCAACCCGGGTCATCGGCGATGATGATTACGATGTTCGGCGGCGAGTCGTCACCTCCCCCACTGCAGCCACAGATCTGAAGTGCTATCAGTGTCGCCGCCACCCATCTTGATGATGGAAATACGTCTCGTGGCGACTAGCACGGCTCTTGCTCTGCCGGACGCCGGATAGCGTCGATGCACGGCTTGTCGCAGAAGACCTGCGAGTGTTCGAAAGTGGCTACTAAGACGGCGAAGAAAATTGTTAGGGGAAACTGCAAACCCCCCTCGACACGGCTGGCAGGGTGGACAGCCTCAAACCCAAAGAGCTGTTGATGAATGCCGCGCATTGCGCCCATCGTCAGGCTTTCGACATTTCCAGTCTGTATTGATACTGGCGCGGACAGCAGATGGCAAGGCCCCTAAAATTGAGAACGGGGGCTGGTGCCGCAGCTGGTGCTGGCGCGCAGGGAAAGCTAGAATAGGCGTCGCCGCGGCCACGGGGGGTGCGGGGGTAACGTGGAAAACGACAGTGCCTTTGACATCATTTTTTGGCGGTGGGCGAGCGTCACACAAATTGCCTAATTTACTGTGCATTGGTATGGAAAAGTGTGGCACGACGTTTCTCAACGCGGCCTTCGGTAGCTCACCGGACATCCTCACTCCACGCAAAAAAGAGCTGTTTTTTTTCAATGAACATTATAACGAGGGTTTGGATTGGTACTTATCATGGTTTGACTTTAAGGCGAAACCGAAGGCGCAATGGGTGTGCGACGTGACACCTTCCTATTTTCGCTCACGTAAGCTTTTGCAGCGGATAAAGAGCGACTTGGGGTCGCCCAAGATCATCGTGGTCCTTCGCCACCCTGTGTATCGCGCCTACTCCCATTACGTTCATCGATTGCGCCATATGGCACTGCGATTGGCTTGTTACGGGCAGCCCTTTATGAAGGAGGTGCACGTTATCAATATTCGGAGCCTGCTGTTTCCACGGTATGGGGAGTATATGAGACGCATAACGGATTACTTCCCAAGAGAAGATATTTTGGTATTGACCTATGAGGAGGACATCCTCAACCCGACAGGCGCTGAGGCGAAGCTGTCGACATTTCTGGGCATACCGGATCTGGATTTCAGCCATATGCGGCGGCAGCGCTTCAACGACGGCAGCATGCCGCAATTCTACTTTGGTGAGAATGGGGAGGAGTATCTCAGCATCGAAGGGATAGACTATCGGATCCCTGCGGACACACTGTTGTTGGCCCATGCGAAGGGCACACAGGTGTGGCGGGGCATCAAGCCTGAAAAAGCCAGAGCTAATATAGCTGCCGCGCAGCACTGGACGCGCCGCCTCACGACGAGGATGATAGAGGTCCTGTTCGACTTTCGGTTTGAGGACGACCTTAAACAATTGCATGAAGATTTTGGTGTCGACGTGGTGCAATGGCGCAGTCGTACCGAAGCGGTAGCGTACGACATAGCAATGCCTGAACTAAAGTTTTTGCATAAGGTTCGATAACAGCCACTCGCTTCGTTGACGCAAAACAGGACTTCTAATGCCCGGCAGTAATACTATCTTTGAGCCTCTATGGGTCGATGCTCCCGGCGCTGGTGATGAAATACAGCGTCGTCTCCAGTCTGGTGCGCTTTGTCAGGAACTTGCTAATCAGCTGCACCACCTGGTGCGGCATGGTTGGGTTGTCATTCCAGCCGTGCTGAGCGAACAGGAAGCGGATGACCTGTCACTCGAGATCGGTCGTGTCGTAGAGCATCCGGAATGCTTTATCGCGCGGCGTCAGCGGGAGGCTTATGCGCATCCGACCTCGGACATATACAGTGACCCAACGATGCGATTGATTGACTACCATGTTAACTCTCCACTTGCGAGACAAGCAGTATTTGCCTCGCCGATCAAAAATTTCCTGAAAGCCGCCTTCGAGGATGAGATAAATGCATTTCAGTGCCTAACGTTTCACTATGGTTCGCAACAAGCCCTGCACCAAGACGGCGCCTATGTTGTGGTATCCAAACCGTTGCAATTCATGGCATCTTGGATCGCGTTGGAAGATGTTACCGAGGGCAGTGGTGAGCTGACATATTATAGCGGCAGCCACAAACTGGACGACTTTCTATTCGGCAAAAACAGTAAGAGCTGGAACCCCTCAGTACACGGGCGAGAGATGCATAAGCATTACCTGAAGACTCTTCAAGAGAGGAGTGAGGCAGCGGGTTGCGTGCGGGAGACTTTTTTGGCCAGAAAAGGGGATGCTCTAATCTGGGCCTCAGATCTTATTCATGGGGGTGGGGATATTACTACTGATGCTACCCGGCGCTCATTGGTTACGCACTATTGTCCTGCCAAAGTTATGCCAAATTTCAGTACGTTTACCCGGTATTTTTATAGAGAGCCGGTTGTGGAGGGCTGCTATATCAGCTCCCGTCACTATGACCTTCGACCCGATCGCAGGGGATTCCTGAGCAAGTGGTTTCGCAGGAGAGAGCCGACAATACCCTTTCGCAAACCGGCGTTTATGGGGAAAAAACGGGTTTAGGTTGCGTCCCCCGCGTCTGGCGGCGTGCGCCCTAAGGCGCGCGAAAGATGCGCAATAT
>JABSPW010000113.1 GCA_013214285.1 Halioglobus sp. | reverse complement strand
GCAATCGTCATCCCGCCAATGGAGTCGCCGAACCCCGGTCCCGGCTGCGGCAACACAAAACCCATACCAGGCGGTGAAACACTCTGAGCGATGCCACTGCGGCACCAGAAACTGGTCATATCATAACCGCCGCGGTTCCCGTCGGGCCCTCTCGGCCCGGAGGCAGTCCCTCGCACATAGATAATCTTTTTGTTGTGCTGACGAATGTCGTCGACATCAATCTTGAGTTTCTTCAGGACACCCGGCAACTTGTTGGAGAGAAACACGTCGCACGTCTTGCTGAGCTGATACAAGACGTCGAGGCCTTCCTCGCTGGATAAATCCAGCCCTATGGACCGTTTCCCGCGATTGGAGTGCTCATTCAATACATGGACGCCCTTGGACAAGTCCAAAACACCGGTGCTGCCTAGCCCGCGCATGGCATCACCGCGCAAGTGGTGCTCCACTTTGATAACGTCCGCACCCCAATCCGAAAGTATCGCAGAGGCGGCAGGCACAAACATATGCTCCGCGACCTCAAGAATACGCACGCCCTTCATTACGTCAGTCATCAGATACACCTATTGTGCTGGTCCAGCGTCAGGCACCCTTCCCTAAGAGGAGGGACATACCACTGCAGACCGATTACTTGGACACCACTCTCGTTATAGCTAAAAAAGTATGGCACGCCCGGTAAAGGTTTTACAAGGTATTTGTCTTATAAAAAATAGAGTACGTGCTGCGACCCCCTCGCTGAAGCGGCACAAGACAGACAGACTCTACTGTGAGGTCCTCACAGACGTGAGACCGACGAGAGCCCTGAAGGCACACAGCAGGCATCGAGCAAGAAAATCAATGTTCACGCGCGACACGCGTAAACACAAGGTCAATCGTCGGTTTCCCCCGGTTCATAGAGGGCTTCCATTCCTGTGAGTTCGATGCATCTTTCAACGGACCAGGGCAGCATCAGCGCACCACAGCGGCTATCACGATAGAGGCGCTCAAGCGGAAACTGCCGGAACAAGGAGTGGCCACCACAGACGCGTATGGCCATTTGAGCCATTTCATTTGCGTTTTCCATCACTGTATATTGCGTCGCGTAGGCGCGCAGCTTTTGGTCCTTGCTGGGGTCTACCCTGGCCTCGCTGATCATCTGGTACCAGAGCGCTTTGGTCTGCTCCAGGCGAAAGCGCATTTCGGCCACGGAGGCCTGCTTTAGCGGACTCGATCGGCGTTTTGACACGCCCATGCCTGGCACTTCACCGCGCAGATAGGACACTGTAAAGTCATAAACAGCCTGCGCAACGCCCATATAGGTCGCCGTCAGCACAGTAAACATATGTGGCCAGCGCATTCCCGCCTGCTGATACACGCCCAACGGCATCAATTGTTCTTCTGCCGGAATAAACACATCCTCAAACACCAGTGTGCGGGAATCAGTACCGCGCATTCCCAGCGTATCCCATTCCCCTACAACAGACACACCCTGCGCGTCGGCTGGAACCGCCACGTACATTGTATCTCTAAGCTGCGCCTTCTCCTTCTTCTCACAGCATAGGACCCCGTAATAATTAGCATTGCCCGACAACGATGCAAAGATCTTACGTCCATTTACCTTCCAGCCGCCTGCCACCTTTTCCGCTTTGGTGCTGAATAGAATCTCGCCCGTCGCCGCCCTGTTCGCTTCAGAGCCAGGCTGAGAGTAGATCGCACCATCGTTTACAATGCGTCCGTAATGGAATTCCCGCGAGCGCTGGTGCTCTGCGCGCTGTGCGTCGGTCAACACGAGGTCATCGACGAGGTCGCCGGTCCATAGGCATGAACACACATGCATATTCCAGGTAAGCGCAGTCGTCCCGCAATAACGGCCAATCTCCGCTCCCACCATCATATAAGTCTTAAAATCCGCGCCCAGTCCACCCATCTCCTGCGGGACACAGATAGCCAACATACCCGCATCCCTCAGGTCGTTGAAGTTTTCCACGGGAAACGCTGCCGCCACGTCGTTTTTCGCCGTACGGTCGACGAAACGGGTTTTACCTAACTGGCGCGCGAGTGCAGTCAATTCGACCTGCCGGTCCGTCAGACCGAAAGCCGAGGGCTCAAACATCGGTTTATCCACCTTTACTGCATCGATTTTCATTGCATCCATTTTCTCACTCTCCAACGATCTAATGCCAACACGCACACCGTACCTTCCACGGCACGACGCATTAGGCGGCAGAGCCCACCACACCCTGCCTGGTTTCGACACATCCTGGGCCGAACATTTGAAACATCCAATCTCTGAACACTGCTTGCAAACGTGCCTGAGTGGCCAACATCGTCATATTGTGGTCAGCATTCCGGATTACCGCCACTTGTGACACCGCCCTTGACTGTCCAACAGGGAGCGTGGGCGTCACCTTTTCCCTATAAAAATCGTGATGTCGGTCAAATTCAGAAAACACCACCAGAATGTTCAGATGCATCTGCATGAGTTTACGCCACACCCCAACAATCTCCCCTTCATCGGAACCGAAAAAATCTCCTAGCTGGGCATGCAATGTGGACAGTGCCTCGGTGGAGTCCTTGGACCCCTTGAGCAATGCTCTGAGCTTTTCCGGGAGCTGCGGCAGACCCCAATGCACCCACCAGCGCGGACTCCGCCAGTACCTTATCTTTGCAGTTTTACTCACCAAACTGGCCGGGCTATCGAAATTAATCGGCACAACGCCAAGAACCCGTGAGTCTCGCATGGCTACCTCCGCGGCCACCCGTGCACCCTTGCACATGCCCAGAATCACAAACTGTTCAAGCCGCAACTCCGTAGCCAAATAGTCCATCGCGAGGATGATATCGTCTACCCAGATCTCTTTTACTGGGCGCGCATCATTACGCAGAAGACAATCGCCAGACCCCGACAGATCAAATCGAAAACCGACAACGCCTCTAGCGGCCATATCACGAGCGAGAGCAACATTGATCCGGTTGTGTACAGGGTCTGCATTGACAAACACGACACCCGGCATATCGCCGCTAACCTGCTGGCTGCTAGGCGATGTCAGGATACCGGTCATCCCCTGGTGAAATGATAGTATCTGCTCTCTCATGCGGCCTTTACCCATTTCACAATGTGATTAAGGACCTGATAAGGCACGCTCTGTGACGTTGCGGCAAAGGCCAACTCCGGATACTGCTTGAACTCGACACGCTCCCCCGATGCCACGAAGCAATCCACAATAGTAGCATCAGGGCTGTCCGCATGGGTACGCAATACCAGGGCTTCTTTGCCGCCGATACTCTCGATAGCAGACGGCGAACGGCCTTGAAGGTCCCTGAGGAACAGTTTGGAAAAATCAAAGCCGTTGGCCCACGGTAACCGCTTCGCCATCAGGCGCCGCTCACCCGCCCCATCCACAAACGCATCCCAAAGCACCAGCTTGCACAAATGAGACATGTCGCAGCTTGCAGAAAAAACCGCTGCAACCGTTGCGCCTGCTCGTATACCGATAACCACTAAATCCGAGGTGCCTGACTGTGCACGGAGTTCCTCGGCAGCTGTGCGGGTATCTGCAACAAGTCCACTAAAAGTCACTTTGTTTGCCGCGCCTCCTGCATTGCCCGTGCCAAAATAGTTGAAACGCAAGACACTATAGCCAGCCCTAGCCAGCTGATTCGCAAGCTGATGCACAAGGTGATGAGACTGCTCATACTCGGTGCCTAACGGTGAGCAGATCAATACTGCCGGCAAGTTCGGAGACGACTGTTTTGGGCTGTGCAGGAAGCCGAACAACTGTCTCTTGGTCTCACCAAAAAAAAACGGTGAGCGGCCGTCAGATTGAATTTCCACGTTGATGCTCTATCAGTGCGCTGATCTGCCGAAAGGACCGAGTAAAAAATTCGCCGGGACTGATCTGCACACTGAATGCTTCCTCTAATTCGACAATACACTGAGCGAGCGTCATGGAATCGCCACCCAATTCGAAGAAATTGGCATCCGGATCAAATCCATCCTCATTGAGGAGTTGGGACCAAATGTCTCCTGTTCGCTGCTCGATCTCGGATAAGGTCTCACTGGCCACTTCGCCCGGCACCGATTCACACCACTCTGGTCTGGGCAAGGCGCGAAAGTCGATTTTGTTGCTGATACCGCGTGGCAAGGCGTCCAAAAATACGACAGTGGAGGGCACCGCATGGGCAGGTAGGCGGGAAGCAGCAAAATCGCGTAAATCCTGAGAACTGACTTTGGCGCATGGCTCAAGTGCAACGTAGGCGACGAGTATCGGCGTGCCAGTTTTGCTGTCATCGCCCGTGACAGCGGCCTCAGCGATCGAAGGATGCTCGGATAAAGCGAACTCGATCTCCGCAGGCTCAATGCGGAATCCACGTATTTTCAATTGCCGGTCACTGCGGCCGAGGAACTCGATAGCGCCATCACCTCGGTACCGACCCATATCACCCGTACGATAGAGTGTACCCACGTCCGCCGGCAACGCAGCGGGTGGGGCCACAAATCGCTCCCGGGTGAGGCAAGGCTTGCCAAAGTACCCTGCCGCGACACCGGCACCCGCGATGAGTATCTCGCCGGGCACGCCTTCGGCGGCGATATTGTCATGCTCGTCAAGCAAAAACACTTGCGCATTGGCAATAGCGTGACCAATGGGTATCGCCTGGTCTGGCACGCCACGGCGACAATGCCAATACGTTGCATCGATCGTCGTTTCGGTCGGTCCGTAGAGGTTGTGAAGCTGACCATGGCAGTTTGAGTAGAACGCCTCGACGAGTTCCCAAGACAAGGTCTCACCGCCGCAAATCACGTGACGCAACTGGGTGCTTGCTCGCATGGCATCCTGCAGCACCAGTTGTTTCAACATACTCGGCACCGTTTGTACGATGGTGATGCCCTCGTCCAGCACCAACTGGGCAATCTTCGACGCGTCGTGGGTCTCGTCACTGATCACCATGCAGGCCCCTGCCTGCAGCGTGCCGAAAAATTCCCAAATAGCGGGGTCAAATGCCAGAGAGAAGGTCTGCAAGATCCGGTCAGCGGCGGTCAATTCAAAGGTCTCCCGTCGCCAGAGGATTTGATTGGAAATTCCGCTGTGCGCTATCTCAACACCTTTGGGTTCGCCTGTTGAGCCCGATGTGTATATAAGGTATGCGGTCTCATGCGCGCTGATGGCCGGCGTGTTGTCGAGACGGCAATGCTCATCGTCGACGTCCAGCGGCAGATCCTCAACGCACAGGAAAGGTATTCCCAGAGGCGCAAAAAACTCGGCATGAAGCCGGCTGGTCAGGAGGAATTCAGGTTTTGAATCCTGCAGGATATAGGCCAGACGTTTTTCCGGCAGTTTAGGATCCATCGGCACAAAGGCATGCCTCGCGTGATGCACGGCGAGTAGACTGGCGATCAACAGGGGTGACCGCTCAATACACACGCCAATACGGCTGCCTGATTGTGAGCAGCGATCGGCGATGTGGCGGCTAATGGCACCCTGGTAGTGCATCAGATCCCGGTAGCTGGTGCTCTCACCGTTGTGCAAAACTGCCGCACGATCGGCATGCCTAGCTGCCGATTCAGCGATCAATTTACCTAAATCCACACTCATACGTCCTTGATTTGTGAACAGAAGTCTAACGACCTATTGCATACAAGTACATTTCTAGGCGGTTAGTCCATCACATTGTCCAATTCATGACAAGAAAATCGGCGACGCAACACCGCCCTCCGCCACCTGCTGGCAACGGGCGCACTACTCTGCCCCATCAGCCCTGCCATGCGCTTACCCGTGTACGGATGGCGCCACTGAACACCCCCGTTTCTCGGGTAAACCGCCATAAAATGCTCCTTTTACCCGGACCCAGTATACGCAGCAGCGCCCGCATTTGGCGGGGGCAATCTTTTCTAATGTGACGCACCGCACGGAGAACACAATTTTAAGTTATTCTATATAGGCATAAACCCAGAAAACCAGCCCCAATAAGGGTAGATGGCGGTGGCACTGCCTACCCCATATCAAACAGGAGCGACCCGTTGGACTACTCAAAATTTGGCGACCAGCACCACCTTGAAGTCTGCATAACAGACCGGGTGGCTACCGTGACCCTCGACAGGCCCACGGTGCATAATGCAGTCAACCACGCCGTGCACGTCGGACTAGAAACGATCTTCCGCGCGCTCTCCGTCGACCCTGACGTCGGCGCCATCGTTCTCACCGGAAAGGGCACGTCTTTTTGTGCCGGCGGTGACGTCAAAGACTTTGGTAACCCTGATGACCGCCCCATCGATCAGTTGCGAGGTACGCGTTACCTGGTGCAGGAAATGGTCACCTGCGAGGCACCTATCATTGCCGCTGTGAACGGCACGGCAGCGGGACTGGGCGCGACGATTGCGTTGTTGTCTGATGTCATTTTTATCGCAGACTCCGCACGAATTGGCGACACCCATGTGAAAATGGGGCTGGCTGCCGGTGATGGTGGCACCGTCATCTGGCCGTTACTGATCGGTCCGCACCGCGCCAAGGAATTGCTCATGACCGGCAAACTCGTGACTGGCGCGGAAGCCGCTGAGATGGGACTGGTCAACCATTGTGTGCCCCACGACGCCCTCATGGAGCAGGCGATGCGCTACGCGCGGGAAGTCGCTCACGGACCAATCGCCGCAGTGCGCTGGACCAAAATGGCCATCAACCAACAGATTCAACACAGTATCAATATGACAATGAACTTTTCCGCCGCGGCGGAACATCTGACCGCGCACACAGAGGATATGCGCGAAGCCGTGACCGCGTTTGCCGAGAAGCGGACGCCAAAATTCAGCGGTCACTGAGCCGCTACCAGTGCCAATGAGCCCTGATGACCAATCGTCCTAGCCATCACTCACAGCACGCGCGGGTTTGGGTCATGCCGTCGCTACGAGCCCTCATTTACCCTGCGCTCCTACTGACACTGGCTGGCTGCAGTGACAGCAGTGATACCTCAATACTAAACGACGATCTGGCCTCAGCTGCGCCAGACGTTACGGTCGCCAGTCTCAATGCATTGCATGGCGGATTTTGTCCGCCCGAGACGCAAGGCTGCCGGGTCGCAGATAGACTGGATCTGCTATTCGATTGGCTCGAAACGATTGACTGCCCTGATGTGGTGCTGCTGCAAGAAATTCTTGGCGATCGTATCATCGCACTGTTGCACGAACGTGCGGCAGTGCGATGCGGGGGAAGTTACCACGTATTGGCACCGGCACTCGCATTAGGCCAGAACTACACGTTGACACGGTATCCGCCGCTGCAAACCGCCGAAGACGTGTTAGTGGGCGGTATCCGCAACCTGTTCCACGTGCAGCTTGATCATCCCAGCGGGCCAGTGGATGTCTTCAACACCCATTTGGCCGCCGGCATCGACCGACGACCCTGTGACGATTCCTGCCCCGAGGCGTGCCTGGCAGCCAATGTGGCAGACACACGCGAGTGCCAGGCCATCCAGGTAGCAATGCTCACCGAACAACGCGCGGCACCCGGTTCCTTGCGTATCCTCGGTGGCGACTTCAACGCAGACCCAGCGTCTTTTGAATACCTGCATCTGGTCGAAGGCAGCGCCTGGGTCGATGCCTACCTGACGGCAGGCAACCCGGAGTGCGATGCGACAACGGGCATTGGTTGCACGTCAGGACGGGAGTCCGAAGGTTTGGGCGACATGGAGTCAGCCGCCAGCGGCGTCCGCCGCCGCATCGACTATATTTTTCTGCACGTACCCTCGACGCAAAGCGGCTCGTCCTGTCAATACGTACTCGACTCACGGCAGGACGACGACGGCGATGGACTGGCGACAGGTCTATTTGCCGACGACCCCAACCCCTTTGTCACTGTCTGTGGCTCGCTGCCCCATGCCATTTGCTGGCCTTCCGACCACGAGGGTATGCAAGCGGATATCAACTGTCGCTAATGCGTTAGACCGCGATGGGTAGCCCTCTGCGCGGCGCAGCAGGTCAGGCGCGCCACCACGCCCGCCGATAGCCGTGAAGACCGGCTCTGTCCATGGACTGCGGCAGCAAAACGCTGGCGCCAATGACACGGGATGATCGCGTAAAATCATTCGTAGACCTGGGCGCCACGCGCCAAACGACGCTATCAAAATGATCGTTTCGCGCCTCATACAGGGCAGAATCTAGGGGGTCCATTGCGATGACAGCAAATACGGGAACGACGATCTGGACACCAGCTTTTTACACCCGTATCCGCCATTCCTCGTTTTCAATGCACTGGAGGATGCAGACTATCGACAGCAGACGGGATTCGGACCGCGCTCCCTGCTGGAACGATCCCATAGTGTTACTGACCCGATGGAAAGCTTGATGATCTCGGCTATCGAAATGCAGTGCGCTTTCATCAAAGCACTGCTGGTCGACCGGGAAGCGCATGTGGCGATGGCGAGACCTAAGGAAAGTGACAGCCGATCCGGTCTTGTCTAGCGCGCAGTATCGACCTTAGGGCTACCGCACCAG
Source organism: Halioglobus sp. (assembly GCA_013214285.1). Lineage (GTDB taxonomy): Bacteria > Pseudomonadota > Gammaproteobacteria > Pseudomonadales > Halieaceae > Marimicrobium. The sequence goes on along the minus strand of JABSPW010000113.1, from coordinate 3,825 downwards.
GATCTCCTCTGCAAATCGCGTGAGGCCTGCCACGGCGTCATGGCCGCGCGTCCAGGGGGTCACTACCAGGCGAGAGATACCTAGGTCCTCCCACCGCGCCAGCTCATCACGACAAGTGACCTCTGCAGCTGTAACCAATAGCAGCTCGTCGAAATCGCGCCCCTCTTCCTGCGCGATTTCCCGGAGTCTCTTTAGCACCGGCTGCACCGAGTCAAGGCTGTGACCAATCCCATACCAACCGTTACCCAAGCGGACCGTGCGCCGCAACGCTGCCGGAGATTCCCCGCCCACCAGAATAGGCGGATGCGGTCTCTGCACGGGCTTGGGTTCGAATTTTACCGCATCGAACCGGTAAAATGCTCCGTTGTGCGTTATCGAATCTTCTGTCCAAAGGCGCTGGCACACCGCCAATGCCTCGTCGAGTCGACGCCCCCGTGACCGAGGATCGAGACCGGCAGCCGTCCACTCACTGCGCAGCCACCCTGCACCCACACCGATCTCCGCACGCCCACCGGACACGATATCCAGCGTTTGCACAGCACGTGCTGCGATAAAGGGGTGGCGCAAACCTAACAGGTAAATATTGGTTCCGAGACGAATCTGTTTGGTCTTCCCTGCCAAAAACGCCAGATAAGCGAACACGTCATACAGTGGCGTCTCCGCGGGAACCGGCGAGTGCGCCCTGTCGCCCTCTTCCGCCTCAAAGGGTGAGCCCGCCATCGACTCGGGGAAGATCAAATGTTCGGGCATCCACAGCGATTCAAATCCGAGATTATCTGCAGCCACGGCGACCTCCAGAAAATATCGCGGGTTCAGCATGCCGACTGAAGTGCCTATCTTGATCGCCATCCCTACGCTCTCACTGACCGAAACGCGATTGATCTTAGCACGGACGCGGGACAAAACCCTTTATCCTGACAGCTGTCTTATTATAGAATCGGGCATAACTGCAGGCTCTGATCTGCGCATGTACGTTGTGCACCTACCCCCGGACCGACCATGGATTTGCTCCCGACGGAAGAACAGCAACAGATCCTCGATACCGCGAGCAACTACCTCGGGAATGAATTCCCCGTGCAGGCGCTGCTCACCACTGCACAGAGACCGCGGCTGAACCATGATCAACTGAAGCAGCTCGCCGGTATGGGGTGGATCGGTATCGGTCTACCCGACACCCTGGGCGGGGTTGGCTATGGTCTGTCGGAGGAAGCGCTGCTATTCGCGGAATTGGGTCGTTACCTGATGCCCCCATCCCTTGTGGGCAGTGTGCTTGCCGCGCGGACAGCGGCAGTCAGGGGGCATGACGATCTCGCCCATGCCATTCTTGACGGCACTCTACGTGTCGCTATCGCCACTCAGCAATCAAGCGCACCGGCTACAATTAGCCCAACGGTTACAGGTAATTTCCTCGTGTTTGAGGCCGAAGGCGCAGACTACATAATGCTGACGGACGACGGGGGCGCTGCTTTGGTGGCACTCTCCGACCTGCAGCAAGTCAGCCAGGAACGCTGTATGGATCCAACTCTGGACCTGACCTGCTGGCGCGGTGACAACACTACGACCACCTGTTTCGTCACCGCTGACCAAGACGCAATTTTTCTACGCGGCACTGTCCTCATCTCCGCGATGCTGCTGGGAATCGCCGAAGCTACCCTGCAACGCTCGGTTGACTACGCACAGGCGCGAGAGCAGTTCGGTAAGCCGATCGGCAGTTTTCAATCTATCAAACATTACTGCGCGGAGATGTCGATACGCTGTGAATGCGTGCGCGCCATGCTCTACTACGCTAGCATCACCTTGCAGCAGCAACCCTCGGCAGGACCACTCGACACCTCCTCTCTAAAAGCGCTTGCCATCGATGCCGCGCAAGAAAATGCTAATACCGCTGTGCAGATCCATGGCGGAATGGGATATACCCAGGAGATGGACATTCACCTGTTTGTAAAGCGCGCTCAAGTGCTGGAATCACTCTTTGGCAGTGAACGCTTTCACCTGAGACAGGTGCTCAGTGCAGCTGCACCCCCATAAAGTAACGGATAGCACAGTGAATTGACATTATGAACCTCGATTTCACCGAAGAGCAGGAACAGTTCCGGGAGCGGGTGCGTGACTGGTTGGAGGAAAATAAGCCGCAAGAGTCTCGTCCCGAGGATAGTGCCGAGGGCCGGGCATTTGATCTCGCCTGGCAGAAAACCCTGTACAAGGGCGGCTGGGCTGGCATCAACTGGCCGCAAGAATATGGCGGCCAGGGCTTCGACACCTTCCAACAACTGATCTTCCTCATGGAGTACGCGAAATCGCGCGCTCCGGGCGATCACTACCGCTTCAACGGCTTGAACCTCGCAGGCCCCACAATCATTGCCTGCGGTGACGAGCAACAGAAGCAAACTTATCTGCCACCAATTTTGAAGGGCGATGTCATCTGGTGTCAGGGCTTTTCGGAACCGGGCGCAGGCTCTGATCTAGCTTCCTTGAAAACGCGCGCCGTGATCGACGGTGACGATATGATTGTGACCGGCTCTAAAATCTGGACCAGTTGGGCACGCTTCGCCGACTGGCAGCAACTACTGGTGCGTACTGACCCGGACGCACCAAAGCACAAGGGCATCAGCTGGGTCATTAACCGCATGGACAACCCGGGCATGGAGATCCGCCCCATCCACGACATGGCGGGTGGAACAGATTTACATGAAGTATTTTACGATGAGGTGCGGATTCCAGTGAAGAACATCGTCGGTGGCATCAACAACGGCTGGAAAGTTAGCATGGCGCAGCTGTCGTTTGAGCGCGGCACCGCCTTCATGCCCTCGCAGATCGAAACCTGGAACCGCATGGAAGACCTCCTGCACCTGGCAAACCAAACGCGCTTGGAGGATGGCCGGCTCGCGATCGAAGATGACCACATCGCATATCAACTGGCAAAAATGCGAGCGGAGACCCGGTCACTGCTGGCGATGACCCTGATGGGCATCTCTCGCAATGAGCGAACCGGCATGCCTGGACCAGAAGGCTCGATGCTGAAACTCTTTCAATCTGAACTGTATAAGCGAATTTCTATTCTGTCATTGCAGATCGTCGGTGCCGAACGCAGTCGATTATCCGGCATGGCAAGCGAGTGGCCGAAGATGTTCCTCGGTTCCTTTGCCAACACGCTCGGCGGCGGCACCTCCGAAGTGATGCGTAACATCATCGGCGAACGCCATCTGGGATTACCCAAGTAGCCCGCCCCTTATATCTCTCGGAGTACGCTATGTACCAGCACCTGCTAGTTGATATCAGCGACGGCATCGCGACGGTGACATTGAATCGTCCCGACAAACTCAATGCTTATACGGTGGATATGGGCGAGGAAATCGTCAGCGTCTTCGATACGCTCAAGGAGGACTCTTCCGCTCGCGCTATAATCCTAACCGGCGCGGGCAGGGGTTTCTGCGCAGGTGTTGATCTCGATCATCTTAAAGAGCAGGCCAGCTCCGCCAAAATCAGCGGTCCCAGGCTGGGAAAGGAAAGACTGGTAAGGGAATTCCCCCTGACCCTTTTGAACTACAAAAAGCCGGTCATCGCGGCCATCAACGGACACGCCATTGGAGTAGGCATTACGATGACTTTGCCCTGTGACATCCGGCTTGCAGCAGCTGGCGCCAAACTCGGATTGACGTTTACCAAGATGGGTATCCTGCCCGGTCTAGGCAGCACCTATCTGCTTCCACGGCTAGTAGGGGCGGCAAAGGCCCAAGAGCTCGTGTTGACTGCCAAAATCATGCTCGCAGAGGAAGCGGCAGACATCGGTCTGGGCAACCGCGTGGTGTCGCCGCAAGACTTGAT
>JABSPW010000112.1 GCA_013214285.1 Halioglobus sp. | reverse complement strand
GCTGGAAACGAATATTCGGGTGGCTGATCTTTGGATGCGGAAACCCGGGAGTAGCATTCCATGCCAGCCCCGCGTCCAGCTGGATCACCGGTCTGAACCTTGTCGTGGATGGCGGCTTCACCAAGAGAGTCCAGCTGTAAGATGAATAAGTCGGACCGCATCGACGTCTACCTGGTGGCGGGCGGCAAGTACCATAACATCGACTTCGCAAGGCTAGAGATACTCAAGCTACTAGCAGAACAACCTCGCATAAAAGTTGAGGTCGGAGCCGATTACAGTAGCATTGACGCAATCTGCGCCAGCGACTTCCTGATGACCTATACCTGCGACGTGGTGCCTACTCCAGCTCAGACACAGCGCCTGATAGACTTCATCAATGGCGGCAAGAAGTGGTTCGCACTCCATGGCACCAATTCCATCCTGCGTTTCTTGGAGCCAGCCCAGGACGGCAGCCCGCGTGTGGACTGCCCGGAGGAGAACCTACCGTTCATGAAACTGTTGGGCAGCCAATTCATGTCCCACCCGCCTATCCAGCCCTACGAGGTGCATGCCACGGAAACGGACCATCCGCTGGTCAAAGACATCCCGGTTTTCACTGTCGATGATGAGCTTTACCTGTGCAAAATGCATGGTGAATACCACACCCTGCTGCATTGCCTGTGGGACGCCCCCGTGGAGGGTTTTGTGCGGGATGACTGGAAAAAGAAGACGGACGTGCAACCCGTGCTGTACATCCATCCCTACGGTGAGGGTCAGGTGCTCTACTTCACGCTGGGACACTGCCGTGGCAAATACGATATGCAACCGCTGATCGAAGAATACCCAGCACCAGAAGAGGGTGCCTGGAAAACAGAGGAGTATTACGAGGTGCTGCGCCGTGGCATCGCCTGGGCGATGGAACCGGCGTAACAGCATACCCGAAGCGATACTATGAACGTGAATTTCACCGAGGAGGAGCTCGCCTTCCAGCAGGAGGTGCGCGAGTTCCTAAAAAACCATCTGCCACAACACATTGTCGAAGGTACCGCCAACAACGGCAGTGTCTTTGTCGAAAAAGACATCGCTTTAGAGTGGCAGGCCATTCTTGTTGCAAAGGGCTGGGCCGTGCCACAGTGGCCCAAGGAGTATGGCGGGCCCGACTGGACCCCTACCCAGAAGTACATATTCAGCAAGGAGTGCTACCACGCAGGCGCCCCCATGCTTATACCCCTCGGGCTGCTCATGCTAGCGCCGGTCATCATGGCCTTTGGCAGCGAAGCGCAGAAGACCAACTACCTACCAAAGATGCTCAACGGCGAACACTATTGGTGCCAGGGCTATTCAGAACCCGGTGCCGGCTCCGACCTGGCCAGCCTGAAACTGAAGGCGGAGTCCGATGGCGAGGATTACATTGTCAACGGTTCCAAGATCTGGACCACTCACGCACACCTGGCAGACCACATCTTCTGTCTCGTTCGGACGGACGTCAGCGCCAAGCCACAGGCAGGTATTAGCTTTCTGCTGATCGATATGGATACACCTGGCGTTTCGGTGGAGCCGATTATCACCATGGCAGGCGACCATGAGGTCAACCAGGTTTTCTTCGACAACGTTAGGGTACCCAAGTCGAATCGCATTGGCGAAGAGAACAAGGGCTGGGGCTATGCCAAGTACCTGCTGGAGTTCGAGCGCGGCGGTGGGTTCAGCGCTCATCGCATCCGACATGAAATCGACCATCTGCGGCAGATGATTGCCCGTACCAGGCAGGGCAATCCGGACTTCGACCGCTACGGCGACCTGGCGCGTAGATTAGCCCGTGTCGAGATCGACCTCAAGGCGCTGGAAATCACTGAGCTACGTATTTTATCGGTGGTCAGCGGCGGCGGAAACCCTGGGCCAGAATCCTCCATTCTAAAAGTGACGGCGGTGCGCTTAGAACAAGCGGTCAACGAATTGGCAGTGGAAGTCATGGGCTACAGTGGACTGATAATGAATCCGGTCACCGATGGCAGCCCCGTGCGAACAGATTACTTAAGCTCGGTCGTCCCGCGTTACTTGAACAATCGCGCAGCATCTATTTTTGGCGGTTCTCAGGAAGTTCAGCGTAATATTATTGCTAAGCTTGTGTTACAGCTGTAACGCACGATCAGTCGACATCACCTGACAAATAGGCCTGCACCCAGTCATGAAAGTGGACCCGCACCTCGTCTTTGTTGAGAACCGCTCGGTCGAAGCCCCGGGAGTGCATACCCGCCTGCATGTCTACCAGGTAATGAATATCCTGGTCTAGGGTGATAGACAATGCGTGTTTGCCGGTGACAACATCCGCAGCAGAGAAACGCTCATGTTCCGGACGATCATCTTGCTGTGACGCGGCAATCGCAGGGTTCACCGCTTGCGTGTCCATATTAAGCCAGATAAGACCCGCCCATACTTCAAGTTGCAACGACTTCGGTGAGCGAACAGCGCGATTGACGGGAGGATCGAATCGCCGCTCATCCGGGATTTCCGTCAATCGTCCATCCAGACCATAACGCCAGCCGTGGTGGGGACAAGCAAGCTGATGCACTGGACCCCTATCACCGCTGAGAATGCGGTTGCCGCGGTGCTGGCAAACATTGTAATGGCCGCGAATCTGGCTCTGCTCATTCCGCAACACGATAATCGATTCACGCCCTAGCTCGCACACAAAGTAATTGCTTGGGTCAGGCAAATCGGAAACAAGTCCCGCAAATAACTAACAGCGGGTCCAAATAGCATCCCATTCTGCAGCGACGGTGGCAGGCTGAGTGTGGCTCTCCTTGTTCAGGCTGGCACGCTGCGCTGTTCGCGCCTGTAAACCACAAGGAAAGCTATTCTCATGTGTCGTTTGCGGCATACTCAGTATTCGCCCCTATCAAAGAGCACCTCAATAGCGTCTCCGATCACTCTCGCTACATAGGTCTTCAGAGGGGCCGACGCCGGTCGTGTTAGGGCTGTTCCATCGCGTATGTCGAACGCTGCCCCGTGTAAGGGACAGAGAATGCGATGTCCTTTCAACTTGCCTTCACAGAGACGTGCCTGGGCATGCGTGCACTGATTTTCAACGGCAAAATAGCCTTCTGCCGTGTGGCATACCAAAACTTCCCGGCCCTCCACCTCAACACACAACGTCTTCCCCTGAGGCACATCTTCGCTGCCTGCAACACGCCAATAGACTGCATCTGACACGTCTCTAGTCTTCGGCGTCCGGACCAGACAAAAATTCGTCCAGCGTAAGGTGCATTCGCCGGATGCGAGCCTCCTGGTAGTTCCCTAGCGTCAGCCCGGTCTTACGACTGGTCTTGAATCCCCGCTGCTGTGCTGCGAGGTTACCGGTATCTTCATCGTAAACAGGACCCCACCAACTAATGCCCTCAGCCTTGGTATAGGATTGATCGATTTCGAGAAGAACAGGCTCTGGCGGTTGCGGGTGAGCGGCCCCTTCGGGCAGGGGCTCCAGAATCAAAAGATCAAAGATGGCCCTATCGACATCCTCTCCGTCTGGCCGGAACCGGTAAACCATCGGTATATTAATCCCTGGAAAAAAAACATATTGGGAAACAAGTGGTATTCGATTGAGTCCAACATCAGACTATCGCTGGTTGTGGAAAAATCCATGCCCAATTTTCCACCAAAATGGCCACGCAGCGCCTCTGCCAACATGTGCCGGGCAGACGCTCCCGATGGCACCGCACCATACTCAATGTCATAAGCGTCCAGAAAAGCCAGCTGCTCGTCCTCAGTCAAGGGCGGATCGCGCCACTTTTCCCCTGGATAGTCGCTCAGTGATTCCGGGCTGTAAGTGCCCATATTGTGGATGAAACGACTAACGTATTTTCCGAAAATATCGTATTGCGTATTCCCACCGTTCGGCGAGTCATGTGTTTCAAAATTATGATAGGCCTCCATAAAAGCCTCCTGCGCAGTTTTCCAGTTACAGGGCAACTTCTTCTGTACATGCAAACGGATGCGCCGACGATCCAACGGGAAATGCCTGAAATGCTCCGGCATCACATCAAGGTAGCTCTGTAGTGGCTGTGCGTGAAGGTCCATGTTGATGAACACGAACCCACCCCACGTTTCACAGCGCACTGGTTGCAGGCGATGACTGGCATTGCTGACATGGGGAAAATCCCACCGCGCCGGAATATTCTTGATCGATCCATCAAGTTCCCAGGACCAGCCGTGGACAGGGCAGGTAAACGCTAAAGCGTAGCCACTACCCTCCCCATCGAGCAAGCGCGTCCCGCGATGGGTACAACTATTCAGATAGGCTTCAATCCGATGTTCGGTCGAGCGGACCACAATCACGGAATACGCGCCGATGTCATACACGTAGGTATCTCCAACCTCGGGTACATGCTCCTCTCGACATACCCATTGCCAGGTGCGGGGCCACAGGTCAGTCATCTCACGTTGAAAAAACCGACGAGACGTGTAGCGCGAAAAGGGAATATCACTGTCCCCCAGGTATTCAGTGCGGCTTTCAAGCAGCGGTGGAGGAGGCGGAATCGGATCCGATCTCAGCGTATCGGCTACGCTGGGACCACGTGCCCTCGCGGCAACGGACTGTTTGCATGAGTGGTTTGTCATCCGAATTAGCATTCCCTCCAACAACTTTCAGCAGGATAGACTTCCGACAGTACTCGATAATACAATCAGGTTAGACTGTTTTTTATACTCTACACCGGCCGTGTGCTAATGCAAGTCCGGGTGCAGTTACTTTCCAGCGAGGCACTTCGCATGGCACTGCAGACGGGTAAGACACCGGATACGGCAGAAGTCGCGGAAAGAATGGCGATACTGGATATATTAAACCTGCACAGCCGGGGATTAGACCGGCTGGATGAAGCCACCATCCGGGCAGCCTATTGGCCCGATGCGCAGGTCGATTATGGCCGTTTCAAAGGCGAGGCCCGCGTCTTTGCCAACCTGATCATCGGTGTCCTCGGTGGGCAGTATGCACTGACCAGACACGCATTAAGCAATACGCTGGTAACATTTGAAGGTAATTTTGCTTACAGCGAAACCTGTGTCCACGCGGGACACTTGCTGCAAGGCGGCGGCGAAGAACTGCTGTTTTATGGGCGTTACCTAGATCGCTTGGAAAAGCGCACCGGACATTGGAAAATTGTGTATCGACAGGTTGTCATGGATTGGAGCAAACGTTACTCAGTGCGGGACGAACGCGACGGCGATGCATTTGGAGCATTAGCCAAAAGCGGCCACTACAATAACGATCCACTATACCCGTTTTTAGCCAACAAACATGGAAGCACGCCACAGTGAATGATAGGTTGCAAGCCCTGGCAGATAAACAAGAGATCTATGAGTTATCCTGTAAATACATGCGCGGACTTGACCGACTAGACGAGCATCTTCTGCTATCTGTTTTTTTCCAGGATGGCTGGTGTGACTACGGCTTTACCAAAAGCAGACCCCGTGAATTTGTCACCTTCGCTATTAATGCCTTAAAAAATCACGAAGCCAACCAGCATATGATCGGAAATGTTTTAATCGAGCTGGACGGAACACAGGCTTTCGGCGAGGTCTACTTTCACGCTTATCACAAGGTCATAGGGGAAGCGGGCTTTGATGACGTTGTGATTGCCGGGCGCTACTTAGACCGTTACGAACACCGCGATGGAGTTTGGAAATTCGCTTACCGCAGCGAACTGGTGGACTGGAGTCGGACCCAACCCACCCGCGACAGTTACTTTCAACTCGCGCCCGCTTGTCTTCGCGGGGGACGACAGGACGATCGGGTGTATCGGCGAGACAACAGGCGAAAACCCTAACCCGCTAATGGAGCACGGTAACCGCGAAGTCGAGCCTCTACAGCGCATAAACTGGCAGATTTTTCACATTGTCTGGCCCTACCTTATGGTGCACCGCCGCCGGGTCATTTTCGCACTCGGCTGCCTTGTTCTGGCTAAACTGGCCAACGTTGTCGGCCCTTTCGTTCTGAAGCATATCGTCGATACGCTGGAAAATGCGCCTGATAAACTGATTGCAGTCCCTATAACGCTAGTTTTCGCATACGGATTCGCGCGCTTCGCCAACGTTATTTTGGGAGAACTCCGAGATACCGTGTTCGGACGGGTCACTGAGCGCGCGATGCGTCAAATCGGTCTGGAAATATTTGAACACCTTCACGCTCTGGATCTGGACTTCCACTTGAACCGACGCACCGGCGGATTATCGCGGGATATTGAGCGCGGCACCACCGGCATCAGCTTTTTGATGCGATTTTTCGTCTTCAACATAGTACCGACCTTCATCGAAATTTTACTCGTTGTTGGCATTCTATTTTACAACTACGGATGGGGTTTCGCCGCGGTCACCCTCATCTCCGTAATGACCTACGTCTGGTTTTCCGTAATCGCAACGGAATGGCGCACTCGCTTTGTTCGCGAAGCAAATATTGCTGATTCCGCCACCAACACCCGAGCCGTCGACAGTCTACTCAATTTTGAAACAGTCAAGTATTTCAATAACGAAGCCTTTGAGGCTCGGCGATATGACCAGGAATTGCAAAATTGGGAAATTGCTCGTCGCAAGAATAGATTATCGCTCTTTTCCTTAAATGGCGGCCAGGCGCTCATTGTAGGGGTGGCTATGACCCTCATGCTGTGGATGGCGGCACACCGTGTCTCAAATGGAAACATGACTCTAGGCGACTTCGTCCTCATCAATGCCTTCATGATTCAATTGTTCCTGCCACTTAATTTCCTTGGATTCGTTTATAGGGAGATTAAAGGCTCAATGGCAAACATCGAGAAGATGCTAGGACTTCTAAAAGTCAAGCCAAGCGTTATCGACCGGGATAGGGCCGGAGAGCTCGATTGCCGATCAAGCACAATTGAATTTCAGGACGTGTACTTTTGCTACCGCACTAATCGGGAGATACTCTCAGGCGTCTCCTTTAAAATAGAAGCACAAGAGAAGGTCGCCATTGTCGGCTCGAGCGGTGCCGGCAAATCAACATTAGTGAAATTGCTGTTTCGATTCTACGACCTCGACGCCGGTAAAATTTTGATAGGAGGGACCGACATTAGCACGGTAAGCAAATACTCCTTGCGTAGCGCGATCGGTATCGTTCCTCAGGACACGGTATTATTCAATGACAACATTTTCGAAAATGTGCGCTACGGAAGACCAGGAGCTAGCGACGAAGAGGTTTCCAGGGCCATCCGTCTAGCCCACCTGAATGATTTTATTGAGCAATTGCCCGAAGGACAACGAACCATGGTAGGCGAACGGGGTCTGAAGCTCTCCGGAGGAGAAAAACAGCGTGTCGCCATTGCTCGCACTATTTTAAAAAATTCACCGATTCTCGTTTTCGATGAGGCGACCTCTGCACTGGATAGTAAATCTGAACAAGCTATCCTTCGCGCACTTAAAGAAGTGGCTCACGGCCATACGAGCATGGTGATCGCTCATAGGCTATCAACCATAATCGACGCTGATCGCATTGTCGTATTGGATCATGGGCGTGTCGTAGAATACGGTTCCCATCAGCAATTACTGGAAAGCAAAGGGCACTATGCAACACTGTGGTTTGCTCAGCAAAAGGAAGCGGTTATTAAAGAGAGTCCGGTATGATCCGCATCAATATCATCGCCTGGCATAACGGCGGCGGGCTAAGCCGGGATGTTGAAATTCTGGTCAATGCGCTACCCACCGATGAGTTTGAGCTAGCACTCAATGGATCACCTATGAACAATGCCACTATATACCGACGGCGAATTTATCACAGGGTTGCTAACATCCGACAGCTTAGTCTTAAACGGTCGAAGCTTGCAACATCATGTTTCGATATAAACCTGTTTCTGGAGGACGTTGTCCCCGGATTTTTTCCATTCGCCAAACATAATGCTTTCATACCCAACCCAGAATGGTTCAAAAAGAACCAGACGCGTCACCTGAAAAAAATCGATGCCGTCTTCTGTAAGACCCAACATGCACAAAAAGTCTTTTCGGCGATCCACCACCATACTCGATTTATCAGCTTTACCAGCGCGGACCGTCTCGACCATACCGCAACAGATAAAGCCAGGAAACAGTTTCTTCATCTGGCAGGACGCAGCTGGCAAAAGGGAACTGATGCACTAACCAATCTCTGGCTGGCACATCCGGAATGGCCTGTGCTGCGCGTAGTACAGAGTCCGCGGACGTACAAACAATCCCGCGTTATACCCAAAAGAGCACCCAATATCGATCATATAGTAGCGCGCCTGAAGGACGCCGAACTGCGTTCGTTGCAAAATACCCACGCCATGCACCTTTGTCCGTCTGAGGCAGAGGGTTTCGGGCACGTCATAGCAGAAGCCATGAGCTGTGGTGCCGTGACACTGACGACAAATGCACCGCCTATGAACGAGCTGATAAACGAGGAAAGGGGTTTTCTGGTTGATTACGATCGCTCGCGGGCTCAAAGGGCGGGCAGGAACTATTTTGTCAGCAGCTCGGACCTCAAGAGCAAAGTCATTAGTATGTTAGATCTGCCAGACGACACCACGCGCCTGATCTCACAGAATGCCCGAGCGTGGTTTGAAGACAATGATCGACAATTTCGCCAGCTCCTATATTCTGCATTATTCGAACTTGCGCGAATCCGCTAAGCTATCTCTCACTCACGTCTCGTGAGACCTTTTGGCCTCGACATACCGCCAGTCGGAAGGATATCGCCAGTTGATAAATGGCAACACGGGTAGGCGAACTCGTGATGCTATTCCAAGCACCAGGGGTAGTAAGCGCTTGAGGGTTACGCGCAAAGAATGCACCGAAGGGCGCGGCAGCACGAGCGTTTCTTTTTTATTGCCTCTCAGGGACACCTCATAACCGCATTTAGCCAGAACTTCACCGGCGATTTCCTCAAAAGCATACAAATCGTGCGTCGACATTTGATCGCGCCATTTGGCAATATTATCAGAAGCGTTGATGTGTAGCATCGAAGAGTGACTTTCAGTATTTGCTAAAGCACGAGCAAGATCAGACTGTGACCCGCCGGAATCGCTAGGAGCAGCATGCTTCCCCAGAAAAATTCCCAATTTCTCAATCTCGCCTGCACAATCCAGTGCCAGGTCTTCGTAGCGTATTTCAAGATAACGAGACACATTGCGGCGACCCCAGTCGCGGTTGACTTCTATATGATCTCGCCACAAGCGAGCAGCATGCTTAATTGATGGAGGACCAAACCATTGATTTATCCAGCTGGTTGCTACATCCCGACCGTCCCGAATCACATGGAGCATGCATGCATCTGGAAAAAATTTAAAAATTGCATCTGGATCCAGAACACGATAGTGCGCACTTTTATCACCAAATGCGTCAGCTGCATGAATCTTCGCAAAATGCCTATACAGTGCATTCACAAGAGAGGGATAATCATCGGACTCCGCTACAATATCTTCCGCGCACTCTCGATCAAGAGTCACCAGTAGACTCAATTGCCTGATCTGCGCTAGATACTCCTCGGACGACGACGATCTCGCAGTCCAAATTTGTAGGAACTCATAAATATTCACCAGAAGACGGCGGCGGTTAGCCGCAATTGATAAGTCACCCCATAGCCACAAATAGCGGGCATACAGCGGCACAAAATGCGTTTCACTCGGAAATTGTATACCGAAATGATTCTGCAAAAGATCCACTACCCAGTAAGTACCTGAGCGTGGAGCACCGACAACAATGAGAGAAACCGGTGTCATGCTTTCTTAACAGAGTCCAAAACCAACTGTCTAACATTTATCATGCCACCCGCCGCCATAAACACCAGCGCACCGGTAGTTGCAACCAGGAATATTACGTACAGATTCATAAATAGGGAAAGAGCAAATGCGTCAGTTTCGGGCACTCCGAAAATCTGCAATGCAGCAACAATGAATAGCTGATAGGTCCCAACAAAACCAGGCGCAGTGGGCAGCATTCCTCCAATACAGAGAAAGACCATGCCTACGACAGCCGCTGTAAAGGGTGCAGATATCGAAAATGCCTTGATAAGCGCGAATAGCATAGCAGACTCTCCAGCCCAAATAATAACGGTGAGAAAGACCGAAAAAGTGAAGTGGTGCGCAGCCCTCAAGGTGTGCAGGCCGGAAGAGAACTTTACGATCAGCCCCAAGAGAAACGTCTTAATTCTGAGCACAAGCCCATTGGCATTAGGCAAAATAGACTCAAGCGTGGCGCCACTGCCTGTCCGGCTAATGCCCCACAACACGAGAAGCAAAAAAGAAAACCCCACAATAAGCCAGGTCCCTGCTTGCGTAATCCAATCCGGCAATGGAGCGAAAAATAAGGCGACTCCCAACATTGCTAAAATGGCGAAGGAATCAAGAATTTTCTCCACAACAACAGTGGCTAGTGATCCGCTGAGACCAACCCGCGGATAAAACCTGCCAATGACACCTGCCCGGAGAACTTCACCCAGTCGCCCCGGCAAGAAAATATTGCCCACTTTCGACAAAACGAAACCATCTAGTGCATGCCTGAAAGAGGGTCGGCTTTCGTCCGGGAACATATATTGCCAGCGAAAGCTACGTAAGAGCACGTTGAATAACCAGATCACTGTAAACGGCATGATCCAAAATGCATCGATCGTATATATGAGTGCCAGCGCTTCACTGAGATTGGCGTTCCGCGCCGCGAGGTAAAAAAATACGCCTCCGAAGAAAACCCCCGTCGCCATATACATCCATTGGCGACCGGGTAGTGTACGGCTCTCCATCTGGACGGTCTCTCTACTCATTACTACCGTTGTCTAGTCGAGTATTTCTTCGATGACATAGGCATCTCTGCCGCGCGACTGCGCAAGCGTCCGCCACATGTACTCACCAATGACACCTAGCATCAACAGCTGAATACCACCTAGGACAAGAATTACCACCATGATCGCCGCCCAGCCCTGAATAACGCTACCGAACATTAAGCGTGTCGCTATAATGAAGAGCGCATAGAGAAACCCCGAGGAGGCGATGGCCAGTCCTGCTAAAGACATGAAACGGATAGGCATGGACGAGTAACTCATCACCCCATCAATGAGATAGGTAACTTTTTTAGACACAGTCCAACGAGAACTACCAATTTCCCGAGCCTGGCGTCGGTAACTGATGTACTTTACCGGATACCCTGTCCACAAGATCTGGCCTTGCAAGAAAGAATGGGCCTCTGCATTGCGAAGCAAGACGTCGAGAGCCCGTCGCCCCATCAAGAAGAAGTCAAAACCACCCACAGGCATGTTCGAAAAGCTGAGCCGACGCACTAAAGAATAGAATATTTCTGATGTCAGCTTGCGCGTATACGTCTCGTCACGGTCCTCCCTGTGACATATGACCAACTCGTAGCCATCATCAAAATGACCCTTGAGCATATCATTGATCAAATCGACAGGGTCCTGCCCATCTGCGGACATAGCGACCACGCATCGACCCTTCGCCTGCGCGAATCCAGCCATCAGCGCATTGACTTGACCAAAATTTCGAGTCAGCTTGACCACCTTGACCAAGTCCGGATTTTCGTTTCGTAATCCTATAAGCTCTTGATACGAACCATCGCCTGAACCGTCATCAACAAAAATAATCTCTGCAGCATAATCGGGGTTAGCATCAAGCACGCGCTTCTTCAGACGACTTAGCGTCTTGGTCAGGGCACCCTCGTTGTAATACACCGGTAGCACACAGGAATAATCCGGGGTTTTTTTTTCGCGATTAGACTCGCGTGACATTTCTTCCATCATGATGGCCTGATCCACTTAACCGATCTCGCGTATTACTTGCGCAGGCACCCCGTAGGCCAAGACATTGTCCGGCAAATCACTGACCACAACCGCACCGGCACCGATAATACACCCTTTGCCAATCGCAACACCATCCCGAACGACACTGCCCACACCCACCGACGTGCCCTCTCCAACTAACACCCTGCCTGCGAGATGAACGCCTGGAGAAAGATGAACACCATCCGCGATATTACACTCATGATCAATAGAGGCTGACGTGTTCACAATAACGGCCTGACCCAGCTTGGCGTGGGGGTTAATCACCGCACCGGCGCATACTATAGTGCCCTCTCCTATACAGATGTCGGGCGACATCACTGCGCTCGGGTGAACCGCATTTACCAATTTGAACCCGGCACGAGTCACGGCCGAGGCGATCTGCAATCGCGCGCTACAGTCGCCCACACCCAAAGCAACGAGTCTCACTGCGTTGGTTTCCAAATCGGACAGTTGCTCCTGGCCTCCCAGCACCACAGAACCACCGAAGGGCTCGCCGATCCGACCTGGATCAAGCCCATCGAGATAGCCCACGACCTCGTATAGGCCCTCTTGTCGAAGGATGTCTCCCACCACAAGGGCATGGCCTGAAGCACCCCATACAACAACCTGATCCAAAACCGTATTACTCCAAAACGAATTATTCTTATGAAGCCATGCCTTTTATTCCGGCACACCGTACCTTGCAATATGCAGCAGGATACCACACCCCTTTTCACAGCCCGCATAGCCTGCAGGTTTTATTC